>NZ_JBXAMS010000007.1:0-342386 GCF_058800905.1 Pseudomonas sp. GW822-FHT04C11 | reverse complement strand
TGACTGGAAAAGCGCGATGAATCAATTTGCGATTCTGTACGGAGATCGATTTATCAGGCCGACCTGGTAAAAGCACGACCTGCCTGACGGCAGGCCGTTACCGGCCCGCACACAAAATATCTGACAGTCCCGTAGAAGGGCAAGCAACCTCCGCCGAAGCAGTCCGAACGAACAGACCACATAGCAAACCCGCCAACAGCATCGCGAAATTACGGCTGCCCATAGGTGATCCTTTTCGCATCAGCATTCTGCTCTCGCAACGCCTTCGCAGTAACGCCGTAAGCCTCGATCAGTTCGCGATCAGAGCCCTTGGAACCGAACGAGCGAACGTTATTGCTGTAGGAGTAACTAACCAACTTTCCCGCCGTCGAGTAATAACCAAACCATTCAGGACAAGCACCGCACCCGCCGTACCCACCGATGAACACCAGGCTGCCCTTTGTCCCTTTCATACAGGCCATGGCTACCACAACGTTTGCCAACATCCGCGTGCTTTTCCCGTCAGTGGTCAGCTGTGACACCCGCCCCACATCACGTCGCAGCACTTTGCCGTTGATGTTGATCGTCTGGTCAGAGCAGACCGGCAGGGGTTGAGCTTCGCCCTCCTCAACCGCAATAGATCGACAAGAAGAGACCAGCTCCACATCGACGCCGCCACACTGCAGAACATCATGCTGGGTATAGGCATCACTGGCAGCCAAAGCCCAGAGCGAGACCATTGCCAATGCACCGCCCACGAGAAAGCGCTTCACCATCAAACGCCGTCTCTTGGAATCCACGCGCCCATAGAAATCATTGCTCATTTGCATCACCAGCCTTGGCCATCCACATTGTCCTTGCTCAACGTCCGAACACCTTGAAACCCCAAGTCGCCAACGATCAGGAATCCTTGACCTTCAACAAACGAAAGTCGTTGTTCGTAAACTTGTAATAGCGGACTCGATCACCACTGACTAGCGGCTCTCCGCTCAAGCCCACTTCAGCGTCAGCGGTTACCCCATAAACCATCATCAGGTTACTGTCGGGATTGAAGGCCATATGGAAATAGCCGCCCTCCTCTCCAGCCACGTAGTAGGCATTCGGCAGGCTCGCGACCACCGCGCCCGTGCGAGCGTCCAACACCTCACCGCAGATAGTCCCGCCACCACACCCCATGGTGTGCACGATGTAGTGCCCGGCAAAATTGACCTTGCGCGTGATGGCCTGCGCCCGGTACTCATCCCAAAGCGGGCTGCTGTTTTCAACCGGCAACAACGCATGGTTCTGCCCGGTAAACACCTCGGCAACCTTGAAGTCCTCGAACTTCAAGTCGGCGGCGAAACACAGTGATGTCGAGATGGCGAGAAAGCTGCCAAATAACGCTGAAAGTCCTTTCACTCTGATCCTTCCCTAAATATCAAAAATAAAACAGGACAAACCGCCCAAATAAACCTGGCCTCGTCCTCAGTCAACAACCATCAGCATTTTCACATTTAATCCAACCACGAATCTCTTTCCCTTTGGGCGTTTTGAACATGATTGATAGCCATCCTGCCTCAACGCCTTCTTGCTTCACCTTATCTCCCGCGACTAGATACATACGGGTAACGTCTGCCAGCACAGGAGAGCTGTGTATCGGAGTCTTTTTGTTGATAGCAAGATTCACCGGAGCTCCCATACACCAACCAAAGGGGACACCCATTAGCCGGTCCTACGTCAAGATCCAAAGCCCAAACACATCATCACGACGTGCACTCAAGCGCCAGGACACACTTTCGGCTCGTCCATGCTCATGGGGTAGTTGTAGGGGTAACGCGGATCACCCCGTTTGATGTTGTCCACCGAAACACGTACCTGATCGCAGGGTAAAAAGTGGACTTTCAACGTGCCTGCTTCGGTGTATTGCGGGATATCGACAACGGTTCTATGGCGTGAGTACTGGCGCCTATGTTCCTCCATGCGTTTTGACCAAGCATCTGAGTAAGGACGTTCGGTCCACTTACCGTAGGAATAGGGATCAGGATCCGTCTCCCACTCAACAATTGCCCTCAACCCCGGCACCCAATGACGCGGAACCATCCCACAGCACACCTCACTGCCGCCACCCTGATGCGGCCCCACATTCCCACCGCCAGCACCATTGACGCTAAACCAATTGATCGCCGCCGAGGTGTGGTTGTACCCCGTCACCGGCGCGGCCAGCATCTTCGACGGAGTGTTGCAGGCTGTCAGCGCCAGCAGGCTGAGCAGCAACGCTGCGTGTCTCATCAAGAAACCAGAAATATCGTCGACTCCTTCCTCTGATAGCAGGCCTCGTCTCGAGAACCTGAAGGTACACATGCAAAGGGCGGCTCATCCAGAGCCGCCCTTTTCATCGTGTGGTTACACGTTCTTTTCAGACGACTTCAGCTTGCCCGCCTGATCGGCCACCATATCCAGCCAGCCACCGGGCTTGTCCTCGTCGTTCGCCGCTTTCGCCACCAAACCGGCCAGCGCGCCAACGTCTTTCTTGCGAGCCGCTTCCACCGCTTCGAGCGCCTGATGCGCAGCCAGGATTTTCTGCAACGCCGGGGTATTGGCCGTACTGGCCGTCAACGGTTTCAACGGTGGCAAGGCGGCAACCTTGGCCGTCATATCACCCGGCGCCTTGGTGAATGTCCGCAAAGAGTCGAGGCTGTCGAGCATCGGCAATGCGATACCGGTGAGCGGGTCGAAGGCGCTGATCTCTGGCAAATCCGACATACCGACTTTACCGCTGAGCACTGGCAGGGCCAGGGACGGCAAGAACAGCCCTAACAACATGCGCGGGTCCTTTTTCTTGATGCTCAGGCCAACGCTGGCTATGGCAATACCGAGACCAATCACACGGCCGGCAGTGGCCAGCAACGACAGCTGCTTGTTCGACTCATTGTCGAAGTGCACCAAACGGATGCGGAAGTAGTCGGTAAAAGGCTCACGCGGCACAATCCCGGTGGTGTTCATGAACCAGGCGCGAGAGTCGTGAATCTGATCATCGAACAGGGCCACCAGGTCTTCCTGACCGGGTTTCGGCTTGTTGGGCGCACCGAACATTTTCTCGTAACGCTTCGTACCATTCTCGTGAAGGTAGGCGTACTCCTCGGCCTCGTCCTCTTCGTTGATCAGGTACACCGTGCCGCCAAGCAGCATGTCGACTACGGCCACAGTCGTATGACCATCACCCACCAAGCCCCATTCGCGGCGGTAATCGTGTCGGAATTCTGCGGCGGCGCCGAGCAATTGACTTTGGTCGAGCGGCGGTTCAAAACCCTTTTCCCAACGCGCTTTATCGTACTTTTCCTGGCCGACAATTTGGATGTTCAGCTGATGTTCTTTTTCCTCGGCCTCGGTATAAGTCGGCGCCGGTTTGCCCTTCGCAGCCGCCGTCACTTCAGCTGTATGACGTTTTTCCAATGCTTTCCAGGCGTCCTGCTTGGCTTCAGGCATGTCCGGGGACACGTTTTTGAAGAAGTCACGTTGTGCGAGGCCACCAGCGTAGCGGTCGATACGCCAAGCAGTAATCAGCGCTTGTTGCTTTTTGATCATTTCTTCAAGCGGGCCGGTCTGGCTGGCGGCATCGGCTTGCCAAGCGTTGAAACGTTTGATGAGGTCGTCGGAAATGTCGAACTCGCTGAATGTTTCCCCACCCATCGCCCGCCACTTTTCATGAATGCCCTCCTGTCGCGCTAGTTCCGGCACTTGCAAAGGTGCCCCGGCCACGAACGCTTCGGCGTAAAGGTGCTGCAAGGGGATCTGTGACAACAAATGGTCAGTACCGGCTTTAGCTTTGCCTTGATCACCTGCCGAATAACCGCCCCCCACATCCGAGTGCACACCAGGATAGAGATACTCGACGGTACCACTGCGGTAACTGGACGGTTTGCTTGTATCCCGCTGACCATCGACGCTTTTTGGGCGACGGCGGATAGAGTCCAACGGAAAACTGGCCCGCTGCTCATGTGCAGACACTAAGTGCACGCAGCGCTTCAGAAAGTGACAGTCATCTGGCAGGGAAGTGTCCATGCATTGTTCTACTGCCTCGTCGGGCAAACGCATGGTGCCATCAGCCCAGTCCATGTGTCCGGCAGCGAATGGTATGCTGTCTGCCATTCCCACAGCGGCCACAGTGTCGAAAATACCGAGGAACTCAATGGAAATCGGCAACCCCGCGAAGCGGTATTCCACCTTTCCATTACTGCCTTTGCAACGCGTAAGGGTTTGCAACCAGTTGGCGAAAGTTCGTGCCTGTGCTGCACCGCGGGAGAATCCATAGACGTACAAGCGCATAGCCAGAATATGCGGCTTCTCTTCAGCATCTCGGCGTTGATTCAGCAGCTTCTCCATCTCCTCCATATACGGACGCATAGTAGCTTCGCGTTTCTTTTCGCCATTTTCCAAGAGCCCGGCAGTCAGTGCATTGCCACCCCAACAAGTAGCCATACCGTCTACAAGCGTCTGTGTCTCCGGCAACAGCAGTGGCTTCTCTGGTGTCAGTACTTTTCTTAGTACATCAATTAACCGGGTAAGCATCCAATTGATGCGGTTTTCACCCCCGCTGGCACTCATCAGCCCCATGCTACTCGGCGTGAACTCGCGGATATCAGGGAATACGGTCCCTACCCCGGGGCTGTAGTAACGATAGAACCCCATTAACTGAGATCCTGGCACCCCACCAAGACTGGCATGATAGATCCTCGCTATATTACTGCACGATGAGGGATCCGATGCGCTGTCTGCCGTGTCGTTGTTGTTGGTACCATCAAACGCCATGGTGATATGCAAGGTTTTGCAGCAAGGGGTACCACTGCTTGCCTGGCCATTGGCTTCAAGTTTTTTTCGTTGTTGATTGCCAAAAGCTATTTCGTCACGTTTTTGCTGGTTTATGTTTTTTGAAAGCTGAGTGGGCTCCGTAGGCAACCGTCTGTTTAATGGAAAGACCGGAGCGACCGATGCGGAGCTTGGAAGTGGCTTGATGCTTTTTTTTATGGGCTCGGACATACTTTTGGCTCCGGCATATTCATTGGAAAGTTGTAGGGATAACCGGGGTAACCCGGACTGGTTCCAGCAGCAGTGACGCGTACCTGATCACACGGGAGAAAGTGGACTTTCAGACTTCCCGGTATGTCGTACTGTGGGATATCAACTACAGCTTTATGACGGGAGTATTGTTTTTTCTGCTCCGCCATACGCTTTCTCCAAGCGTCGGAATAAGGTCGCTCGGTCCATTTCCCATAGGCATAGGGATCAGGATCCTTCTCCCATTCGACAATAGCCCTCAAGCCCGGCGTCCAATGACGGGGGACCATGCCGCAACAAACTTCGCTACCACCACCCTCATGAGGTCCCACGTTCCCTCCACCCGCACCATTAACGCTAAAACTGTTGATATTGGCGGATGTATGGTTGTACCCAGTCACAGGCGCAGACAACATCTTCGATTCAGCCTGACAGGCACTCAATGTCAGCACGCCAATGAGTAACAGAAGAGAACGTGCGCAATGCGAGTCTCGATAACCAGCAACTTCTGACAGATATCGCGTGGGCGAGCGACGCCCCCACGAAAACTTGGCTGGCATCAGCGCCGCGAAAAATCGCGCCTTGATGCCGGTATTTATGAGTGTGGACATACCTTCGGTTCCTCCATGTTCATCGGGTAGTTATAGGGATAAGAGGTGTGGCTGAAACCCCTCGCTGACGTGACCAGAATCTTCAGCTCGCGATTAAAAGCGCTCAACATCCGCAATATCGCGAGAGGTGCAAATCCACGAGCACCAACAACACTCATGCACACCATGTCTTTGATCAAAGCACCGGACATGTCGCCGACTCCTTCATCTGGAAATACGCCCTATCGGGGTACTTGGGATTTGAAGGGGTGTAACAGGTCGTCGAAACACGCACCTGATCGCAAGGAAGAAAGTGAACTTGTAAGGCACATACCTTTTCTGCGTATTTAGGAATTTCTACAGTTACTTCATGGTGAGAGTAACTAGCAGCATGACGCTTATAGTCCTCTTTATCGAGTTGTCCATACTGATCACGCTTGATGGGCTCGCGTGGTTTCGGATCTTTGTCCCACTCAATAATTGCCCTAAGGCCCGAGTTCCATTGACTGGGAATAGCACTGCAGCAGACTTGGCTCCCCCCTCCTTGATACGGCCCAATGTTCGGCCCACCCGCTCCATTGATAGAAAACCGATTTATCGACGCCGAGGTGTGGTTGTACCCCTCCACTGGTGCACTCACCATCTCACTCCTCGTCGAGCATCCACCCACCATCAACACGCCCAGCAAAACCCACCCACGCGCCCACCATGAAGGCAATTCCTTCCCGGCCAACGCAGCGAGTTCATGACCACGGATAAGCTTCATATCAACGGCCTCGGCGGTTCATCAATAACGAAGGGTGAGTTGTCGCGCAGCCATTGTTCGATGAAGGGTTGGCGTTGTTCCGGTTCCTTGAGGCCTTTCTGGTTGGCGGCCAGTTGGCTGTGGAACAGGTGGCGGATCAGGCCTTCCTTGCGGCTCATGCCGTAGTCTTGTGGCATGGCGCAGCGGTCGATGCGGTAGGTGTCGGCTTCGGTCCAGGCCAGCAGGTTGGCGACTTGTGGGTGGTCGAACACGATCATCTTGGTAGCCGGCGGCGGTGTGTGGCGCACGTAGTTGCCGGGCAGGCTTTGTGTTTGCTGGTCGCGGTCCAGCCAGTGCCAGGCGATGGCCGGGGCGTGGAAGGCCTGGCTCTGTGCCGGGGTGAGGGTTTCACACACGGGCACAAACATCCGCGGTTCGTAGTAGCGCAACACGCCTTCGGAACGGCCCTGGTTCCACTGCGCCTGAGTGCAGCCGCGCAGGTGTTCGCTGAGCACGTCAAAGTCCCAAGGGCTGAACAACGCGAGCACATGTTGATTGCAGTCGACGGCGTTGATGAAGGTTTTCAGCCAGGGCTTTTGGGCCTTGTCCACGCGCAGCAGCAACGGCCCGAAATCGGCAATCGCGACCTCCGGGGTGTTGTCGAACAGCTTCGCCAGTTTCGGTGCATCGGGCAGGCTCGCCAGCTCTTCCAGCAGCGGGGAGTCGAGGCTGGTGGCGTCGATCAAGAGGTCAAGGTGGTTGTGGCCCAACTGCTCGGCGTTGGCCCACAGTTGGTCATGCCACTGCGCATTGCTTGCGTACATGAAAGCGTCCTTTATCGTGCCGCCAGGGCTTGGCTATTACGTTTGGCCCGGGCCAGGCATTCCTTGCAAACCGGCGGTGGCGGCATGGGCGTGTTGCCCAGCGCCTGCACCGGCGGCGCACCGGCAAGGTCTTTGTCTGCGGCGCCGGGCAAGCGCGGCGGTTTAATCCCAATCCCCGTCCCACTCCCCGCAGAGCCCCCAGCGTTAATTTTCACAACAGGCCCAACCACCGTCACACCACCCGCATCCAGCTTGATAAAGCTCCCACCGCCCTTGATCGTCAGTTCCGATCCGGCCTCGATGACCATTTTGTCGCCGGCCTTGAGGTGGATTTCTCTTCCGACGCTGGTGAGTTGGGCGGTGCCGATTTTGATGTGTTGGCTCTGGCCGATGGTCAGGTGGTCGTCCATCCGCGCTTCAACTTTGCGGTCGGCAAGGGTGGTGCGGTGTTCTTCGGCTTTGAGTTCGGTGTAGGTGTTTTTTTCGACGGTGTCGTGGCGTTCGTTGCCGACGCGGATTTTCTGGTCGTGTTCGATGTTTTCATCCCAGTCGCGTTGGGCGTGGATGAAGATTTGTTCGGCGCCTTTTTTGTCTTCGATGCGCAGTTCGTTGAAGCCGCCGCCACCGGGGGAGCTGAGGGTTTTGAAGACGCTGCGGGTTTTGTTCGCCGGCAAGGCGTATGGCACCTGGTTTTCCTTGTGGTACAGGCAGCCGGTCACCAGCGGTTGGTCGGGGTCGCCTTCGAGGAAGGTGACGAGTACTTCCATGCCGACGCGCGGGATGGCGATGGCGCCGTAGCGGTCGCCGGCCCAGCTGCTGGAGACACGCAGCCAGCAGCTGGTTTTGTCGTCGGCCACACCGATGCGGTCCCAGTGGAATTGCACTTTCACGCGGCCGTATTGGTCGCAGTGGATTTCTTCACCTTTGGGACCGGTGACTTGGGCGGTCTGGCTGCCGAGCACGCGGGGTTTGGGGTGCAGCAACGCCGGGCGGTAGAACACGTCCCACGGGGTGGCGAGGAAACGGTTGCGGTAGCCCTGGTGGAAGTCGTCCTTGTTGGCGGTGGTGTCGCTGGTCACCGACTCTTCGAGGACTTGCGGTTGCTTGCCTTCGTGGATGACTTCGGTCAGCAGCCAGAGGTCGTTCCACTCGCTGCGCGGGTGATCGGAGATCTCCAGGAAGTGGCCGCTGACCAGGGCGGTCTGGTCGCCATGGCCTTCGGCTTGCTGGTAGTCGGCGCGGTGGCGTTCCAGCGCCCGCTGGCTGAGGAACTTGCCGCGTGGGCGCTCGGTGAAGCGGCCCGGGTAGTCGTAGTCTTCCAGGTCTAGCTCGTCACGTTTGCCGTCGGGTTTGTAGGCCGCCTCCAGCTGCAGGCGCGGCTTTTCAAAATCGTAGTCGCGGCGCGTGGTGCGGCTGGTGCGGGTTTCCAGGCGCAGCGTGAAGCCTTTGATCACCGGCTCGTCGGCGACCATGCCGCTGCCCTGCACATAGGCGGTGGGCTGGCCGAGTTTAGGGAACACGGTCTGGTCATCGCCGAACACCAGTTTGTGGCCGGAGGCCGAGTGCTGGAAGTGGTAGTGAATGCCCTCTTCCTCGCACAGCCGCTGGACGAAATGCAGGTCGGTTTCGTCGTACTGCACGCAGTACTCGCGATCCGGGCACGGCTGGCTCAGCTGGAAGCTGTAGGCGTTGCCCTTGATGCCGTGTTCTTCGAGGATCAGCGCGATGATTTTCGGCGCCGACATCTGCTGGTAGATGCGCTGGTTGGTGCGGTGGCGCAGGTATTCGAGTTGTGGCACTAGGGACACTTTGTAGCGGGCCAGGCGCTTGCCGGCATCGCCTTGGGCAACACGATAGATCTGCCCGTGAATGCCACTGCCTCCGCCTTTGGAAGAAGCCGCATCGAAGGCGAGAAATGCCTGCTTGTGCAGCAGCGTCTCAAGGTCCAGATCGTGGTTTTCGCTGACCAGTTCCAAGTCGAAACGAAAGGTCTGGCTGATGCCTTCGGTGCCAGTGAACGACAGCACGTGCAGGTCACCCTGGAAGTCAGCCACGGTCAGGCTGAAATGGGTTTCGTTAGAAGGGTTGAACATTGCTTGCTCCCTGTTCGGTAGTCATCCGTTGCGCCTGCTGCGCAGACGTTGCAGCCAGGACGAAGTGGCGCCCATGGCGGCACGCGCCAATGTGTCATGCAGCTGGATGACGGTGATGGTGCGTTGCGCCGCATCGAAAGCCAGCGCCGTGCGCAGCGCGGGCCAGCAGTGTTTCGGTAGGTGCTTGGGCGCTTGCAGTTCACGGTCCAGGCGTTCGTCACGAGCCTGGGTCGACGGCAAGCGGCGGAACGGATGCTTACCGCCCGCCAGTTCATAGATCACGCAGGCCACCGCGAAGAGGTCGGCGCTGGCGGTCAGCGGCGCGCCTTCCAGCAGTTCCGGCGCGGCGTAGCCCGGGGTCCAGGCGTTGAAACGGCTGCGGCTCAAATGCGGCAGGCCGGGCAATACGCCCTCCTCGGCCTGGCCGAGGCCGAAGTCGAACAGGCGCACACCCTCCTCGCTGAGCATCACGTTGCTCGGTTTCAAATCACCGTGCAGCACGCCGCGTCCGTGGGCATAGGTCAACGCATCAAGCAGCGGCAGCGCGATGTCAGGCAATTCTTGCCACGGCAGGCCCAGAGGCCGTTCGCAGAGCAGTTTGTCCAGGGTCAGCCCGCGCATCAGTTCCATGGTGATGAAGGCGCGCTGGCACTCGGTGTCCACTTCAAAGCTGTGCAAACGCACCACGTTGGCGTGGCGCAGGCGTCGGGTCAGGGCGAACTCGCTGTAGAGCAAGGCGCTGGCGTCCGGCGATTCGGCAAATTCTTCGCTGAGGATTTTCAGCGCTATATACGGGTTGGGGTCGCCGAACTGTTCGTGCAGCAGGTCCCGTGCGCGATACACCGCGCCCATGCCACCGGCACCGAGCAAACGCTCGATGCGGTAACGCCCCACCAGCACGTCCGGCAACGCACCAACGCTGGCCCGGGTCGGCGCCACGGTACGCGGTGCTGCATGGGATTTGGCGAAGGCGAAGTAGGTCAGGTTGGCAGCTTCTTCGTCGCTGACCAGCAGCTCGTCGAGCACAGGATTGAGTTCACTCATTGGCGGATCACCACGGCAGTCAGGTTGTCCCGTGCCGAACCGCGCAACGCGCTGTCGAACAAACGCTCCAGCGCCACCTGCGGCGCGGTCAGGCTCAAGGCGTTGCCCAGCGCGTCGCTGCTCAAGCCCTGGTACAAACCGTCGCTGCACAGCAGAAACGCGTCACCGGGATAAACCTCGAGTTCGAGCACGTCCAGGGTCAATTGCTCGCTGGCCCCAACCGCACGGGTCAAGGCGCTGGCGGTCGGATGAGCCCGGGCTTGCTCGACGCCCATCTGTTGTTCGTCGATCAGTTGTTGCATCAGCGAATGGTCTTTGGACAGCTGATACAAACGCTGCCCACGCCACAGGTAACAACGGCTGTCGCCGGCCCAGATGCAAGCCGCGCGATTACCGTCCACCAACAACGCCACCACGGTGCTGCCCATGATGCTGTCATGGCGCCCGGCGGTGACGGTCAATTCCTGGCCCAAGCGGCGGTTGAGCCAGTGCAGGCACTGGCGCACGCCTTTGAGCCGCTCGTCGAAGCTGTCTTCGATGGGCAATTCCGCCAGGCTGGCGACGATCAACTGGCTGGCGATGTCGCCACCCTGATGACCGCCCATGCCGTCCGCGACCACCCACAATCCCTGCTGTGGGCTGTTGAGGAAGGCATCTTCGTTGCGCGCCCGAACCTTGCCCGGATCGGTACGCGCCGCGCTGCGCCAGGGGCTGGCAACCAGCATCAGAGCTGCACCGGCATACGGAAGGTGCGCAACACGCCCATGTCGAACGGGTTCGGCGTGCGCTGGCTCATCAGCAGGTAGTTGGCACGCAGGCCACCCACATCAGCCTTGAGCACCAGCACGTCGCGACCGGTCAGGTATTCGGTCTGCATCAAATCGAACAGACGGAACAGCGACCATGGGCCGGTGTTTTTCTCGATGCCGATCGGGCGGCCGGCCATTTTTTCGAGGACCAGGCTGGTGCGGCCGTCTTGCGCGTCGGTTGGCCATTTGAAGGCCACCGGCACGATCGGGCCATGGCGGTATTCCATGGTCTTGTCGCCAAAGCGGAACTCGGAACGGCTGACAGTCGGGTCGAGGGTGTACGGCTCCAGTTTGAACTGCACCTGCGGCTCGGCCGGGTTTTCGGCAAAGAAACTTTGGCGGATCACTTGTGCCGCAGCCATCTGGTCGAGGTAGACCTTGGACATCGGCAGGCTGTGACCGTCGATGCTGCGCAGGCGGTAGTTGCCCGGATCGCCGCTGACGAAAGGCCGCATGTAGGTGTCGAAGAAGCGGTCGGCGATGCCCTGTGTCTTGAAGAACTCGCGGAAGTCGCTGATCGCAACGTCGCTGGTGCTGTGGGCGTTGAATGGGTAACGCTTGTTGATCGCCTTGCCATAGAAGCTGTACAGCTCGCTCTGGTAGCGCTGGTTGAGGTACTGGTAGGAATCGTTGAGCACCAGACGCCAGGTGTCTTCGGCCAGCACGTTGAACCACACGCTGATCGGGCGCGGCAGGCGACCCGAGGCGTTGCGCAAGTTGCTCAGCGCATCGCGCTGGCCGCTCATGCGGGTCTTGGCCATTTCGAACGCGGCCTGATCCGGGGCACTGGCTCGCGCCAGGCTGGACAGTTGCAGTTGCAGGTCGTTCAGCGCTTGCAGCGCCGGGGTCAGGTCGGCAGCCGGGCCGTTGTTGTCATCGAGCAAACGGTGCAGCGGTTCGAAGCGCCGTTGCAGGGATTTCTTCGCGGTGTCCGGCAAGGTTTTGGTGGCCAATGCATCGCCCGCCTTGCCTGCCACGGCTGCAGCGACTTTACCCAGCGCACCGCCCTTCTTGGCGAGCAGTTTTTCCGCGGCATCCGTGACATCTTCAGTGTTGTCGACGGTGGCTGGGAAACGGGTGTTCTCGCGCACTTCCACCAGCATCTGCAGGACCGGCGAATTGGCGGACGTCAGCCCGGCCAGTTGTTCAGCACCTTCACCGGCGTCGTTGATTGGCCGCAATGCCACCTGGCCGACCGCTTCGCTCCAGAAGTTGGCGTAGTCGCGGAAGTACAGTTGCTCCAGTTTGACCATCAGGCGGCGCAAGTCCATGCCGCTCATGCCCGAGCCTTCGCCCAGCACCCAGTTGTCACGCAGGATGTCGGTGACCAGTGCCGAACCCTGGACCGAGAAGTACTGCTGATAACCCTGTTGGGTGTAGAACCCCGGGATCACGTAGTCGGTGCCGACGAACAGCGCGCCCTGTGGACCGAGGTGTTGGCTGAAGCGGTAATCCGGCAGATTGCGGGCCTGCTCACGCAGCATCCGGTAGACCACGGTGGCCAGCGATTCGCTGCGCAGAACCTGACGCGCCTGGGCAACCAATGCATCGTTGAGCGGGTAGATAAACGGCTGCTTGAGCAGGTGTTCGAAGTGCCCGTTCAGACCGTTCTGCACCGCGGTGTTGCCGGTGTAACGGACCGACCAGTCCTGAGCTACCCAATCTTTCAGCCACGCTGGATCGCGACGGTCCTTCATGTTCAGCATCAGGTAGGCGCGCAGGCTGTTGAGCAGCCGACCGCGGTCCTTCATGTTGTTGCGGATCTGCCCTTCAAGCAGTTGCGCAACGCGTGGCAGCAACTGGGTTTCAAGTTCACGCCGATACGCGTCCTTGACCACCGGGTTGCTCTCTTGTCCCTGATACAGACCACCGCGCTCGAACATCGACACATCGCCTTTAGGCGGGAAGACCTTGGTCGCTTCATAGCGGGTATCGAGGGTTTTAAGCACGCCCATCGCGTCATCGCGTGCCGTCAGCGCCGAGCGCTGCTGGGTCCAGGTTTGCGCCAGCGAACGCAGGTGTTCCAGGCGTTCGTAGTTGGCCGAGAAACCCGTTGCCCAAAGTAGGCCGAACAGCCCTAGCGCCGCCAGTGCACCGACGTACAACGCGCGCTGGCCCCAATGGATGCGGCTGCGCTCGCGCTTGTCCAGACCGGCCAGATCGGCCTCGGGGAAAATCACCCGGCTGAGCACGTGGTGGATGAACCGCGAGCGACCGCTGCGCAAGGTCGGCAACACGCCGCTGTCGATGCCCAGGTTGGCGCCAATGCCGGCGGTGCTCTGGTCCATCTGTTGCTTGAGGTGCGGCGCGCTGGTCAGGTAGAAACCGCGCAACTGGCTGACGCGCTGGTAGCGGTTGCCGGTGAACGCCATGTCGACAAACAGGCACAGGTGCTCGCCGATCTGCCCCAGTTGATGCGGGAAGTCGAGAATGCGACCACGGCGCTGGGTGTCGCGCTCCTGGTGCATGCGCATGATCACCTGGCTGTTGAGGCGACGCAGCAGCTCTTCGAACTCTGCGCGCAGCACGGCCACGTCGGTGCCGCTTTGCTCTTTGCGGAAGCTGGTGCCGAGTACCTGATCGCTTTCTTCGCGGGTCAGCTGATCGAAGAACTCGTCGAAGCCCAACAACTGGTCGGCCTTGCTCAGCACCAGATAGATCGGCAGGTCGACGTGCAGTTTCTGATGCACGTCTTGCAGGCGCGCACGCACCTGACGCGCCAGGGTGTCGAGGTCTTGCTCGGTGCCACTGAGCAGCAACTCAACTGGAATGGTCACCAGCACGCCATTCAACGGACGGTTGCGACGACGCTTGCGCAGCAGGTCGAGCAAGGTGGTCCAGGCGCTGCCGTCGACACCCACGTCCGGCTGGGTCAGGTAACGCCCGGCGGTGTCGATCAGCACGCCGTGGTCGGCGAAGTACCAGTCGCAATGGCGGGTGCCGATGGTGTCGCGGGTGAGTTTGCGGTCGATCTTGTTGATCGGAAACTCAAGGCCCGAGAAGTCCAGCAGGCTGGTTTTTCCGCTGCCCTGTGGACCGATCAGCAGGTACCACGGCAGATCGTTGCGCCAGCGTTCGCTGCGGCCGCGATACAGGCTGGAGGTTTTCAAGGTACGCAGTGCGTCTTTGAAACGCGCACGCAGCTCCTTTTGTTCCTCGTCGATCAGCTCTTCACGGTGAATACGCTCCTGGCCGTCTTCGGTTTCTTCGACGGCTTTTTTCCGCACACCGGCGCGCCAGCTGACGAAGACCATGGTCAGGCCCCAGATCAGGAACAGCACGCTGATGGTCAGCAGGCGCGAGGTCGAGCCTTCCCAGAATTTGTAATCGTTGACGGCCAGCAGCGGTCCGACGAACCACACCAGCAGCGCCACGAACAGCACCAGCAGCAGGGTCCAGACCCAGGTCTTGCGCAAGAACGCGCCGACTTTCTTGAAAAGCTTTTTCATCACACGTCCCTGTTTTACGGCTTCGACAGCGGCTGAACTGCGGCTGGATCAAGCGGCTGATAAGGTTGCAGAACAGTGTCGCGCTGCTCGCCGAGTACCCAGGCAAAACCCGAATACATCACCACCAGGCACACCAGCGTAAACAGCGCCACCATCCACCACGGCACAATACGCACCAGGCTGCGACGCCTGTCGTTGAGGCCTTCCCAGTGCGGCGACAGTTCACGCGGTACGTCGCCGCGCAGCTGGCGAATCTGCCGGTAGAGCGCATCGCGAATGCCGTCGAGTTCGAGCATGCCGCGCGCCTGCACCCGGTACTTGCCCTCGAAACCGAGCGACAGGCACAGGTACATCAGTTCCAGCATTGGCAGGTGTTTGATCGGGTTCTTCGACAGACGATCGAGCAGCTGGAAGAATTTCTCGCCGCCAAAGGTCTCGTTGTGGAAGCTGCTGAGCAGGCTCATCTGCGACCACTCGCTTTCGTTGCCCCACGGGGTGGTGACCACTGCTTCGTCGACGACGGTGCAGAGCACGTAACGCGCAGCCATCACCTGGCTGCTCTCGGCGCCGTTGTGCAGCGCACGGACTTCGAAGAGTTTCAGCGCAGCCGTCAGCCGCTGGTTGAGCGCGTGCATGTCTTCGCGGGTGGCGCTGTGCTTGAGCCGCACCACTTCCGACAGCAGGTCGGACGACGCCGCCACCAGCGAGTTGAGGCTGATATTGAAGGCTTCCGCCGGGCGCAGGCGCGCGGCGTAGATCATCCGTTCTTCCAGTTGCTCGAAACGCGGCGGTGCCGCGAAATCGGTCAGCGGGCTCTGTGCCGGGCCATGGCCCTGACGATCCAGAAGGACGGTTTTGTCATCCTGGCTGTGATCCATTTCCTTGATCATGTCGGTCAGTTCCTGATGGCCCAGAATTTCAGTTCAAGCTCGGCAAATTCGCCGGACACGTGGAACGCGAAGCCGCCGGAGCGCTCCAGTTGTGCCAGGTCTTCGGAACTGAGTTCGAGGATGAAATAGGTTTTGTTCGAGTGGAACGGGATCTGCCGCGGCGCCACCGGCAAGGGTTTGACCTTGATGCCCGGCAAGTGCAGGTTGACCAGCTGGCGGATGCGTTCCACCGGGCCGACCTTGAGGTGTGCCGGCAGGCGATGACGCAGCTCTTCGGAGTCGCAGTTGGCACTGGCTGCCAGCACGAACGACGCCGTGCCCAGCAGTTTGTGATCGTGCAGCGGCGACACGGTGATCCCGTATTGACGGGCTTGCAGCTCCAGTTCGATGGCGTGCTGTTCGAGCACCATCGACAGCACCTGACGAATCGCTTCCATCAGTTTGCGGAAGCTCGCGCCCTGGTCGCTGTGCTGATAGCGGCTGTCCAGACGCGGGCGTTTGCTGTCACTGGCAAAGGTCGACAGATCGCCGAGCATCGACAGCAACGTGCGGTACAACTCTTCCGGGTGAACCTGTTCCAGGCCGAGGTAATGGCGCAGGACCAGTTCGGTGCGGTTGATCAGTTGCAGCATCATGAAGTCGCCGACTTCCGCGCCACCGACCTTGCCGTTGGAGCGAATCCGGTCGGCAATGGTATCGCCACGGTGGCCGAGCATGCTGATGACTTCTTTGAGGCACGACAGCAGGTAGCCCGACGCGTGAGCGTGGATGAAGGTCGGGACGAAATCCGGATCGAGGCTGATCACGCCGTCGGGCGTGGTGTCGAGGACTTCGCAGATCTTCAGCTTCACGTAAGCCTGGTCGCTCTGCTGCTCGCCGAGCAACAAGCGGAAGTCCGGGCGCGCGCAGCTGACCTGGCTGCTGGAATCATCGCCGGCGTTGGAGTCGGCGACTTCCGTTTCGTACGCGGTGTAGCGCGCCAGCACGTCGGATTGCTCCAGGCGACGGGACTCGATGTGGTTACCGGTCACCAGCGGCAAGGCCAGGTAGATCGGCGTGTTGCCAGTGTTCGGCGGGACGTCGAGGGCCAGCGGTTCGGTGTTGCCACCGAGTTCGAACAGGCTGCCGTCCGGGAGAATCCCCGAGGCCTGGCTGATCACCAGCTTGCCCATGTTGAGGAACTGCAAGTCGATCTCGAGCCCCAGAAACCCCCAGGTGTAACTGCCCAGCAACTGGGTGCGGGTTTTCATCTGGTTGTCGTAGTAGCGATCGTTGTGCTGGAAGTGCTGCGGACGCAGCAACATGCCTTCCTGCCAAATGACTTTATGCACGTTCATGTTCAGTCATCCGCCTTGGCGAGCTTTTGGTTTTCGTTATGGATGCCGGTCTGATCGAGGGTCAGCTCGGCCACCGTCAGATCGGCCGGGGTGACTGGAACCACGTAGCGCCATTGGGTTTCACGCAGATCGCGATACGCCGCGAGCACGCCGACGTAGCGGCTGCCGCTGTCGACGCTGAGCTTGAATTCGACGGCTTCACCCGGGCGCAATTCCAGCTCTTCGCTGGCCACCAGGTCTGGCGACAGGGATTCCTTGGCGCGCTCGTACAGGCTGAAGAAGTCAGCGTTTTCGAAGGCCACCGGGTGTTTGAGCTCTATCAGCCGCACGACAATCGGCGATGGTCGGCCATTCAGGTCCGGGTTGACCTGATCGCTGGCGGTCAGCTTGAGGTTGAGCTTGGTGACGGTGGAATACGGCGAAATCGACGAGCAGCCGGCCAGCAGCACCAGAGCGCTGAACGCTGTCAGCAGGTTGATTATTACGGCCTTGAAGCGAGACATGCGCATCATCCTTGGTGGTCGGTGTGTAGGGTGGAAATCAGGCGGATCTGTTCTTCGTAGGCCTGGGCGAAATCCCGCGCCAGCAGGCGTTCGCTCCAGTCATCGTCCTGACGCAGCGCCTGGTGATAACGGCCGTAGGCTCTCCAGCGGCTGCCAGAGGTGGCGAGCAGCGGCTTGTTGCCGTCGCGCTCGAAACGCAAGGTCAGTTGCTGTGGCGAGAAGTGTTCGAGGGTGCCGCGTACCGCCGCGCGGCTGGCGGTGAGCAAGGCCACCTGATGCGCCTGCAAATCACGGAACGCCCGCGAGATCGCCTGCCCGGCCGGCAACTGGCCGGGTTTGTCGCCCTGCAACAGAATGCCCAGCGCTTCGCCGGCATCGACGGCAAATTTCAGCGGGTTTTTGCCGGTACCTTGAACGGTGGTCTGTGCCAGACGCAGTTCGTTTTTCAGCTCCGAACGGGTGCGCAGGCTCTGCTGCAAACCACCAACGCTTTGCTTGAGCAAACGTGCGGCGTCGATCGCCAGGGCTTCGCGGCTGTCGTGATCGAGGCCTTTGAGGTCGACGCCCAGCGCATCACCGAAACGCTCCCAGAAGCCTTCGCTTTGACGCTCGATCGCCTTGGGTGCCGGCGCAGGTTCCGGCGCGACAGGTGCGGCCACCAGTTCCGGCACCAACAGGCTTTCCATGTCGATGCGCGCGTAGTCGGCACACTGGCGCGGTTCCTGACGCGGCGCATTGAGGGCGCTCAGTTCATCGATTTCCGAGTAGGCCCGTTCCTGTTGATCGAGCGCCATGAGTGGATCAAGGTCGAGAAACGCATCGTCCGGAATGGTGCTGCCGGCCGCTTGCGGGTGGCCGACTTCGGTATCGAAGGTCGCCGGGGCGCGTACCAGCCGCGCACGGATTTCGAAATCCCCCAGCACGTAGACGCTGCCGTGTTCAACGTGCTGCGCTTCACCCTTGCGCAGACGCGCGCCGCTTTCGCTGGCCTGAATACCGTTGCTGCTGGTATCGGTCAGGAAAAACCTGCCATCGCGGTAGCTAATCAACGCGTGATGGTTGGACAGGTGACGCTTGCGGTCAGGAATGATCCAGTCGCAGTCCTCGCCCCGCCCGATCACGCCACCAGCCTGCTTGAAGGTCTTTTGGCACAAATCCGTGGGCACGAACTGCTTGGTGTTCAGCATTTCGAAAACCAGTTCCATGATGTCGCTCCTTGCGGTCACTTGCCGCGATTGACCGCCTGCGGATCACCCAGAGGGCGATAGGTGTTGTCGTTGAATTTGTAATTGCCGCTACAGCCCCCGAGGCCGCATAGAACGACGAGGGTCAACAGGACAGCTTGCCAGTGACGAACAGACATCAGAGGGTCTCCAGGGCTAAACAATGCACAAAGCACCGCCCCTTGAGGGCGGCACTGACAGAGGCGGATGAGGTGAGATCAATGCCGATCACCTGTGGCGAGGGAGCTTGCTCCCGCTCGGCTGCGCAGCAGTCGTAAAACAGCAGATGCGGTTTTACTGAAACACCGCAGCGCATGGTTTTGGGGTTGCTACGCAACCCAGCGGGAGCAAGCTCCCTCGCCACAGTGAGCATCCCAGGCACAATTTTTGACTGGCAGGTTTGCGGGTCACGCATCGAAATCCCCGAGATTGATGTTCAGGCGCCCGAGGCGGTACAGCAGCGTGCGCCGTGGCAGACCGAGTGCGCGGGCTGCGAGGGTTTGGTTGCCGTCGTTTTTGCGCAGGCAATCGAGCAACAGACTGCGCTCGACCTGCTCCAGGCGTTCGCGCAGGTTCAGGCTGCTTTCCTGCGGCGCGACCTCGATGCGCAGCGAGAAATGTTCGGCCAGCAACTCGCCGCCTTCGCAAAGCAACACGGCGCGTTCGACCAGGCCTTTGAGTTCACGAACGTTGCCGGGAAAGGCATAACTCGACAGGTGATCGAGCGCCGCGTCGGACCAGCGCACCGCATCGCGTTGCAGAAAGGTGCAGGCCTTGTCGGCGAAGTGTCGGGCCAGGTCGAGGATGTCGCCCTCGCGCTGGCGCAAGGCCGGCAGTTCAATCGGGAACTGCGCGAGGCGGTAGTACAGGTCTTCGCGGAACTTGCCTTCGCTGACCAGCACCGCCAGGTCGCGGTGAGTCGCGGCGATGATGCGCACGTCGATTTTGTGGGTGTCGTTGGAGCCCAGCGGACGGATCTCGCCTTCCTGCAAAACCCGCAACAGCTTGGCTTGCAGGGACAGCGGCATGTCGCCGATTTCGTCCAGTAACAAGGTCCCGCCGTTGGCCGCATCGAACAGCCCGGCGCGGTCACGGTCGGCGCCGGTGAAGGCGCCTTTGCGGTAGCCGAACAGCTCACTTTCCAGCAGGTTTTCCGGGAACGCCGCACAGTTCTGCACGATGAACGCCTGGGAACGGCGCGGTCCGCAATCGTGGATGGCCCGCGCCACCACTTCCTTGCCGGTGCCGGTTTCGCCGCGCAGCAGCACGGTGTACGGGCTGTGCAGCACCTTGCTGATCAGTTGGTAGGTCTGGCGCATCGCCGAGCTCTTACCGATCAAGCCATAACCGCTGGCACTCGGCACACTGCTGGGCATCGGCGACACATCGCCTACTGGCCGGCGCAACCGTTGCAGCAAGTGCAATTGCCCGAGCACGAACGAACCCAGTTGCCCGAGCGAATCGGAAAACCCCTGCAACTCGACCTGTTCGCGGCTGGCGCACAGTAAAAGACCGACCACAGCTTTTTGCGGGTTGAGCAACGGCACGCACAGCAGTGACTGCCACGGTACGGCCTGCTCCGGCAGGAAGCTGGTTTCGTGCAGGCTGCCACTGAGTCCGGTGAGGCTGAGCACACGGTTCTGGCACAGGGAAAACTGCAGCAGTTGCTCACCGTTGTAGTCGGCCGGCAGGCTCGCGGTTTCCCGTGGCTGCAAGATGCCCTGCAAACACTCGGCGTTCAGCCCGAGGCTGGTGTGGGTAACGTCGAGCAGGTACAGCTGACTCAGCTCACAGCGACTGAGCTCGGCGACCGCGCGCACGAAGTCACCCAGCAGCGCAGCGCCGTCAGCCGCGCACGACAAGCTGGCGAACTTCGCCAGCAAGGCTTCGGCATAGACCAGCGGCTGCGGCACTCGAGTGAACATCACACTCACCTCAGGCGAACTCGCAGGTCACGCTAGCGTCACCATCGAGCGTTGCGTGAACGCGCTTGAGGCTTTCACCGATGGCCATCGCGTCGAGCAGACGATCCGCCACCAACGGCAGCACGTGCAGGTCAAGCAAATGATCGATCAGCCGTGCGCCGCTGTCGCTTTGGGTGCAACGCTCGGCCAGGTGATCGACGAGGTTCTGGCAGTACGTGAAATCCAGCTGGCGGCGGTTCAGGCGCTCGCCCAGACGGCCCAGTTTGATTTCGATCAGCTCGCGCAGCACCGGGCCACCGACCGGGTAGTACGGCACCACGCGCATCCGCGCCAGCAACGCCGGTTTGAAATGTTTGCTGAGCACCGGGCGAATGGTTTCTTCGAGGACTTCGGCGGTTGGCCGCGCACCGTTTTCGCAGAGTTCGCTGATGCGGTCGCTGCCCAGGTTCGAGGTCATCAGGATCAGCGTGTTGCGGAAGTCGATTTCACGCCCTTCCCCATCGTTGGCCACGCCTTTGTCGAAGATTTGGTAGAACAGGTTGAGCACGTCCGGGTCGGCCTTTTCGACTTCGTCGAGCAGCACCACGGAGTACGGCTTCTGCCGCACGGCTTCGGTGAGCATGCCGCCTTCGCCGTAACCGACGTAGCCCGGCGGTGCACCGATCAACCGCGAGACGGTGTGCTTCTCCTGGAACTCGGACATGTTGATGGTGGTGATGAAACGATCACCGCCGTACAGCAAGTCAGCCAGCGCCAGCGCGGTTTCGGTCTTGCCGACGCCGCTCGGGCCGACCAGCAGGAACACGCCTACCGGCGCATCGGGTTTGTTCAAGCCGGCCGCAGTGGCGCGCATCGAGCGGTCCAGTGCATGGACGGCTTGTTCCTGACCGCGAATGCGAGTGCGCAGGTCGGTGGCGAAACTCGCAACCTTGGCGTTGTGCTCACGGGCCAGTTGCGCCAACGGCACGCCGGTCCAGGCGCTGATCACTTCAGCCACCAGACGCGGGCACACCTCGAAACTCACCAGGCGTTCCTTGACCTGAGCATCGGTCAGGGCGCGGTGGGTTTCGTTCAGCGCGGCTTCCAGGGTTTCGACGCTGTGCGCTTGGTCCACGCTCGCCTCGAGGGTTTCGATCATCGTGCCTTCGGCGTCCTCCTCAACCGCGACGGTCGGCTCGACGGCCGCGGCTTCACGGGCCTTGGCCAGTTGCTGACGCAGCTCCAGCAAACGCTCGGCCAGTTCTTTTTGCTCGGTCCAGAGGGTTTCCAGGGCGACCCTTTCGTCTTCGGCGGCGTCGAGGCGATCTTCCAGCGCATCGAGCGCTTCGTGGTCGATCAGCAAACCGGCTTCGGCATCGCGGCGCAGGGCCTGTCGCTGACGCCCGCCTTCAGCCAATTCGCCACGCAGGCGCTCAAGGCTTTCCGGCGCGGCAGCGAGGCTGATACGCACTCGGGCACAGGCAGTGTCGAGTACGTCGACGGCTTTGTCCGGCAGCTGCCGACCGGCCAGGTAACGCGCCGACAATTGCGCTGCCGCGACCACCGCGTCATCGCGCAGGTAGATGCCGTGACTCTTCTCATACACCTGAGCCAGACCGCGGAGGATGGTCACCGCTTCGCTGACAGTCGGCTCGTGCAACTGCACCGGCTGGAAACGACGAGCCAGGGCCGGGTCTTTCTCGAAGTATTTTTTGTACTCGGCCCAGGTGGTCGCGGCGATGGTGCGCAACTCGCCACGCGCCAAGGCTGGCTTGAGCAGGTTGGCCGCGTCCGAACCACCGGCATTGCCGCCCGCACCGATCAGGGTGTGGGCTTCGTCGATGAACAGGATGATCGGTTTCGGCGAGGCTTTGACTTCGTCGATCACGCCTTTGAGGCGACGTTCGAATTCACCTTTGACGCTGGCGCCGGCTTGCAGCAAGCCCATGTCCAGCGACAGCAGTTCAACGCCCTTGAGCACTTGCGGCACTTCACCGGCGGCAATGCGCGAGGCCAGGCCTTCGACGATCGCGGTCTTACCGACGCCGGCTTCACCGACCACAATCGGGTTGTTCTTGCGGCGGCGCGCAAGGATGTCGACCATCTGCCGAATCGCGCCATCGCGGCACAGCACCGGATCGAGTTTGCCGTCGCGGGCTTGCTGGGTCAGGTTGTGGGTAAAGCGTTGCAGCAGGGATTCACCGGGTACGGCCGGTTTGCCGGTAGCCGGTTGTTCCTTCTGCGACAGGGCAAAATCCTTCAGGCGATCAATGTTCAGTTTCGCCAGCAATGGCTGGTAGCGGCTGCCGGCATAGCGCATCGGATTGCGCAGCAGCGCGAGGATCAACGCGGCCTGTTCGACCTGGCTCTGGCCCAGTTCAAGGTTAGCCACCAGCAACGCATCTTGCAGCCACTGCACCAGTTCCGGGGCGAACACCGGGTTGCGCGAGGCGCTGTGCTCGACCCGCGATTGCAGCGCGGCGCTGAGTTCGCCAGCGTCGACTTCGGCGTCTTGCAGCGCGCGTGCGAGCAGGCCTTGCGGGCGCTCCAGCAGGCCCAGCAACAGGTCTTCGACGAGGATCTTGCTGCCGCCACGGGCGACACAGCGTTCGGCCGAACGTTCCAGGTCACGACGGGTTTCGGCGTCCAGCGCCTGGATCAGTTGTTGCAGGTCTACGTTGATCATTGGTCTCTCGTCCTTAATGAATTTTGCTACCCAGGGTCACCACGCCGTCCGCGTGTTCGCGGCCCAGCCAACTGGTCCACCCCAGGCGACAGGCGTTCTGCTCACCGATGCGCAGTTCGCGGATTTCTTGTTGGCGCAGGACCAGGCGAATGTCGTAATCGAGTGGGTCACGCAGGGTGAACCGCACCAGCGCACACAGCGGCTGGTAGCCGAAACCGATCGGCAGGAATTCGTGAAAGCGTTGCCAGTCGAGCTCGCGGATGTGAATCCGGAACTTGCCGCTGCGATCACGCACGCTCTCGCCCAGCACCAGGTCTTCACCGAGCGCGCTGTTGGCACGGCCCAGGCAGTTACGCTGTTCGTCGAGGATTTCCACGCGACGCTCGATGCACTGCTCGATGGTCAGTTCGGCGTGCTTGAAGTAGTAACGCAGCACCGCTTCGATCAACGCCGCCGAGTGCGCCCGCAGACTCAACAGGCCGAGGTAAGGCAGCAGGCGTTTCCAGTTCAGTTCCTGGGCCTTGCGAATGTCTTCGCCACCCAGGCCGATCAGCGCAAACAGCTGCGAGGAAAACGGGTCGAGGGCGCCGCTCTGGAAGCTGGCGCGGTAGCGGTACTTGCGCCAGATCGGCAGCATCAGCCGTTGCAGGCGATGGTGGAACAGGTCGAGGAAATGCCGTGTCGGGTTGCCGTCTTCGCTGTCGCCCAGCGCTTGCTCACCGTAGAACGCCGGCAGCGGCGAACCGGAACCGACCAGGCCGATCAGGTTGAAACGCAGACGCGCGCGCAGTTGCCCGTGCTCACGGAAAAACTCCACGCGATCGACATCGCTGCCAGGGAAACCCAGGCTCGGGTTGGCCTGGAATTCCAGCTGGTCGTAGAGGTCCTCTTCGCTCAGGTACGGGTGGGCCTCGCGCAGCCGATCGACGACCAGCAGCACGGCCTGAAACAGCGAGTACTCGCGTATTCCTCGGGTCAGCCCGCTTAAAGCAGAGGCTGAAGGCCCATACGTGGTGTCCATTGGTACACCTCTCCCTGTGTGCTTTTTACCCGCAGCTCGTGGTACGAATTGAGACTGGCGTAAAGCGCGAAAAACTCGTTAAGAACCGAAGCGAAAACGAACAGGTCGCCTTCACCGATATAGCCTTCCGGGTCGATGGTCAGCTCGGTGCGCAATCCGCGCAGCGGCAACCCTCGGTGCAACCGGTCAACGTGCTGATGCTTGATCGACTTGAGCCCGCCCAGCAGGCGCTTGCTGACCTTCTCCGCGTGCTGGTCGTAGTAGCGCGGCAAGTCGTAGGTTTCGAGAATCACCTTGAGCGCGTCGACGTTGGCCAGCGACAGGTAGTTGAGCGACATGTTGCTGATCAGCTTCCACAGAAAGTCGTGGCTCAGCGGTGGCGCGAAGCTCGACGTGGCCGGGGTGATGTTGCGGAAACTGAGGAACTCCGGGGTCTCTTCGCAGGCCATGCAGATGTCGCCGAGCTTGAGCCGGCGCGGCAGGTTCTGGTTGGTGCAGATCAGCTCGATCGACAGGGTTTCATGGGCTTCGGTGTGGCGAATGCCGAAGCTCAGGTAAGTGTCGAGGCCGTCGTGCAGCAGCGAGGTGCGCTGGCGAATGCTGTAATGCGGACGGCTTTGCGGCACGTCGAAACTCGGGTCGTGCTCGAACGATTCGAACGGCACGTACTCCTGATAACCCAGGCCGCCGGGCTTCCAGCCAGTGACGCCTTCAACCGAAAACACCCCGCAGTTTTCCAGGTCGTATTCAGCCGGCAGCAGCAGGTATTCGTCCTGTTTACCGTCGAGGCGAATCGGCAAGGCGTCGTGCTTGAACAGGTTGACGATGGGCGTGCAGTAGAGCTTCACGTTGTCCAGGGTTGGACGCAGACGCTGGATGCCGCTCTTGCGAATATCGAAGCGCAGTTCCAGGCCGTGCATCTGCTTGAGCGTGTCTTCGGGCAGAGACTTGAGCAGGTCCAGACCGTTCAGATCGACGAACAGGAACTTGTCCTGGAAGGCGAAATATTCCTGCAAGTAGCGATAGCCACGGAAGGTGTTCAGCGGGTACGGGATCAACGCTTCTTCTTCGGCAAAACCCACCGGCTGTACGCGGTCGCCAGGCATCTTGAACGCCATCGGCGTGCCGTTAGTACCATTGAGCGGCTTGCCGGCCGCGTCCAGCGGAATCAGCTCGATACCTTCCAGGTTGCGCAGCAGGCTCAGGTAAAGCATCTGGCTGATATAGCGCTCGCCAGCCAGGTGCAGGCGCAGACGACTCAGGTCCAGCTCACCGATATGCCCGTCGCAACTCATCTCCAGGCGCAGGCTCAACAGCGAACCGCCGCCCTTCACCGAGTACGTCAGCGCGGTCAGGTCCAGCGGCAGGACTTCCGTCGGGTAGCAGGTGCGAAACCGGCAACGCAGATCATCGATCGGCACACTCTCGATCGGCGTATCACGCTCCACCCGCAACGCCGGCCCGGAACGCTTCAACGGGTCGAACTGCAAAATACTGAACGCCGGCAACGGCCGCATGTAGTTCGGCCACAGCAGGTGCATCAGCGAATGGCTGAGCTCCGGCAACTCGTCATCGAGCTTCTGGCGCAGGCGGCCAGTCAGGAACGCAAAACCCTCCAACAACCGCTCCACGTCAGGGTCACGCCCGGCTTGACCGAGGAAAGGTGCCAATGCCGGGCTACGCTCGGCGAATCGACGACCCAGCTGGCGCAGTGCGGTGAGTTCGCTTTGGTAGTAGTGGTTAAAGGACATGGAATAGCTGCCTGATCATGAATTTAAAGTGAAGTTGCCTAGGTGGCAGCAACTCCAAGAGTGGCTCTCGCAACCTCGGCGCCTTTCAACGTTGCAGAATTCATAGGCGCTGACTCAGAACACAAATCAAGCACCATTAGTTAGGTATCACTTCATAGGCTATGTTACTGATGAAAAAATTCGCCCAATGCTCTTTCCAGTTCGGAATGGACAATACAAAGACGCGACGGGACTTATCGAAATCAACCCAAGTAATCCCCACGACTTTCTTATCCTCATAAGATTGCATGCCCAATGAAGTTTTCGACATCAATGGCGTACGATATATTTGCCCTGACTGTTCTAGATCGGTAAATCGAAGATAAATCAGATTAGACGACACAAGCACGGGACCTGCTCGAACGGCCTCAACTTTATAACGACCAGACTTGCTCACGTTCGAAACATATGACTCACGATTAAGCACATCCGCGACAAGAACAAAAAAACCAAGAATCACGCCAATCACCAGCGCAAAAAAACAATAAATGATTTTCTTAGTTTGCGTCATTTTTTGGAAACTCTATTGGCGCTGCGCTGACGTTCTCATACAAAATATCGGAGTAGACACGAAAGTCACCACCCTTGCCGCTCGACTTCCGATAGTCTCGAAAGTCTCCGTTTTGCACAAACATGTAATGTTTGTGCTCTAGCGCGTTCATTTCCTGCGCCTGCTCAGGACTAAGACCGCCTCTTGCTTGAAAAGCAATGCTGTTCTGTTTCATTCGGACATCTGAGTTCTGAGAAAACCCCTTTTTAAAACTGGTTTCCAGGCCATCGAAGTTCCAGTAGCCCAATGCCTGGCTAGGTTCAAACCAGCCGTCATTGAAGTCGTAGGAGTCCTCTACATAAAAACCAATCCGTTCGGGGATAAGCGTGATGCTTTCCTGTGTGACGCTAATATTGCCGTCCGCGAAAACATGTACGTTAAAGTTAGCGAGTGCCGCCCGTAGTTCGTTAACGTCATCATCACCACTTTGATTAAATACAATAGTCTCACTATTGGCGTAACCAACCCTTTCTACTTCACTTGCCTTGCTGAACTTGAAAGGATACACGCCAGGCTCTTTATCTTTATAAGCTGGCAATAATACTTTCCTGCGCAGGTGTTCCTGGGCAGCCGGGTTATTCCAACGATTGCGCAAGCTATCAACAGCGGCTTTGGTTCGATCGAAAGTCATTGCCCAACTCATCGTGACAATAGTTTCGTTGATGTATTCCTCGGGAGCGAATTCATCATGAGACTTTACGAGTTCTGCCATTCCACCATCGTCTGTGTTCGGCCATGGTTTTCCGTCAAACCAGTGCTGCATCAAATCAGCCGCCACAGGCCAGTTCATCTTTCTCATGGCATCGGGAATATCGGTCACTTTGAACAGGCGCACTGCCACCGACCGACCCACCTTGTTACTGGCCGGAGTCATTGTCGAACTTACTGTAGTAGTGGCCATATAAAACTCCTATCCAAAAATAATCCCGAGTACGGGCGCGACCATCAGGCGATCAATACTCTCGATTGCGGTTCAATTACCAACTCGAACGCCTCCTGCACTTCAGAAAACACGGTTTGTGTTCGACCACTCGTGTCCGTCACCCCTTGGATGACTTTTCCTGAAGCAGTTTTGATCGTGTATTCAACCCCGGCCAAGGGTTCGCCGCTGTCCTGGCAATTGATCACAAAGTGCTCATTGAAGGGCCACTGAATCTCCACCGGCAACGGCGCTACAAACGGCGCCGGCGTATGCGAATTCCCGATAATCACCGTCGAAGATCCGGCAGTCACCTTGTTGCCGTGAGTACCGACGGAATCAACGGTGCCGGCCGGTTTGCCGTTGATCAAAACGGTTGTTGCAAGGCCACCGACCAACGCACCACCACACGCGCAGGCATCGCCTTCGCGGGCGGCCGCGAGGCCGTCGAAGAATACGTCGCCGGAACCGGCGGCGATCGGGTTGGTGCTGTGGCCGGGGAGCGGGCAAGCGGTTGGGTCACCAACTCGGGCTGCGGGTTTACCGGACATCGTCGTCTCCTTAATTGACCTTGACTTGACCGCTGCCATCCAGGCGCGCGGCAAAACTGACCTGACGCTTGAAACCTTCAACTTCCAGCAGGCCTTCGATACTGAAAGTCAGCCTGAGTTGATCGTTGTCTCGCGGCAGGGAAACGACACGCACGTTGGTGAGGCGCGGCTCGTAGGCTTCAATGAAGCGTTCGATGGCCAGGCGGGCCTGACTCAGGGAGTCATGCAGGCTCAGGCGCATGTCGTTGAGATCGGGTAGCCCGTAATCGGACAGCGTTTGCACGCTGCCCGCACGGGTACTGAGCATCTTGGCCAGATGGGCAGCCACCGACGCCATGGCGGAGACCTCGCGGCTCCAGCCGACGCGTTTGTCCGCGTCGCCACCCAGGCGTTCGAAAAGGCTGCCGTATCCAGTCATGACCCAGCTCCTTGGTTACTCTTTGTCCAGCTTGCCAACCAGCGACAAGGTGAAATCGGCCCCCATGTACTTGAAGTGCGGGCGCACGTTCAGGCTGACGCGGTACCAGCCTGGCTCGCCTTCAACATCGCTGACGACGATCTGGGCAGCACGCAGCGGACGACGGCCACGCACTTCGGCGCTCGGGTTTTCCTGGTCGGCAACGTACTGGCGGATCCACTTGTTGAGTTCCAGCTCGAGGTCGGTGCGTTCTTTCCACGAACCGAGTTGCTCGCGCTGCAGCACTTTCAAGTAGTGAGCCAGGCGGTTGACGATCATCATGTACGGCAGTTGGGTGCCGAGCTTGTAGTTCAGCTCTGCCGCCTTGCCTTCAGCGCTGATGCCGAAGAACTTCGGTTTTTGCACCGAGCTTGCGGAGAAGAACGCGGCGTTGTCGCTGCCTTTGCGCATGGTCAGGGAGATGAAACCTTCCTCGGCCAGCTCGTATTCACGACGGTCGGACACCAGCACTTCGGTCGGAATCTTGGTTTCGATTTCGCCCATGCTTTCGAAGTGATGCAACGGCAGGTCTTCAACCGCGCCACCGCTTTGTGGGCCGATGATGTTCGGGCACCAGCGGAATTTGGCGAAGCTGTCGGTCAGCTTGGTGCCGAACGCGTAGGCGGTATTGCCCCACAGGTAGTGCTCGTGGCTGTTGGCGACGGTTTCTTTGTACACAAACGATTTCACCGGGTTTTCTTCCGGATCGTACGGGTTGCGCAGTAGGAAACGCGGGACGGTCAGGCCGATATAACGCGAGTCTTCGGACTGACGGAAGCTCTGCCATTTGGCGAATTGCGGGCCTTCGAAGTGATCTTTCAGATCCTTCAGGTCCGGCAGGCCGGTGAAACTTTCCAGGCCGAAGAATTTCGGGCCAGCAGCGGCGATGAACGGCGCGTGAGACATGCACGCAACGCTCGACACGTACTGCATCAGTTTCACGTCTGGCGAGCTTGGCGACATGAAGTAGTTGGCGATGATCGCGCCCACCGGCTGACCACCGAACTGGCCGTATTCAGCGGTGTAGATGTGCTTGTACAGGCCAGCCTGCATCACTTCCGGCGAATCTTCGAAGTCGTCCAGCAGGTCTTGCTTGGAGACATTGAGGATTTCGATCTTGATGTTTTCGCGGAAGTTGGTGCGGTCGACCAGCAACTGCAGGCCACGCCACGCCGATTCCAGCGACTGGAAGTCCGGGTGGTGGAGGATTTCGTCCATCTGACGGCTGAGCTTGGCATCGATCTCGGCGATCATGCGGTCAACCATGGCTTTCTTGACCGGCTCACCGTTGTTCTGCGGCTTGAGCAGTTCTTCGATGAACGCCGACACGCCGCGCTTGGCGATGTCGTAGGCTTCGTCGTCCGGGGTCAGACGGGTTTCGGCGATGATGCTGTCGAGAATGCTGTATTCGCCGTTCTCGTTACTCTTTTGCTGCGCTGCGCTGGTGCTCATAGTGCTGGCTTCCTTGGCTGATAGGGACTCAGGCGTCCTGGGCTGCGGCGTTCAGGCCCAGCTCACCCAGTACGCGACCGCGCGATTCGTCGTCGGCGAGAACGCCTTCGATGGCTTTGCGGAAGGCAGGTGTGTTACCCAGTGGGCCTTTGAGGGCCACCAGTGCGTCACGCAGTTCCATCAGTTTTTTCAGCTCAGGCACTTGCTCGACCAGGCTGGCCGGGTTGAAGTCCTTCATCGAATTGACGCGCAGTTTCACGGCCAGCTCTTCGGTCTCGCCCTCTTCCTGAAGACGGTTCGGCACGCTCAGCGTCAGCTGCAGTTCTTGCTTGGCGAGTACTTCGTCGAAGGTCATCTTGTCGATGCTGATCGGCTTGCGATCTTCAACTTTGCGCTCGTCCGCGCGGTGGGTGTAGTCACCGATTGCCAGTAGTTTCAGCGGCAGTTCAATCTCTTCCTGAGCACCGCCGGTGGCAGGTTTGAAGGTGACGTTGATGCGTTCCTTGGGGGCTACCGAGCCTTCTTTGGCCATGGCTTTTCTCCTTGCGGTTGTGGCCCTGGGGCCTATTCGAGTACCACTTCGAGATCGAGGTGGCACAGCCTGCGATAAATCTCTTCCTTGCGTTCTCGCACTGCGTGGTTCTGCGGCAACAACTCACAGCAGCTATGCAGGAGGTGCAGCACTTCCAGCGCAAGATCAGGCTCCCAGGCGTGCAAGCCTGAGTTCTGTAATTCTGAATCGAGGGTTTCGAGCTGGGTCTTGGCCAGTTCGTATTTCTTGGCCAGGAAGCACAGCCGCGCCAGGCTGAACTGCCAGAAGAACCGCACGCGTCCGCCGTGGGCAGCTTGCAGGCCTTGCTTGAGAATCTGCACCGCGGCCTTGAGGCCGTCCTTGCGCAGCACCGGCAAGACGTCTTCGAGCGCCAGTTCCCAGGCCGGTTGGCTGGCGCTGACTTCGACTTTGCGCGGCGCGCTGGCGGTTTGCAGATGGGGCATCACGTGGGCGCTGATCCAGGCGCGAGTGGCCGGATCTGCGAACGGCGCGCCATCGTGGTAACGCAATTCGACGATGCCCGGCAGGCGCTGAATCAACAACGCGAAGTGGATTTCCACTTCGCGCATGGCCAGCTCGGCGTTCAGCCCTTGCAAACATTCCCAGACCAGCCGCTGGCCATCGAACCAGAACGGCGCCTTGGCCAGGCTCGCCTCCAGCTCCACCAACAGGTCGGCGAATTGCCCCTGGTCGAAACGGTCCTGGTAGATTTTCAGTTTGTCCGCCGGCAGCCCGCGCAGAGCAGTGATTTGCTCGGCGTTGCGCTCGGGGACGGCATCGATCGGCAGCCACAGCAACGTGCGGTTCAGGCGCAGGGCGCGCAGGTCGGTGGTTTTCTGTTTCAACCACCAGGCGCACAGTGGGCGCGCATTTTCCTGCTGCGCGCGCAGGGCTTTGTGGGCTTCTTTTTCGTTGTCGATCGGCGCGCCGGGGGTGAACAGTTGCGTCGCGACCTGCTTGACCTGAGCCACCACCGCACCGACAGCACCGGGCTCCGGCTGGTTGTCGGCGGCACGCTGAACCATGTTTTTCAGACGGCGGGAGATCGGCAGCAGCAGCGGTGCGTCGTCGCCCATGTGCTCGGTGCAGGCAGCATCGAGACCTTCCAGGTGCTCGACCAATCGGCGGAACAGCGGCAATTGCTCTTTGATCGCGACGTTTTCGTTCAGCACCTGCTCGAGACGCGGCACCAGCCAACTGATGGCAGCGGAGCGGGTGCGGGCTTTGTTGGGATGAACCTCGGTCCAGTGGTTCTCGCACAGGTGGTGCAGAAATCCGAGGCCGGCCAGCAGTCCCTGAAAGGATTCGCGTTGGTACAGGGCCCAGGTCAGCCAGGCACCGACTCGTAAATCCTTGGACTGGGTGCGCAGCAGGTTTTCGCTGTTTTCGCGGATTTTCAGCCAGTCGATCTGACCGATTTCGTGCATGGATTGGGCTTTGCTCAGCTCGCTTTCCAGTGCCTCGTATTCGCTCGAAAAACGAACATCCTCGCCCGCGAAATTCTCTTTGGAAACAGAGGCTTTGGCGAGTTCAAGGTAATGGGCAGAAAGTTTGTTTGAGTAGGACATCCGTGGCCTTTAGTTAGAACGACTGTCATCGCCCGTTGGGATTCCAATGGCGCGGGATTGCATTAAAAAAACGGCGAAAGCCTTCTCTAATTGAAGCCATGCTTTTTTAAAAGCGGCCGCATCGCAACTGACCCCCTCCTGATGGGGCGTGAAGCATGCCAAAAACAAAAAGTTATGAATGTAGGAACATTCTTAAACTGAAACCGGACATTTCAGATATGGCTTCTGGACTCTTCCTACTGAGCGAGCCCCATGAAAAACAGGACACCATTTCCCCCTTACGATGGGGGATAGGCAAACGGTTATGTTGATGACTAACCGCAACGATAAGAGTGGGGAGCTTTTGGGCCAGGAGCGGCGGCGACGCTGGAGCCAAAGCAAAAACTGGCCATGGTTCGCGAGAGCCTTGAACCGGGGGACGACCAGTGAAACTGGTCAGCGAACTGCCCAGCTGTGGTGCTCGGACAGCTTTGAGTTCCGTTGCGAGGACGGCGCCACACTGAGCGTGACCTTAAAGAAAATGGAGTACCTGCCTGGTATTGAATCTCATGAATAAAACGTCCTGTAGACCGCTATCGTCAGCCCCGCCACCACATAGCCGACGATGAGTACATACGGAATGAAAACCACCCAACCGAACATCAATGCAATGTTACTGGAGGAACCACAGAGCATTTTTGCCAACCCGAAGATCATCCACGGTGCCGCGTAAAACGGGATGAATACCAACGGTCCGAGCCAGATTCGGTTGAGTATCCGCTGCTCGCTCTTGCCACGCAGAAGGCGCATTTCCACCAGGGCAAAAGCGATATAGGCGGGAATGCCAAAAGCCAATCCGAAGGTCTCGAACAACTCGACGGTTGTAGGAAAATTGCTCAGCCGATCTTCCAGCACCATCAGCAGGAGTACGACCAGCGGAATCCACAGGGCGGTGACAAGCAGTCGGCGGCGACCTGCATTGATCACGCGTTTGCCCCTTTAACAGGGTCTGCAGGTGTTGCCCGTCGCATGAAGGTGCGCCTTTCCCAGCGCAACTCAATGACTTGCGTCGCCAAAATCGCCAACAACGTGACACATCCCTGAGCCACACCATAAAACAGCGCCCTTAGCGGATTTTCAGGCAGCATCCAGAGCAGGATGAAGCCGACCATCACGCTCAGCAGCAGGAGCTTGGCCACGAGATTCGGTACCAGTGCAATCACCAGATTGACGACCAGAAATATATAAAAGAGCGCGTAGCTCGCCATTCCGATAGCAACACCATGCGAGGTGAAACCTTGGTTCAAAGCTTTGTAGCCAATCACCACCGCTTTATTCAGAAACGCGTAGGCAACACAGCCCAGGGCGTGGAAAAACAGGCACAGGGACAGGCGGACGTATTTATTCATGCCGGATTAATAGTCCCGTAGTAGGAACCCGCGACTTGCATGGCGACAACAATCGCTAATGCAATGAACGTCAGTGCTCGGTGCACGCGCGACTCTCGGATGCCCCGATGCAGTGCCGTCAAGAGCAGTACCAGACAGAACATGGCCAGGCTGCCAAACAAATCATTGTCGGCCACAACGGCCAGGTAACCTTCTATTTCACTTGGTATAAGCATGTCTGTCAGTTTTCCATGTGTGTATAAGGTGTATTACTGATGAGTACGTTCAGCCAACTTTTTCCCACGGCGGCATTGAAATAGTGAATGTCATGGGCAAAAAGACGCATCGTTGATCGTCCACTCACGCTGAGTGCCGTCATTAATCTTTTTTACACCGCTCAAGCGTTGTCGCAGCTGAGCGCCGTCAACCACCTTGGTGCCGACGGCATCGGTGATGGTCAGCGAATAGTTGCCCGGAATTTGTTCGATCACATCTTCGCCATAAGAGGCAAAGCTCGCCACCAAGGCGCGCGATCCTGCTTCGGCCTTCACGTTGCGCTCCAGTGAATGCAGATTGGAGCTGTTGGAAATCTTCATTTCCAACGGTTGGTCGCAGCGGTTTTCGACATAAACATGGTTGTTGTAAACCTGTTGTGCCGCGCAACTAGCCAGGGAGATGAAGAGCGGGAGGATGCCAGCGCACTTAATCATCGCTTTGATAGTAGTGGTTACCGGACATGAGTGAGCTGCCTGGTATTGAATTCTGGTGAGCTCGGTACGTGCTTCGACGCGGTCTGTCATATTCATGCGAGCGGTTGATTCAGGAAGTAAGTGCCAATGCCGTGCATCACCGCAAAGCCCATCAAGGTGACGAATGTCAGCGTGCAGTGAAGCTTCGAGTTCCGGCTCGCAGCGCGCAGGCCCGTCAGGGCCAAAATCAGCGCCATGCACGCGAAGCTCCCGAACAAGTCGCTGTCGGAGACAACGGCCAAGTAGCCTTCTATTTCACCGCTCACAAACATGTTCGTCAGTCTTCCATGTGGACATAGGGCGTGTTACTGATAAAAATATTTAACCAGTGCCACTCCCACTTAGGCATGGCTATATCAAATGTTCTTTCTTTCTTATTGAAATACATCCAAGCAATGCCGACCGTTTTGTCATCTTCAACCGAGCGCATATCCAGCAATTGGGTCGAATATAATGGCGTGCGATAGACCTTTTCGGGACTCTCTCTATCAGTCACTCTCAAATACGCCATCCCGCCCAAAGTCAAGACTCGACCTACGTGAACATTTTCAAAAATGTAGCGCCCTGAAGGACTCACAATCATCGAACTCGCAGGGTAACCAAGCATTGCCTTGACAACATAAAAAAGTAAAACAAAACACGCCACCAACACCATCAACCCTGCGATCAAGGTTCGGGGCTGCTTCCTTTTTACTGAACTGGTCATCATCAACGACATTCCGTTACCGTCCAACTTTCCCAGCCTTCAGTACCTGGGTACAGGATCATTTCGCCTTGAAATTCTGGAGCAACTCCGGAATTACCTTCTCGCATCCACAGATACCACTCTGACGTTTTCAATAGCTCACCATCCGTTGAATAGACACGGTAAAAATACGGGCTGCTGAATATTTCGATAATACTCCCCACCCCACCTAACACTCTGTAATCAGCTGCATATCTGGCGATGTAGCACGTGCCTGAATCATTCCAGTATTTTTTTAATGGCTGCGCAACCCAAGAGCTCTGCACCTTCAGTCCAAGCAAAGCCAGCAGCAGTAAAACTACAACCAGCGATGAAATAAACACTGGCAGAGACAGACTTCGGTTCGACATCAGTTGGCCTCAATTTCGTAAGGCGTGTTGCTGATAAAAAAGTCCAGCCAATGCTCTCTCGGGTTGGACAACCTGAGCGTGAACTTCTTGCCCTGCTTATCAAAATCAATGAATACAACACCCACTGTTTGCGGGTCCTCAAATGCACCCATGTCCAAAGACACGTCAGAGAACAAGGGAGCGCGGTACACCTGATCGGGATGGTCACGATCGGTAAAGCGCAAGTACACGGCATCCCGAGGAGTCAGAAGGGAGCTGGCAGGAACCGACGCAATAAGATAACGGCCAGATGGACTCAGCTTCGAAACGTCGGGGACGCGAGTCAAAATCCCATTCACGATAATGGCAATTGCAATAACCAAACTGATCATTAGCGCAGCGGCATACACCAAACATTTGCTGGCACTGTTCATTTTCCAGGTATCTCAAGAGCACTCGGGACAGCCGCAACTTTCGGAAACAGCGCCAACGCCGGACTATGCTCAGCGAAACAGCGGCCCAACTGGCGAAGTGAGGTAAGTTCGCTCTGGTCGTAGTGATTAAAGGACATGGGTTGGCTGCCTGATCATGAATTAGAGTAAATTTTCCGCTGGGGCATTTGTCGATCCACTATTAAACGAGTGACCAGCGCCAAAATACTCATACTGAACGTAAGCCCGCTATAGGCCATTGCACGAACCGGATTTTCTGGAAGAAAATAGAAAAGTACGATAGCGACCATCAGCACTATCGGCACAATTTTCGCCACCAACGTCGGCATAACAAATACAACAATGTTTACGAAAATAAAAAAATAAAATGTCAGTTCCGCGGTGCCACCTATTGCGACCCCTCTCGCTGTAAATCCGCCCATATGAGTCTTATAAAAAATAACCCCATAATCATGAGAAAAGAAATACAGAGCCGCCACCAACAAATAAATAACCAAGCCTAAACCGATTCTTAAACTCATGGCGTCCATGCCTTATATTTGGCAAGAAAAGCACTCGAAACAGTCCACTTTTCTACTCTTTCTGTATTCATGAACAAAACGCCCCGTAGAGCGCAACCGTCACACCTGAACGTCTATAGATAGTAAGCCTACCGAAATAAGTGTTATCGACCATTTCGGAAAAATAACTTTCCACCTCCCGCCCCAGCATTCCGCTAAACCTCATATGCCATTAGGCCGGTGGCATATTTGCGTAATAACTACCCACCAACTCAATCACTGGAATTGATATCAGGGAGAGAAATATCAATATTCTATGGATGCAGCTATTACGGAGTTTTGATGAAAATCCGCTGACGGCGAGTAACAGACAAAGTAAAGCCAAGGAGCCAAAAAACAAGCTATCGGCAACCACCCCAAGGTACACATCAAAGCTCATTCAACCCACCCTTACTTGTGAAACTCAGCACTCTGGAATAGACCATCCGTCATAACCTTTAACAGTCGGGTAAATTGCGTGACCACCGACCCATTGAGAACGTTCGTCTGTTGTAAACTCATTTTGCCAAAGCAACCATTCAGATGACCTCAATAGTTTACCTTCATTGGTATACACCCGAAAAAACGCTTCACTCGTAAAAAGCTTCGCGATGTCTCCAGCAACACCAAATCTAGAATACTGGGGAATATATGAATTTATATAACAAGTTCCCCGATCATTCCAGGTTGTGGAATAAACAACGGCCGCCGCAGCAGCTCCCTGCTTCAGGTACAGCCAAGTGGAGCCTGGCACCAGAAATATCAAACTCAACACTAGTGATGTTTTTTCATAGTCACTTGGATCCCGTGCGCGACGGGTACTCTTCAAAATAAATCGGACCAGGGTATTGGGAGCAGTTCCCGTTCCCCAACATTAACGACATTCCGCAACCGTCCAACTTTCCCAACCTTCAGCGCCTGGATACAGGATCATCTCACCGTGAAACTCTGGAGCAACACCGGCATTTCCTTCTCTCATCCAGAGATACCATTCGGACGTTTTCAATAGCTCATCATTCTTCGTATAAACACGATAAAAATACGGACTACTGAAAAATTTAAAGATCCGCCCAGCCACCACACCCAGCACTTTGTAATCAGCTGCATATGTGGCGATGTAACACTCGCCCGAATCATTCCAGTCCCTTTGCAAGGGCTTTGCGACCCAAGAGCTCTGCACCTTCAGCCCCAGCAAAACAATGAGTACGGACACACCCATCAGGCACGCAATCAGCACGAGGCTTGATGTTGTTCGACTGTCGTGATTCACGATTGTTTCCCGCGCCGGCGAGTGAAGGCTCCGTCGACGGCGTGGGTGAGCAAAATGGCGCAAACCGTCAGACCACCTGCCAGCACGCAGTACGCCATGCCGCGAACGGGATACTGCGGCAGCATGTAAAACAGGATTGATAGCATCATGAAGATCGCCACGCCAAACTTGATGGCCAGGCGATGGATGAAGACCAAAACAAAATTCACAAAAACGAAAAAGTAAAAAATAAAGTACATGCCCATCCCGATGGCAACACCGCGAGAGGTCAGCCCGCCAACGAGTTGCTTGTAGACAGGCACGGCAACGTTATTCATGACGATGTAGAGCACACAGGCCATCGCATGAACGACAAGACCCACGACTCGATGGCTATTCATGGCCAACCGCAGCCATGACCGTAAGGCAGGCAAGTAGATTCATTGCCCTGAGGGGGCGTTTCACCCAAATCACTTTGCCCTCCTTACTTAGATCAAACATCAGTTTTCCAAAACCTTATAAGGGGGGTTACTGATAAATGTGCTTAACAAACTTTCCTTCCACTCTGGCATCGACATACTGAACGTCTTATTTTCTTGATCGAAACCAATCCAATAAATACCTACTTTTTTTCATTTTCGAAGGTGTGCATATCCAAGGACTGCATATCATATAAAGGCGATCGATAAACAACCATCGGCACCCATGTATTTGAAGTGCGGGCGCTGGAGTATTTGCCAGTGCAGGAGATGGCGGCGCATAGCGCCAAGGCGTAGCCCGTACAGATCGTTCCCACGCAAAGCGCAGGAACGATCAAAGACCTACAACAACTCAATCAAACATTCGGGCAAGGCACTGGTGCCCAGTCGCCCAGGTCCGGGCTTTTGCACATGCTGTTGACCTGAGTGGTGCCGGCACTGGCGACCTGCTTGCTTTCAGCCTGTTTGGCTTGGGCGGTCTGCAGGGTTTTCTCGGTGCTGACCGCTTCTTTCGGCACGGTTGGCAGCACTGGTTTTTTCGCCACTTTCACTACTTTTTTGCTCTTGGTCGGAGTCACGACCGGTGTGGTGTCGGCGGTCGCCACGGTGACCACGTCGGTGCGCTTCACGCCAACTTGTTGCAGGTCTTTTTCGTAAGCCTGGGTGTAGTTGTTCAGGTCTTCGCTGGCTTTGCCGTTAACCGCAACGATCAGGTCGTTGGACTCTTTGAGGCCTGCGACGATTTCTGCCAGGCGCTTGTGGCCTTCGGTGTCGCTGACGGTCTTGGCCTTGCGGTCGGCGACCAGTTTGGTGAACGCGCTCTGGTAGCACTGCTGCGAAGCCTTGGCGTAAGCGGTGCTGCGGTCGATGTCGGCGGCGCTTTTGTTGACGTCGGTGGCATAGGACGCGATGCGCTGGTTGTCATCGGCGATCTGCTTCTGACGCTCGGTGTAGTAACCGGCCGCGCCGCCCGCCAGGGCACCGCCCGCTGCACCGATGGCGGCGTTGCGGCCACGGTTCTCGGAATCGGTCAGGGCGCCCAGCAGTGCACCGCCGACAGCGCCGACGGCCGCGCCGGTGACGACCGACTTGGTCATGTTCGAATCGGTGGCACGCAGGTGCTGCACCGGCTCGTAGCAGTTGGGGTAGTACTCGACCTTGGTGCTCGAGGCGACCTTGGCGGTCGGCGACGTGGCGCAACCGGTCAGTACGGTGCTGAAGCCGACGGCAATCAGCACCAAATGACGCTTGGAAAGCGAAGCAAAAGGTTTACGGGAGGAAAGCATAGTTGTGTTCTCTTTTAGGTTTGACCAGCTCAGCACGGCCCATCGCCGCCTGAGTCCCTTCCAAGCTTGCTGTACAACGAACGATCAAGACCGCTGAGCGTTCGATGCGAGCAATTCCTTTAATATCGTCGCCGGGTCGGCTCGTCGTTGCTGACGATAATCACCGACATGGCGCACGAATAACGTCGCGCGCGTGACCAGGCTCTTACCCAGTACTGGCTTGCGATCCAACTCTTCCTTGATACGTTGAAGCTGCGCCTGGATCACGGCATCGGTGTAGCGCGTGCCGGTTGCCAGGTTGTCGATGTAGATCGCCACCGCGCCGTCCAGCGCGCTGCGGCCGTTGTCGATGGCCGTGGCGAACAGCTTGGCGCTGGCCTCGTCCTTGGCGTCCACGGCCTGCTGGCGACTCTTCTGCAAATTGGTCAGGCGAATGTTGTAGTTGTTGACGGTCTCGGCCACCAGGGCCGCCGACTGGATCAGGTTGCCGGCCGCTTCCTCGCGCTGCTGGGCGATCAGCGAGACGTTGCGCTTGAGCTCTTCGTTGACCAGCCCCAACTCGGCTTGCAGGCGCGGGTCGATACTGGCGGAGATGATGCTGTCCAGGCGTTTGGTCGGATCCTGGGCGTCGTCGATGGCATCGGTCAGCGAAGCCAGCCGACCTTCTTTCTGCCATTGGGTAAACAGTTCCTTGTAGCGCGAACGTGGCGCCGACAACGCGCCAATCGCAACCCGGAACCCGGTGGTTTCGTTGCTTTGCTCGGTTCCGTCGGCGGCGAACAGCGGGTACTCACGACGCATCCCGGTGAACAAGGTGCCCTCGCCTTCCAGGTAGTTACCGCCCTTGACCACGAAGCCGCCGTAGGCGCCTTGGCGACGTCCGGCGTGCACGAGCTGGAAGGACTCCTGGACCATCTCGGCGGCGTTGCCGATCACGTCGAACAGGCCGATAGGGTTAGGCAGTTTGGTACCGATCGGCATCAGCCGCGCTGCCTGGCCAGTGCCACCGGCCACCTGGTTGAAGACCGCCCAGTCCGCCAGTGGCCCGTCGCCTTCGCTGCCTTCCAGACGACGGGGAAACAGGCGCCCTTCCAGTTCCTGGCGGCTAACGGCCTGCCCGCCACGGGCAGCAAATTCCCATTCGACCTCGGTCGGCAAGCGCACAAAACCCAGCCCGCCCTCTTCAGCCGAGGTGCCGCGACCACTCACCGGTAGCAGGTCCTTGTGGTATTTCGTCAGCCAGGCGCTGTACACCGCAGAGAAGCGTTCGGCCTCGAATCGCGACAATTTCACCTTGGGCAAACGCCCGGCCATGCCTTGCGGGACCTCGGCTTGCAAGGCCTCGCAGGCCGGTGCCGGCTCGCCGCTGGCCAACGATTGCGCCTGGGCCATGACTTCGGCGTATTGGCGGGCGGTGACCTCGTATTTGCCGATGAAATAGAGCATCGGTTTGAGCGGGGTCTTGCTGTCGGTCTTGGGCATCAACGGCGTGATGGTCTTGCCCCAATCCTTGGGCAGATCCTTGAGGGTGAACTGGCCGTTGATAAAGTCCCGGCGGTAACCGGAGATGAACGACTGTTGATAACCGGCCTCGTCCTCACTGAATGGATAGCCGAGGCTGATCTCGCGGTCGTCCAGAGTGCCCTGGGCCAGGATGTAGACGTAACGAAACACCATCTGCCCTTCGCACGGCAGCGGCAGGCTGACGTCATCGGCTAACGGCTTGGGGTTGTCCAGTTTGTCTGTGCCTTCATCGGCACTCGCAAAACCAGCCATGCCCAAGCTGGCCAGGCTCAGCGCCACGGCGGCGCCCAGTAACTTATACATCTCGGATTCCTTCAAACGCCTGGATACGCGCCACTCGCCAGCCACCACACGCCGCTGCCACAGCGCTGACGCCGAGCACGGCGACGATGGCAAACGCGTAGTGACGCGCCAGCAGATGGCTGGCGTACTCGCCTGGCATCTGCACAAATAGATGGTTCAGGCCCGATTGCGCCAGGCCATACAGCCCGACACTCAATAGGGCGGCAAGGCCGGCGCTGTACAGCGCCTGCAACACCACAAACAAAAGCAACGCCGCCGTGGAAAACCCCAGTAGGCGCAACACCGACAAGTCTCGGCGTTTGCGCTCGACCGCCGCCAACGCGCCGGCAAAAATCGCCGCGAACGCTCCCGCCAAGGCCAATCCGGCGATGATCCAGAACACGATCGACAGGTTGCGGCTCAGCGATTGCACTTGGGCGATGGTCTGGGCCTGGGTCGAGACCAGCAGGTTCTGCGCAGCAAAGTACTGGCGCAGCGGCTCGACATCCTTGAGGCTGCGGGCGTACAGGCGAAACGCCGGATACACCCGCTGCTCCGACACGCCCACCGCGTCGCCTGGCCAACCGAACGCCGGCACGGCGCGGCCGTCCCGGTAGTCTTCAGCCGCTTCCAGTAACGTCAAGGGCGCGAACAATCCGTCCCGGGCGAAGGCTTCCAGCGGCAGAACCTGCAGCACCTGGACGCGAGTGCGTTGCGCTTCGCCACGACCGGCCACCTGCCGGCCGACACTGGCCACCAGCCAATCACCGGCCTTGGCCCCGAGCTTTTCCGCGGCGGTCTGGCTGAGCAGTACCTGATCCAGCCCTTGGGGCACCGGAAGACTGCCGAGCAAGGGGTCGTTGGCCGCGGTGGGGATCATTTCGACGGTCACCGTCGCGGCGCCAGCGGTCAGATCCGCCGTCGCGGCAATCTGTCGGGTGCGCGGCAAGGCGAAAGCCACGTCACTGCGCTGGCTCAACTGTGCGATAAACGTGGCACTGAACCGGCCGCCACCCAGGGGGATGATTTCCCGGGTGGCCGGGTCGTTTTCCAAGCGTTCGGTCAAACTGCTGACCAGGCCGAATTTCAAGCCGAACAGCACCAGCAGCGGCGCGACCACCGCCACCAACGCCAATACCGAACAGGCCGACAGCCACACATCGTTGCGGTAATCCTGCCAGGCCAGGGAAGCCACTAGCGTGTTGCGCATCAGCTGGCCTCCCCGAGGGTGGCGGTGACACCGCCATCGACGTCGCGACGACAACTGATGCGCCGCACCTGCAAGCCGCTGGCGCGTGCCAGCGACTCGTCGTGGGTAGCGACAACGCAGCACACGCCATGTTCGCGGGCCTGGGTCACCAGCAATTGCATCACTCGCGCAGCATTCAGCGGATCAAGGGCGGCGGTCGGTTCATCGGCCAGCAGCAGACGCGGCCCATGGGCCAGGGCGCGGGCGCAACTCACCCGTTGCCGTTGGCCGACGGACAAATCACCCGGCTTTTTGCCCAGTTGATCGGCGATATCCAGCGCCCCGGCCAGACGATCCACGCTGCCGTCGTCTTTCAAGCCGAGCAGTTTGCGCGACAGGTCGATGTTGCCGCGCACGTCCAGAAAATCCAACAGGCCACCGGTTTGCAGCACGTAGCCCAAGTGCCGGCTACGCAGGTCCGCCAAGGCGCTTTGCGCATCTGCGCGCCACAGCCCGCTAATGTCTGTCTTGGTGTGGCCGGGCGCAAAATCAAACTGCCCGGCCTGATCCGGAGCCAGCACCAGCGCCAGCAAATCCAGCAATGTGCTTTTGCCGCAACCGCTGGGACCAACCACCGCCAGTTGTTCACCGGCACGCAGTTGCAGCCGTGGAATTACCAGGCTGTAGCGCTGGCTGCCGGCGCCCCGGCTCTTGTGCACCGCGCTCATGTTCAGCATCACGGCAGCGTCGACAACGGAACGCGGTACAAGGCATCACCCGGCTCGGCATCGCCGAAACGCACCCAGTTGGCCAAGTCGTTATGGAAGGTTTCATAGAGGCGGATTTTCGAATCCAGCTCGTCGATAAAGTCTTCCTGCTCGGCCACGCTCAGGGAAAGCCACAAGTCCTGGGTCATGCTCAACGACTTGCTGCGGTAGGGCAGCCCTTCCAGGTACTCACCCAGAACCCCGCCATCGGCCAGGTTGCCGCCCTTGCGCAAGGCCGAAGGATCGCGGCTCATGTAGGCACTGGCACTGGCGATTTCCTGGAAGAAATTCTTCGGCGAGGTCTGGGTCTTGCGGGCGGCATCGACGATCACTTTCAGCGATTGCTGCAAGTCGTTGAGCTGCAATTTGGTCAGCATCACGCACACCTGGAACGCCGGCAGTGCCGAGTTGGTCAGGTCGCGGTCGGCGGTCCAGGCGCTGACCAGTTGTGGCGCCTGACTGGCGGCTTTACGCCCCAGGAAGTCCATGTGCATCGCGTAGCCGACGGCTGCCGATTTGTCGGTCAGGCTCGGCGCCGCGCTCAGCAGCGGCACGGTTTGCGGCTTGTTGCTGCGCACCTGATGCACCAGGTCGGCAAATACCGAACCGATCTCGTCCACCCGCTCACCCAACTTGCGCACATCGGCGCCCGGTACCGGAATGTACAGGTCGCCGATCTGCGGGTTGGCGTCGGCGGTCAGGGTGCGATATTGGCTTTGCGCACCGGCGTGGGTTTTCTTGCCAGCGTCGCTGAGCAAGTGCAAGGCGTAGATTTTGATCTGCTTGCCTAGCGCAGCCTGACGCACTTCGGCCTCGTTCATTTGTGTGGAGGCATACGGGTCGTTCTTGCGCAGGGCGCCAGCATCGGTGACCAACAGAATCAAGCGCCCACCATAACCGGACCAATCCATGCCCTCGACCGCTTCCATCACACCGGCAAACGCATCTTCGTTGAACGAATGGCTCGAGACCGTGGTCGCCTTGACCTGCCGCGCCAAGTCCATGAAGCGCTGAGGGTCGCGCCCCTGTTCCAGGGTGATCAAGGTTTTAGCGACGTATTCCAGACCCGGTGTTTTCTTGATGCTGTTGCGAAACCCCACCAGGCCGAAGCTGACGCTGTCCTGCTCGCCGCGCTCGGCGATGCGGGTTTGCAGCTGGTGCACGACCTCGCGCACCTGATCGATGTAGGGCTGCATGGACACAGTAGTATCGACCACCAGCACCACGGCGGTGCGGAATGCGTCGGCGTTGGCGGTAGTGATTGGCGTGTTGCTGGCGGCAGCCTTCGGAGCACTACCGGGGTCGATGGACGCCACGTTCAGCAACTGCACCGGCTGGCCGTTTTCATCGAAGCTCTCGCGCGAATCGAAGATCGGCAACAGGTAAAACTGGTTCTGCGGCACCGCGCTCGCAGCCGGTTCCAGGGCCAACACGCGTTGATTGTCTTCGTGGTTTTGCTGGGTCTTGAGCAGCAGGTTTTTTGCCGCTGACGGGTCGGCCAGCAGCTTCTCCACGTCGCCGGCCTGACGCAGAAACATCACCGGCGCACGGCCGGAGCGTTCGGTGAACTTGAGCACCAGGCTTTGCTTCCAGTCGCTGACCTGCGCGGCCGGTAACCAGCCGTCACTGCGCCCGTCAGTCGCCGCGCCGACACGCAGCCAAGGGCTGCCATCAACCTCTTTGCGCTGATAGACGTAAAGCACGGAAAACGCCGGCAAGGCCTTGCCAGGCGCCGCCCCCGCTTCGCTGGCGAGCGTCGCACCCGGCTTGCTGAGTACCCGCTGGAACAAGGTTTTTTTGCCGGCCATCAGCAGCGGACGCTGACCGCCATCAACCTCCATCGTCGCCACGGCGGGCGGCGTATTGACCTGGGGTGTAGAGGTCGGCGGCGCGGAAACCAGCGGCGGCTTCACGTCGGCATCGACTTTAGCGTCACGGCCCAGCCACCAATAACCCACGCCGCCCAAGGCCAGCGCCACGGCCACCGCGACGGCAGCGAGTGCGAACATCGAGCCCTTTCGCGGCTCCGAGATCGAGGACTGCGGCGTCGGCTTCACGGTTGGCGGAGTTGGCGTGGGTCGGGGTTGCGGCTGCACAGGGCCGCTGGGTATGTCGATAGACACCGGCGTCAATCCCGCCAGGTCATCGCCGGTCGACTTCAGCAACGCCGGAATCGGCAACGGGCGGATCGTGGTTGCTTCAACCGATTCCCCGGGCAGATTATCCAGCGCCCGCAATAGCGCCGCCGCATCCGGGAAACGGTCGGCCGGGTCCTTGGCCAACAGCTGGCGCAGCACCTCTTGATAACGACCGTGGTGCACCGGCAGCTCCGGCAAGGGTTCGGTCAAATGTGCCAAGGCCGTGGAGAGCGCATCGTTGCCGGTGTAAGGCAGTTTGCCGACGAGGATTTCGTAGAGCACCACGCCCAGGGCATAAAGGTCGGCCCGGCCGTCAATGTCCTGGCCGCGCGCCTGTTCCGGGCTCATGTAGCTGGGCGTGCCGACGGCGAAACCGGCCTGGGTGAACTGAGTGCGGTCATCCAGGGACTTGGCGATGCCGAAGTCCGAGAGCACCGCCGTGCCATCGGCACGGAACAGAATGTTCGCTGGTTTGACGTCACGATGAACCAGCCCCAGCCCATGGGCATAGCCCAGGGCCGAGGCGATCTGGCGGATGTAGATCAGACCCTGCTCCGGCGTCAGGCCGGCGGCGATACGCTCCTTGAGCGTGCCGTTGGGCAGGTATTCCATGGCCATGTAATACAGCTCACCGACATTGCCGATGTCATGGATGGTGACCGTATGCGGGTGAGACAGGCGCGCCAGGGTTTTGCCTTCTCGCAGGAAGCGCTCGCAGAAGCTCGGGTCGGCCGCCAGCGCGGCGGCCATGATTTTCAATGCCACCTTGCGCTCCAGCGAGCGCTGGGTCGCCAGGTAAACGCTGGCCATGGCGCCTTCGCCGATCTCACCGTCGATGTCGTAGCCCGGGATCAGAATGTTCACCGTGGGGTTCATGAAGGCACCTTCACGACGATGACGGTGATGTTGTCCGGAGCGCCGCGCATCAGGCCCAGGGACACCAGGCTGCTGGCGATTTCCCCGGGCTCGTCGTGGTTCAGTACCTCGGCGATTTCATGGTCCTCGACGGTCTTGTTCAGCCCGTCGCTGCACAACAGGTAACTGTCGCCGGGCATCAACAGCAGCTCAACCATCGCCAAGTCCAGTTGCGCATCGACCCCGATGGCGCGGGTGACGATATTGGCCCGTGGATGCACGCGGGCCTCGGCTTCGCTGAGCAAGCCGCTGTCCTGCAAATCCTGAACGTAACTGTGGTCCCGCGAGATGCCTTCGAGCAGGCCGTCACGCAGGCGATACAAGCGGCTATCGCCCGCCCACAGACACACCCCGCGCAAGTCACGCGTCGCCAGCAACACCACAGTGCTGCCCATCATGGTCACGCCACGGTTGGCGGTTTCTTCGCGCACAGCAGCGTTGACCCGCAGCAGGTCGTTTTTCAGCGCTGCGGAGTATTCGTCCAGCGATCGGCCCACGGCAATGCTGCGCACGCTGTCGACGATCAGACTGCTGACGTAGTCGCCCGCCGCGTGCCCGCCCATGCCATCGGCGACCACCCACAGGCCGTTTTCCGGCAGGTCCAGGCAAGCGTCTTCATTCACCTGGCGGACCATACCGACATGGCTCTTGCTTGCAGACTTGAACGTCTTTCCAGCGCTTGGACGCATCTACACAACACCTTCTTGGCCGAGCAAAAATTGCGCAAAATCGGCGGCGACAGGCAGTCCCTGACACCGCAATAAAGCGGGGGCGATACGCTCCGAACCCTGGCCCCACCACAGACTGGCGCCTTCGCAGGCTTGTTCGGCAAGCGCAGTCATTCGCGCCTTTGGGTCGGTGGCATCAAAGCGATGCAGGCCGGCAAAACGACTGCTTGGCGTGCGTGGCAGGCACGCCGGACTGCCCAGCGTCGTAAGGCCTGCACCGAAGGCTTCGAAGCTTGCCTCCACGCTCAACGTGCTCAACAGCAATTGCTCAACCTGTTCAAACCAGACATCCGAACTGCCCACCACCGACGCTGGGTCAGCGTCGTGATCCAGCAGCACCGCGACGGTCAGCGGAAAATACCGGCCCACTCGATCGATGCTCGGCATCACCACGCCAACGGCGGCCTGCGGCCCACATACACCAGCCCCGACCATAAAGCGCCACAGCGGACTGACCAGATAGGCGTCCAGCCAACGGTCCCCGAGGCTGGCCTGGCTGGCGAGCAGACCCGCCGCCAGCCACGAATCCCAGGGGCCGATAAAACTCTGCGGCAAGCCACGGCTGACAAAGTCCCCGCGACTGGCCAACTTTCCATAGAAACCCGGAGTGCTCATAACCGCTCCGGCAGGCTGAAACCACTAAGCACACGGCTCTTGAACGGGTTGAAGGCGCTGTTGGCCCGCAGCTCGTAAGAGGCGCTGGCGCCGTCGACCCGCAGCCGCAGATTGAAGCGATCCGGCGAGTTGCCGGCGGTCAGGTCTGATTGCTCCAACAGACGGAACCAGGCCCAGGGGCCATCCAGGGTGATGCCGGACCGACCACTGGCCGAGGGCGGCGTGATCGAGATCCGCACCACGCCGATGCTGCCGGCGTTGGGCCATTGCATGGCGGTTGGACGGCTCGGGCCGTGGTCGTAGCTCAATTGCTGGCCATCGAGGTCAAGTAAAAACTGGGTGATGCTGGCGTCCATCGCCACGGGTTTGAGTTCGAAGCGCACCATCGGCTGGGTGCCGCCGGAACGGAAAAATGCATCCCGGATGGTCGCTGCCCGCTGGAAGGTTTGCAGCACGCCCGGGGCGATGCCGAGCTTCTGCGCGGCGCCCGGTTGCCAGCGCCAGGCCTGGGTCGAGGTATCCACATACGGCTGCAGGTACTTGCGGAAGTAGTTGTCCATCACCCCGCCCACGCCGAAGAACTGGCCGAAGTCGTCGAGAGTCGCGTCTCGCGCACTGCCTGGCGACATCGGATAACGCCCGGCCAGGGACTGGCGATAGATGTTCAGCACTTCGCTGGTCCAGGCCGCGTTCAGTTGATTGCGTACCCCGCCCATCATGGTGTTGGTGGTGGAGTTGACCACCGACTTGACCAGCCCTTGCACCAACGCCGGTTGACGCTCGGCGTTGAGGCTGACCCGTGTCGCGGCCGCTGCGGCCTGGTTCTTGGCTTCGCCAAGCAAGGCGTCGCCGCTGGCGCCGACCATGGCGCTGACCTGCACATACAATGCATTCATGTCGGCCAGCAGGCCGTCGATGACCGCCGGCTCGCCTTCGTTTTTACTGACGATGCTGTTGAGTTCAGCAAAATGCGCGGTGATGGGATCTTCGCTGGACACTGGTGTGTTTTGCGTCGCCTGCTCATGGCCGAGCAAGGTGCCCAGGCGCTCCTTGAGCTTGTCGACCCCGCCGTCCACCGGCGCACCCTTGGCGGCCAGCAGGCGTTCTTCCTGTTGCAGGTCGGTTTCCTTCGCCACCGCCACCAGCAGTTTTTTCAACGGCGAGGTCGGGCCGGAAATCACCCTCAGCACATCGGCGGCCTGGGCTACGCTGGTGATCGGCACGAAGTCGATATCAGCCAGCAAGGCGTCCCACTGGCGCTGGTAATCCTGGAAATACAGGCGACGCACGTCGGCGGCCAGACTGGCGACGTTCTGCTGTTCTGCCTGGTCGCGACCGAGCACCCACTGCTCCTCAGCCAGGGTGCCGGTCTGGTTCAGGCTTGTGAGCAAAAACCCTTGGCGATAACCCTTGGCGGTGAAGAAGCCGCTCAAGGGTTCGCCCAACGGCTTGCCGCTCTTGCGGCTGAACACCAGCGCCGCATCGCGCCCGGCCGCTTCGCTGATACGAAAGTCCGGGATGCCGTCCGGCAGTTTCTGCCGCTTGACCCGATCGTAGACACGCTGGGCCACCGGCAGTTGTTGCAACTGCCGACGCAGGTCGTCGATCAGGCGCGGGTCCAGACGTGCAGTGGGCGGATGGCGCTCGAACAGGGCCTGCAAGTGCTCCGCCAGGGCCATACGCTGCTCGGACGGCAAGTCGCGCGGCAGATTGCGGTCCCAGTCCAGGGCGATCCACGCTTTGATGAAGTCGGCATCGTAATGCTCGCTGTCGGCGAGCATCAGGTAGGCCTTCAAACCTTCATAAAGGAAGTCCGAATTGCCGCCGCCATGCAGTTGCTCTTCGATGCGCGTGAGCAAGCGTGGCGCAAAGACCGCGATCAACAGCTTGCGATAGACGCTGCCGGACTCGGCTTCAAGCATGTCGCCCTGATACAGGCCCAGGCCTTCGGCCCAGCTCGGTGCGTCGCCGGCCAGGTGCTTCACCGCGTTGAGCAACGGCAATACGGCGAGCACGTCCCGCTGGGCCGGGCTGAGGTTTTGCACGGTCTGGCCCAGGGGCACGACTTTCTGATCGACTTGCGCGATATACGCCTGGTTGGCGCGGTAGCTGACCACCCACAAGGTCCCGACCACCAGCACCAGGGCCACCGTCGAGGCCAGCACACCCCGAGTGATCCACTTGCGCCGACGTTCGACTTTCGGGTTCACCCCCACCAGCCCACGCTCGGCAAAAGCCACGGCGCTGAAGAGTTTTTCGATGAAGTAACTGCGCCCGGTGCCGTTCTGGCGCGCCAGATGTTGGCGGTCCAGGTTCATGCTCTGGGCCATGGAGCCGATCAGCCGGTCAATAGGGCTGCCTTCCTGGGTACCGCTGGTGAAATACACCCCGCGCAACAGCACCCGCTCTTCAAAGGCGTTGGGTTTGAATACGCCCTCAAGGAAGCTTTGCAGGCAATCCTTCAACGCGCCGAACTGTTGCGCGAAGCCGTAGATCAACTCGCGCCGCGCCGGGTCGCGTTCCTGTTGCAAACGCTCCACTAAACGATCGTTGAGGCGCTGTTCCAGGCCGGCGAATTCGCTTTGCAGATGGGCCAGCGGGCTGTCATTGCTTTTACCGTCATCCAGGGCAAAGGTCATACCCCAGACCTGGGTCCGCTCTTCCTTGCTCAGGGTATCGAAATACTCCATGAACCCCGGCACCAGATCGAGTTTGGTCAGCATCAGGTAGATCGGAAAACGCACGCCCAGTTGGGTGTACAACTCCTGGATACGCAGGCGGATCGCGGCGGCATGAGCGGCGCGCTCGGCGTCGCTGCCCAGCAGCAGATCGGAAAGACTGATGGCGATAAACGCGCCGTCGATCGGACGACGGGCCCGCTGTTTTTTCAACAGGCCGAGAAAGCCCAGCCACGCGGCTTTATCCACCGTCGCATCGCTGTCCTGGGTGGTATAGCGCCCGGCGGTGTCGAGCAGTACAGCCTGATCGGTAAACCACCAATCGCAATTGCGCGTGCCACCGACGCCGCGTACCGCCCCGGCGCCCAACTGCGCCGCCAACGGGAAATGCAGCCCGGAATTGACCAGCGCAGTGGTCTTGCCCGAACCCGGCGGGCCGATGATCACGTACCAAGGGAGTTCGTAGAGATTGCGACGCTCATCACCGCCCAGCTTGGCTTTCTTCAACAGCGCCAAGGCTTCGTCCATGCGCTGGCGCAGGGTTTCGAGCTCTTGCGCCGTGGCGATGCTGGTCGGGTCGGGTGGGGTTTGCGCTGCCAGGCTGCGCATGACTTCGGCGGCCTGACGGCGGGCCTGAATGATTCGAAACACCCGGTAGGCGATCCACACCGAGAACACCAGAATGATCAGCGCCCAGCGCCGGCCTTCGGGCACCAGGAATTCGAGCAGCGGCCCGATAAACCAGATGATCAGGCTCAGGGCTATCAGCCCCAGCAACGGAATGACCCAGCGGACGATAAAACTCAAAAACGCCTTCACTCGACCCCCTCCGCCAATACTGTGATTTCGACCCGACGATTGCGTGCGCGGCCCTCTGTCGTAGCGTTCGAGGCCAACGGTTCGGTGTCGCTGCGGCCTTCGGCGCTGAAGCGCTCGGGCTGGCCGGTCTTGGCCGAAAGGATTTGCAGCACCGAAGTCGCCCGTGCCTCGGACAAGGCCCAGTTCGATGGAAACCGCAGGGTGGCAATCGGGCGATTGTCACTGTGCCCGGTCACCCGGACCTGGCCCTTGACCATGCGAATGGCCTCGGCGATGCGCAGCATCAGCGGCTGGAAATTGTCGACGATGCTGGCGCTGCCCGAAGCGAACAGCTCATCGCCACGGATGGTCACCACGGAACGATCAACGGCATCTTCCACAGCCACCCGACCGGCCTTGATTTCATCGGCAAGGAAGCCCGCCAGACGGGGGCGCTCGATCAGTTTCGGTTGCACCACCGGGCGGTCGATCGCCTGCACCGGGATCTCGCCCAGGGCATGGATATTTTTAAACACCGGCTCGGCATCGGCGGCCAGTTTCAAGCGCAGGCCGAACAGCAGTGCCAGCAGCAATGCCACGCCGATGGCCACGGCGATCCATGGCGGCATGAATTGCGTCAGCCGGTCGCGGGCTACGGCGACGCCGCGCCAATGGGGCGACAGTTCACGCTCATAGTCGCCACGGGCGCTGCGGATGACCGCACTGGTGCGTTCACGCAAGGCCTCCAGTTGGCTGCGACCGTCGTTGATGACCCGATAACGCCCTTCGAAACCCAGACACATGCACAGGTACAACAGCTCCAGCAGATACAACCGTTCGCGGGGGCTTTGCAGGCAATGCTCCAAGAGCTGGAACACCTTCTCGCCACCCTTGGCTTCGTTGTGCACGGTGATCAGCAAACTTTGCTTGCCCCAGTCGCTGCTGCCGCCCCACGGCGTACTCAACACCGCTTCATCCAGCGCAGTGCACAGGGCGTAACGGGCCAGCAACACATCGTTGCGCACCACACCGGCGGCCTCGGCGCGTTCCTCGAACTGGCGCAGGTAGGCCAGTAATTGCGCCCGCAGGCTCGCCGGCGCCGGGTGGGCAATGGTGTTGCGCAAGCGGCTCATCAAAGCCAGCAGCGGGCCCGCGGCGCTCTCCAGAGGGTTGAGACCTTCAGCTTTACCGGTCAACACCGGCGCGGCCGGCATCGAAAGCGGCGTGGACTGGGCGCGACCAGTATCCGGGCGGCCCGGGTCGGCGCCACGGCCACCGGGTGTCGGCATGAACTGGGTACGATCGTCGTTGTTCATTGCGGTTTATCCTCGGATCGCCCAGAAAGCCAGGTTCAGCCCCGGGAATTGCCCCGCGATGTAGAACGCAAATCCTCCGGAGTTGGCCAGTTGCTGCCAATGCTCGCTGCCCCGGTCGAGTTCGTAATAGGTGGAGCCTGCGTGATACGGGATCTGCCGTGGCGCCACCGGCAGCGGCAGCAGGCCGATGCCCGGCAATTGCAGGTTGACCAAGTTGCGGATGTGCTCCACCGAGCCGACCTTGCTCTGTTGGCCGAAGTGGCTGCGCAGGGTCTCGGCAGGCACGTCGGCGCGCACCACCAGGATGAAACTGGCGCTGTCGAGCAGGGCCTTGTCAGCCAGCATTGCCACATGAATGCCGTAGGCTTTTTCGACGATCGGAATCGGCGTGGCCTTACTGTCGATCAGCATCGACAGCGCCTCGCGCAGGGCTTGCATCACCGGCGCAAAACTCAGCGCCAGGTTGTCGTGCTGGTACTGCGGGTTTTCCTGCGGTCGCCGCCCGGAAGCGGTAAAGGTCGAAAACTCACCGGCCAGGCTCACCAACTCGCTGTAGAACCGCTCGGGGTGCAACGGGCTCAACTGGCTCAAGTGCTGGATCAACGGCTGAGCGCGGTTGACCAGTTGCAGCAGCATGAAGTCGGCAATTTCCGAGGCACCGCCGGCACCGGAAGCGACCACCCGCCCGGCGAGGGCTTCGCCGCGTTGATGAAGCAGGCCCAGCAGTTCGCTGCGAAACGCGGCCAGGGGTTTGGAGGCGGATACATCCATCAGCGGTGGGATGTAAGTGTCGTCGAGCACCAGGGCGCGGTCGGCGCGCTTCTCTTTGATTCGCACCAGGCCGATGGCGGCGTAGTCGCTGATGCCATCCTCGGCAATCAACAATCGCAGCGCCCTGGAAGCCACTGCCACCGGCGCACGGTTTTCAAACGGCGCGTTGTCGTCCCGTACTTCGCGCACCTGGCTCACGTAGCGCGCAGCGCCCGGGGTTTCGCCTTCATCAACGGTGTCACGCGCTCCGGCACGCTTGAGCGGCAAGGCCAGGTACACCAGGCCATCGCGCAGGTCGGCATCGACATTCAGCGGGCTCGGCGCCAGGTCATCCTGGGGAATGTTGAATGGCGTGCCGTCCGGCAACAGGCCCCGCGCCGAGATGATTGCCAGTTTGCCCTGGGCCAACAGACCCTGATCAATCAGCAATTCGGAAAAACCCCAGGCGCCGGCCGACAACGGGCGGCTTCGGGCGTCGATGAGGTTTTCCAGATAACGGTCATGCTGCTGGAAGTGCTGCGTTCCAATGAACATGCCTTCCGACCAGACCACGCGATTGTTCCAGGACATGGGGGCTCCGATTGCTTATTGGGCAGGGCTGGATGGGGGAACAACGACGGCGCTGCGCACGGCGCGCACATCGAGGCTGATCTGGTATTCGGTGTATTGGCGCGGCGGGACATTCAACACCGTGCGCCACTGCGCCTGATCCAGTTCGCGATACCCCACCAGCACACCGATGTGGCGGGTGGCTGGGTCGAGGTCGCGTTGCAAGCTCAATTGCTGGCCGGGCTCGACCAGCACTTCGTCCTGGTCGAGCAGATCCGCGCCGAGCGTCGCCTGGGCCCGTTCGGCCAGGGCGAAATAATCGGAACGGCCGAAGGTGGCGGCATTTTTCAATTCGAAAATGCGCACCCGGACCGGGGCCGGCTGGCCGGTGCTACCGGGGTTGAGCCCGGCGATGGCGTGGAAGTGCAACTCGACGGCGGCGGTGTCGGCCTCGGCCTCAGCCACTTCGGGCTGGGGTTTGGCCGTATCCTTCGCACACGCGGTCAGCAGAAGCGCGGTGGCAACTGCGAGTAAAAACCTGTGAATCATCCTGCGTCCTCAATGACGTTTCAGCTATCCATTGTTCCGTTCGTTGCTATGTATCGCGTTATGAGTCGGTGCTCAGCCGCGGCGCGGCCTTGTACTGTGCTCTTCGTAGGCGCGGCTGAATTCCCGACCGAACAGGTCCTGGAAATCCTCTTGGGCCTCGCGGGAAATCTTGCTGTAGAGCTCGGTGAACTGCTGCCAGTACTGGGCCTGTCGCGAGCCATTGAAAAGGCTCGACAGACCACCGGGCTTGCCCATGCGCTCTTCCAGTTGCGCCGGCTCGAAGCGCGCCAGCAGATGCTTGATCGCTGCTTCCACACCGGCCATCACCGCCAATTGGTGGGCACGCAAGTCGTCGAAGCTATCGCGCACCGCCAGGTCCGGCGCCATGAACGCCTGACTGCTGTGGCGCAGCAGCAACAGCATGGCTTCATCGACGTTGGGAGCGAATTTCAGCGGGTTGTTTTCCACGGGTTGAATCATCGTCTGCTGAATGCGGAACTCGCCCTTGAGGCTACTGCGGGCGCGCAAGACATCGATCAGGCCTTCGACCATCAGTCGATAACTGCGGCCGATGCTTTCCATCTGCGCTTCGGCCTGGGCCTTGTCCAGGCGCAACTGATCCAGACCTGCGCCGCGCAGGAAGGCTTGCAACAGGTCGGGTTGAGCATTGTCGGCCGGGCTGACCGGATTGACCTCGCGTTCGACGATGGCCACGGGCGGTTCATGCAGGGGTGCCGGCGCGATCGGTGTGCTGATTTGAGGCGCGGGTGACGGCGTAACCTCTGCAACAGGCAAGGGGGCGACAGGCAGCGGGGCAACCGCAACCGGCGCAGACTTATCGCTGAACAGGTCCCAATCTTCCGGAATCACCGAGGCCGACGCCAACGGTACAGGCACTGCCACGGGCGTTGGGTTGGGAATCGGGGTCGGTGGGCGGAAGTCATGCTGCTCGGCCGGAACATGGTCGGGCTGGGTGGCAGGCGGGACGCTGGTCGGGGACAGGAAGTCGAAAAGGTCCGACACTGTGTCCATGGCCGACCCGCCCTGGAAATGTGCGGGCGGAGTCATGGGCAACGACGTCGGCGTATTCGCAGCAGCGCCCTGGTGCCCCATCAGGGCCTCGAAGCTGTTGGACGAATCGGCGAAGGGGTTGCTGTCAGTCACCGGCAGACTGAAATCGATGCGCGCCTGGATGTCATAATCACCGATACGGATAACTTCGCCATCCTGCAACGGCTCGCTGTTTCCCTTGCGCAGACGAATGCCGGCCTTGACCAATTCCACACCATTAGTGCTGTTATCGGTTAAATAGTAGCGGCCATCTTTGTATTGAATAACGCAATGTTTGCCGGAAATAAGGCGCTGAGGGTCAGGCAATACCCAGTCATTATCAGAATTGCGGCCAATTGCCATCATGCCCCGGTCCATGGATTTTTCAGAGCACTGACCTGGGGTAATCTTGTGATAACTAGTGATAGTCAAACACAGCGACATCTTGCCTCCTTGCTGAACACTTTGCGCGCAGCGAGTGAGGGCCTACGCCCGAGTGACTCTCGCCGACATACCTTGCAAACAACGTCGAAAACGCCTTTCAACCAGCATGATTGCTGATCTTAACCGGCTTGCGTGACAAAAAACCTGCATAAGTGCCCGCCTCGACCCACCGGTCGCGCGGGTTGTTAAGCACCTCACATCTGTCGCACAGGATAATAGCTTACCTTGACAAGGCATAAGTACTACACCAAAAATGCGCAAGTTCTTGAATATGAGCGACGGTACTTCAAGATCATTGCCCCTCAAAAGAGCAATTACCGTCAAGGAAACATGTGAAGTTCCATCGCGAACTCGCGTGTGAAATGCCCGACTCTGTCAGCGGGCGATAGGGAGATCAAATTCAGTGGAAGTACCTTCGCTGCTCGCCGCCGTTTCCGAGACTTCGCCTTGCGGTGAAGATCTGGAATATGACCAGGCATTTTTGCGCCTGGAACGCGACTCCCGCGGCCAGCCCGAGCGCAGCATGGGCGATTCGATATTGCCTGCCGAACCCCCTGAATGGAGCAGCATCCAGCAGCAAAGCCTGGAGTTGTTGCAACGCAGTAAAGACCTGCGTATCACTCATTTCCTTTTGCAAAGCTCCCTTGCCCTCGAAGGTGTCACGGGCCTGGCCCGCGTCCTGACGCTGATCGGCGAATTACTCAAGCAATACTGGGCCGACCTGCATCCGCGACTGGATGCCGATGACGACAACGATCCTACCGTGCGCATCAATGCCCTTGCCGGCCTGACGTCGGACACCACCATCCGCCTGCTGCGCGAAAGCATCCTGGCCCGCTCGCGTACCTTTGGCCCTGTCAGCCTGCGCGCCGCCGCCAATGCCAGCGGCCTGCAAAGCTTCCCTGACGAAAGCCTCGGCTCCGAGCAGCTCGCCGGGGCGTTCCTCGGCAGCGATCCCGAGCAACTGGAAATCACCCGCGCGGCCTTGCACGAGGCCCGCAATGCGGCCGAGACCATTGAGCAACAGGTTAGCGAATACGTCGGTTCCGCCCAGGGCGTTGACCTTGGCCCGCTGAAACAGCCGATCAAAATGGCCCTGCAGATCCTCAGTCAGTTCGCCCCCCAGAGCGGCGACGGCCCCCTGCCCGATGCCATTAGCGACGACAGCGCCGCGCCAGTTGAATACGCCACCGCACCGAGCGCACCGCGCAGTACCGGCACTGGCGAAATCAACAACCGCGACGACGTGCTGCGCAGCCTGGACCGGATTCTTGCGTACTACACGCGTCAAGAGCCCTCCAGCCCGCTGCCGGTGCTGCTGAACCGGGCAAAGAATCTGGTGCACGCCGACTTTGCGGCCATCGTGCGCAATTTGATTCCCGACGGCATGAGCCAATTTGAAAACCTGCGCGGACCAGACAGCGAATAAAAGCGAAAGGATCACGCAGTCACGTCACCGGTACCACCGATGACGCCAACACCGTCGCTTGAGCGACCAGGAGCAGCAACGTGGCGAAGCAAAGTTCTCAGAAATTCATCGCGCGCAACCGCGCGCCTCGAGTGCAGATCGAGTACGACGTCGAGCTCTACGGCGCCGAAAAAAAGGTCCAGTTGCCCTTCGTAATGGGCGTTATGGCTGACCTTGCCGGCAAGCCGGCCGAGCCCCTGGCCCCTGTTGCCGATCGCAAGTTCCTTGAAGTGGACGTCGACAACTTCGACTCGCGCCTCAAGGCCATGCAGCCACGCGTCGCGTTCCACGTGCCCAACGAGCTGACCGGCGAAGGCAACCTGAGCCTGGACATCACCTTTGAAAGCATGGACGACTTCAGCCCCGCCGCCGTGGCGCGCAAGGTCGACTCGCTGAACAAGCTACTCGAAGCGCGCACCCAACTGGCCAACCTGCTGACCTACATGGACGGCAAGACTGGCGCCGAAGAAATCATCATGAAGGCCATCAAGGACCCGGCGCTGCTCCAGGCACTTGCCAGTGCGCCGAAGCCAGCCGAGCCTCAGGCTTAATCAGGACGAATGATCATGACCGATTCAGTACGTGCAGACGCTCAGACACTGGGCACCACCGAAGAAGCCAGCGAGTTCGCCTCCCTGCTGCTGCAAGAATTCAAACCCAAGACCGACCGCGCTCGCGAAGCCGTCGAGACCGCCGTGCGCACCCTGGCCGAACAGGCCCTGGCGCAGACCGACCTGGTGTCCAACGACGCGATCAAGTCGATCGAGTCGATCATTGCCGCCATCGACGCCAAGCTCACCGCCCAGGTGAATCAGGTCATCCATCACCCGGACTTCCAACAGCTGGAAAGCGCCTGGCGTGGCCTGCACTACCTGGTCAACAACACCGAGAGCGACGAGCAGCTCAAGATCCGCGTGCTCAACATCTCCAAGACCGACCTGCACAAGACCCTGAAGAAATTCAAGGGCACTGCGTGGGACCAGAGCCCGATCTTCAAGAAGATGTACGAGGAAGAATACGGCCAGTTCGGTGGCGAACCCTACGGTTGCCTCGTGGGCGATTACTACTTCGACCAGTCGCCGCCGGATGTCGAGTTGCTGGGCGAATTGTCGAAAGTCTGCGCCGCCATGCACTCGCCGTTCATCGCAGCCGCCTCGCCGACCGTGATGGGCATGGGCTCGTGGCAAGAACTGTCAAACCCGCGCGACCTGACCAAGATCTTCACCACCCCGGAATACGCCGGCTGGCGCTCGCTACGTGAATCGGAAGACTCGCGCTATATCGGCCTGACCATGCCGCGCTTCCTGGCGCGCCTGCCCTACGGCGCCAAGACCGACCCGGTGGAAGCCTTCGCCTTCGAAGAAAACACCGACGGCGCCGACAGCTCCAAGTACACCTGGGCCAACGCCGCTTACGCGATGGCGGTGAACATCAACCGCTCGTTCAAACACTTCGGCTGGTGCTCGCGCATTCGTGGCGTGGAATCTGGCGGCGAAGTGGAAAACCTGCCGGCTCACACCTTTCCGACCGATGACGGCGGCGTAGACATGAAGTGCCCGACCGAAATCGCCATTTCGGACCGCCGTGAAGCGGAACTGGCGAAGAACGGTTTCATGCCGCTGCTGCACAAGAAAAACACCGACTTCGCCGCGTTCATCGGCGCCCAGTCGTTGCAGAAACCGGCTGAATACGACGACCCGGATGCCACCGCCAACGCCAACCTGGCCGCGCGCCTGCCCTACCTGTTTGCCACCTGCCGTTTCGCCCATTACTTGAAGTGCATCGTGCGCGACAAGATTGGTTCCTTCAAAGAGAAGGACGAAATGCAGCGTTGGTTGCAGGACTGGATCCTCAACTACGTCGACGGTGACCCAGCGCACTCCACCGAAACCACCAAGGCCCAGCACCCATTGGCTGCGGCCGAAGTGATCGTCGAGGACGTGGAAGGCAACCCGGGGTACTACACCTCCAAGTTCTTCCTGCGTCCGCACTATCAGCTCGAAGGTCTGACCGTGTCGCTGCGCCTGGTATCCAAACTGCCTTCGGCCAAAGGTGCGTAACACCGCCCTTGATGTGATCGTTCCCACGCTCTGCGTGGGAATGCCGCCCAGGACGCAGAGCTTCACCCGATGCGTTACCACGCAGAGCGTGGGAACGATCAGCAAAAACACAATGTGGTAGAGACCACACAGGGAGAAAACATGGCTGTTGATATTTTCATCAAGATCGGCGACATCAAGGGCGAGTCCATGGACAAGGCCCACAAGGACGAAATCGACGTCTTGAACTGGAGCTGGGGCATGTCCCAGTCCGGCAATATGCACACGGGTGGTGGCGGCGGTGCGGGCAAGGTGAATGTCCAGGACCTGTCGCTGACCAAGTATGTCGACAAGGCCTCGCCGAACCTGATGATGCACTGCGCCGCCGGCAAGCACATCGACAAGGTCAAACTGACCGTGCGCAAGGCCGGCGGCGAAAGCCAGGTCGAGTACATGATCATCAACCTGGAAGAAGTGCTGATCACTTCCCTGAGCACCGGCGGCTCGGGTAGCGATGATCGCCTGACCGAAAACGTCACCCTGAACTTCGCCAAAGTGCTGGTGGACTACCAACCGCAGAAAGCCGACGGCACCAAAGACGGCGGCCCGATCAAGTTTGGCTGGAACATCCGTCAGAACGTCAAGGCGTAATCGAAGATGCCCCCGTCGCTATGCGTCGGGGGCAGTTTGGTGCTTGCTCGAATCCAATCCTTCCCCATCCGGTGTTTGAGTCATGGCCAAGCCTTCGTTTATTAATTTGTGGAAAGCGTATTCCGACCTTCTGGTTACGCATCCCGACGCAAAGCCTTGCGATGGTCCGTGGGCCAACCAGTGCGCTATCCGTATGAGCATGACGCTCAATGCGGAGCTGACCATCAAGGTCAACAAATCTACCTATACCGAACCCAAATGTGCGCATGAACATGCCAGGGGTGCCGAGTCGCTGGCGAACTGGTTGTGGAAGCATCATCTGGGGCGGCCACTGATTCTCGATGGAAGTGCCGAAGAACGTCGGAAGTTGCAAGACAAGACCGGGCTCATCTTCTTTAAGGATTGTTTTCAGCAGACAGGAGAGTCATCGGACAATCGCACCGGCGACCATATCGACCTGTGGAATCGCGGCCTGACCATCGGCCGGTATAGCGACCCTTCCTACCGATCCCGAGCCATCTGGTTCTGGGAGCTGACATGATCAGGTCTAGCCGAAACGCAGTAGCCCTGTGTTGCGTAATGTCGAGTGTATCCGCGTGCGCCGACCAGCAAGCGCCATCTGCTGCCGCGGATCAGGTAGTCACCCTGGGCGCACAACAGCTGACACTGGAGAACGAGCAGCAGCGCTGCGTGTTGCGTAAACCGGATCAGAGCGTGCTGCCGCTCGAAATGCCATGGCCTTGCCAATTTGCGGTCGACCGCCAAGGCAAGCCGCACGTCGAGTCCTTCAACAATGTGCCGATTGCCATCGTGCTGCACATAAGCGTTGACCCTGCGAACAGCCGCGACTGTCGGTCCGAGTACCGCGCCGTACGCCAGATCAAAGGTCAGCTCGAACCTTCGGCGGTTTCTCGCAGTGCCAGTTGCCTGCGTGGCGCAGGGGACCAGAAAGACTACACAGCGCTTTTCACTTGGTAAGCGACTTCACATGCAATCACTCACGACTCTGCGCATCGCGCAAAACAGGTTGGGCTTTGGGGTTGAAATGATCAAACGAACCCTGTTGATGCTGCTGTCCGGCTGCCTGCCGTTGAGCCTCAATGCCTGGGCCGGACAGCAATCAATTGCTGCACCCAGCAATCAAGTCATTGTCGCCGGACAAACATTGACTTTGGAAAACCACGATCAGCAATGTGCGTTACGCAAACAGGACCAAAGCTTCTTGAAACTAGACATGCCATGGCCTTGTTTTCTGAGTGTCGACCGCAAGGGCCAGCCACGGGTCGAAATCTTCAACAATGCCCAAATCATCATCGTGGAGCACTCCACGCCCGAGCCCCCTCCGAGCCGTGATTGTGACGCTCGGTATCAGGCCATCCGCCAAATCAAAGGCCAGCCCATGGAAGTGTCGAAAGTCGCTCGTAGTGCTGGCTGCATGACCGGCGGCATGGACCAGAAAAATTTCGTGGCGCATTTCTCGTGGTAACCGAAATCGCCACCCGCGATCGCCTGCAACCGTCCCTGCTGGATCGGTTGACCGACGACGACCCGAGCAATCTCAAGGAAAGCGCCGACAAGCGCGTGCTGTCCCTGAGCCAACTGAAAGCTTCGGTGCTGCGTGATCTGGCGTGGCTGCTCAACACCACTTCATTGCTCGGCGCCGATGCGACGTTGCACACCCCGGCCGGTACTTCGGTGATCAATTTCGGGTTGCCAGCCCTGGCCGGCAACAGTGCGTCGAACGTCGATATCGCGGCGCTTGAAGCGCTGATCCACCAGGCCATCGCCACGTTCGAGCCGCGGATTCTGCGCCATACCCTGCGCGTGCGGGCCCGGGCGTCCGCCGAAATGAACCACAACGCCCTGAGCTTCGAGATTGAAGGCGATCTCTGGGCGCAGCCGGTGCCGCTGCGCCTGATGCTGCAAACCGACCTGGACCTGGAATCCGGCCATGTGCGGGTGGTCAACGCCGACCAGCGGAGACGCTCATGAACCCGCGCCTGTTGGAACTGTACAACCAGGAGTTGCTCCACGTGCGCGAAAGTGCGGCGGAGTTCGCCCAGGAATACCCGAAAATCGCCAGTCGGCTGACGTTGTCCGGTATGGACTGCGCCGACCCGTATGTTGAGCGCTTGCTGGAAGGGTTCGCCTACCTGACGGCGCGAGTACAGCTCAAGCTCGATGCCGAATACCCGACCTTCACCCACAACTTGCTGGAAATCGCTTACCCCCATTACCTGGCACCGACACCGTCGATGACCGTGGTGCAACTGCAGGCCGACCCCGATGAAGGCTCGCTGAGCAGCGGCTTCCCGCTGCCCCGCGACACGGTCCTGCGTGCCGCCCTGGGTCGCGAAACCCAAACCTGCTGCGAGTACCGCACCGCCCACGCGGTGACGTTGTGGCCGCTGCAGGTCAGCCGGGCCGAGTACTTCGGCAACCCGTCCGCCGTGCTCGGGCGCCTGGCCGCCAGTGAACCCAAGGCCAAGGCCGGCCTGCGCCTGACCCTGCGTACCGGGGCCGAACTGCCATTCAACAGCCTGACCCTGGACAACCTGCCGCTGTACCTCAGCGGCGCCGACGAGCAGCCCTTTCGCCTCTATGAACAGCTGCTGGGCAACGCCTGCGCCGTCTTCGCACGTCAGCCCGGCGGCGATTGGGTAGAACGCCTGCCGCAGGATGCACTGCGTTCCGTGGGATTCGACGATACCGACGCCGCGCTGCCAGTGGTCTCGCGAGCCTTCCAGGGCTATCGCCTGTTGCAGGAATACTTCGCCCTGCCCCACCGCTTTCTGTTTGTCGACTTCACCCAGTTGAACCGTGCGGTCAAACGCTGCGACGGCCAGGAACTGGAGTTGATCGTGCTGTTCGACCGTCACGATCCGAGCCTGGAAGGCAGTGTCGGTGCCGCGCAGTTCCTGCCGTTCTGCACCCCGGCAATCAACTTGTTTCCCAAGCGCCTGGATCGCATCCATTTGTCGGAGCGGGTCCATGAACACCATGTGATCGCCGACCGCACCCGGCCGATGGATTTCGAGATTCATTCCCTGACCACCCTCACCGGCCATGGGACCGGGTCAGAACAGCCTTTTTTGCCGTTCTATACGGTACGTGATCCGTCTCGTTACGGCCGCGATCAGGCCTGGTACACGGTGCGGCGCGAACCACGTGTGCTGTCCAGCGGCCAGCGGCGCAACGGCCCGCGCTCGACCTACATCGGCAGCGAAACCTTCGTCAGCCTGGTGGACAGCCAGCAGGCACCCTATCGCCACGACCTGCGCCAACTGGGCGTAACGGCGTTATGCACCAACCGCGACCTGCCGCTGTTCATGAGCGTGGGCAATGGCAAGACCGACTTCACCCTGGCAGACAGCGCACCTGTAGCGGCGGTGCGTTGCGTGGCAGGCCCGAGCCGCCCACGCGCCAGCCATGCCCATGACGCCAAGGCCTGGCGGTTGATCAGCCAGCTTTCGCTGAACTACCTGTCCCTCAGCGAGCAAGGCCAGGGCGCCGCCGCCCTGCGCGAACTGCTGCGCCTGTACGGCGACAGCAACGATACGGCGCTGCAATTGCAGATCGAAGGCCTGCGCGAAGTCAGCAGCAAGGCCTGCACCCGACGCTTGCCAATGCCGGGCCCGATCGTGTTTGGCCGTGGCCTGGAGATCACTCTGGAATTCGATGAAAACGCGTTTCGCGGCACCGGGGTTTTCTTGCTCGGCGCAGTGTTCGAGCGCTTCCTGGCACGCTACGTGTCGATCAACAGTTTTACCGAGACGGTGATCCGTACCACCGAACGCGGCGAGATCATGCGATGGAAAGCCAAGCCCGGACGCCGTCCGACCCTGTGAGTACCCTGGAGGCGATGCACCAGGAGCCCTGGGAATATGACTTCTTCCAGGCGTTGCGGCGCATCGAGTGCGAATCGCCTGAGCTGCCGCGCCTGGGCCATTCGTTGCGCCTGGCCGATGATCCGCTGCGCCTTGGGCAACAAGCCGATTGCACCTTCGCCCCGGCGACCCTGGCCTCGGTACAGCCGGGTATCGACGGCGCGCCGGCGCGGCTGGAGCAGTTCTTTTTCGGCCTCGGCGGCCCCAACGGCCCGTTGCCGCTGCACATCACTGAGTATGTGCGCGAACGCCAGCGCAACAACGCCGACAGCACCAGCAAACGCTTCCTGGATGTGTTCCACCATCGCCTGCTGAGCCTGTTTTATCGGGCCTGGGCCGAAGCGCGGCCGACGGTCAGCCATGATCGCCCGGACGATGACTATTGGTCGGCACGCCTGGCGGCACTGAGCGGCCGGGGTATGCCGAGCCTGCTCAAACAAGGGCTGATCCCCGACACCGCGAAGCTGCATTACAGCGGTCATCTGTCGGCACAAACCCGCTACCCGGACGGCCTGAAGGCCATTATCAGCGAATACTTCGGCCTGCCGGTAGAGATCGAGGAGTACGTCGGCCAATGGCTGGAGCTGCCGGAACGCAGCCGCGTGGGCGTCAGCGCCCATCAATTGGGCATGGATTTTTGCCTGGGTCGTTACGTCTGGGATCGCCAGCACAAATTCCGCATTCGCCTGGGGCCGCTCAAGCTCGATGACTACATGGGCATGCTGCCCGGCAGCCAACCTTTCAATGAGCTGGTGGCCTGGGTGGCCGAATACCTGGGCCATGAACTGGACTGGGACTTGAACCTGATCCTGGAACAGCCCGAAGTACCGGCGCTGCAACTCAATGGCCGCTTCCGTCTGGGGTTCAATACCTGGCTGGGCCGGCCCGAAACAGATGCCAAGGATTTAATACTGGCCCGGCATTACGCCGAGCAAGCCAACACCTCACAGACCTCAAGGAGCCATGAGCATGGGTGAAATCAGTCGCGCCGCGTTGTTCGGCAAGTTAAACAGCGTGGCCTACAAAGCCATCGAAGCCGCCACCGTGTTTTGCAAGTTGCGTGGCAACCCTTATGTGGAACTGGCCCACTGGTTTCATCAGTTGCTGCAATTGCAGGACTCGGACCTGCACCGCATTATCCGCCAGTTCAATATCGAACCGGCACGCCTGGCCCGAGATCTGACCGAAGCCCTGGATCGTTTGCCACGGGGCTCGACATCAATCACTGACTTGTCCTCCCATGTGGAAGAAGCCGTGGAACGTGGCTGGGTCTACGGCAGCCTGATGTTCGGCGAAAGCCAGGTGCGTACCGGTTACCTGGTGCTGGGCATCCTCAAGACCCCGAGCCTGCGCCACGGGCTGCTCGGGCTGTCGGCAGAGTTTGACAAGATCAAGGTCGAGGCCCTGAGCGAGCGGTTCGACGAATACGTCGGCGACTCACCGGAAAATGCGCTCAGCGCCAGCGATGGTTTCAACGCCGGCAGCGTGCCCGGTGAAGCCAGCGGCGCCATGGCCCCCAGCGCCATGGGCAAGCAGGAAGCACTCAAGCGTTTTACCGTCGACCTCACCGAGCAGGCCCGCAGCGGCAAGCTTGACCCGATTGTCGGCCGTGACGAAGAGATCCGCCAGCTGGTGGACATCCTCATGCGTCGTCGGCAGAACAACCCGATTCTGACCGGTGAAGCCGGTGTCGGTAAAACCGCGGTGGTCGAAGGCTTTGCCCTGCGCATCGTCGCCGGTGACGTGCCGCCGGCGCTCAAAGACGTGGAACTGCGCAGCCTCGATGTCGGCCTGTTGCAGGCCGGCGCGAGCATGAAAGGTGAATTCGAACAGCGCCTGCGCCAGGTCATCGAAGACGTCCAGGCGTCGCCGAAACCGATCATCCTGTTTATCGACGAAGCCCACACGCTGGTAGGTGCCGGTGGCGCCGCCGGTACCGGGGATGCGGCCAACCTGCTGAAACCGGCTCTGGCCCGGGGCACGTTGCGCACCGTGGCCGCCACGACGTGGGCCGAGTACAAGAAGCACATTGAAAAAGACCCGGCCCTGACCCGTCGTTTCCAGGTGGTGCAAGTGGCCGAGCCGTCGGAAGACAAGGCATTGCTGATGATGCGCGGCGTGGCCTCGACGATGGAAAAACACCATCAGGTGCAGATCCTCGACGAAGCCCTGGAAGCGTCGGTCAAGCTGTCTCACCGCTACATCCCGGCGCGTCAGTTGCCGGACAAATCCGTGAGCCTGCTGGACACCGCCTGCGCCCGGGTCGCCATCAGCCTGCATGCCGTGCCGGCCGAAGTGGACGACAGCCGTCGCCGCATCGAGGCGCTGGAAACCGAGCTGCAGATCATCGCCCGCGAGCACGCCATCGGCATCGTCATCGGCGCCCGCCAGAGCAACAGCGAAAACCTGCTGGCCGCCGAGCGCGAACGCCTCGCCGAACTGGAAAGTCGCTGGGCCGAAGAGAAAACCCTGGTAGACGAATTGCTCGCCACCCGCGCCACCCTGCGCGAGCGCGTCGGTGTGGTGGACAGCGAGGATGGCAGCGAGACCAGCCACGCCTTGCGCGAAAAACTGGTGGACCTGCAACAGCGTCTCAGCGCCCTGCAAGGCGAAACCCCGTTGATCCTGCCGACTGTGGATTACCAGGCCGTAGCCTCGGTGGTCGCCGACTGGACCGGCATTCCGGTGGGCCGCATGGCCCGTAACGAACTGGAAACCGTGCTCAACCTCGACCAGCACTTGAAGAAACGCATCATCGGCCAGGACCACGCCTTGCAGATGATCGCCAAGCGCATCCAGACCTCCCGCGCCGGCCTCGACAACCCGAGCAAACCGATTGGCGTGTTCATGCTCGCCGGCACCTCCGGCGTGGGCAAGACCGAAACCGCCCTGGCCCTGGCGGAAGCCATGTACGGCGGCGAGCAGAACGTCATCACCATCAACATGAGCGAATTCCAGGAAGCCCACACGGTGTCCACGCTCAAGGGCGCGCCACCGGGCTACATCGGCTATGGCGAAGGCGGCGTACTGACCGAAGCCGTGCGGCGCAAACCCTACAGCGTGGTGCTGCTGGACGAGGTGGAAAAAGCCCACCCGGACGTGCATGAGATTTTCTTCCAGGTCTTCGACAAAGGCGTGATGGAGGACGGCGAAGGTCGGGTGATCGACTTCAAGAACACCTTGATTCTGCTGACCACCAACGCTGGCACCGAGCTGATTGCCCGAGTCTGCAAAGACCCGCAAAACGTGCCCGAGCCCGAAGAAATCGCCAAGGCCCTGCGCCAGCCGCTGCTGGAGATTTTCCCGCCGGCCTTGCTGGGCCGCCTGGTGACCATTCCGTACTACCCGCTCAGCGACGAGATGCTCAAGGCCATTACCCGCCTGCAACTCAACCGCATCAAGAAGCGCGTGGAGAACACCCACAAAGTGGCGTTCGATTACGACGATGAGGTGATCAACCTGATCGTCTCCCGTTGCACCGAAACCGAAAGTGGTGGGCGGATGATCGACACCATCCTGACCAACAGCCTGCTACCGGACATGAGCCGCGAGTTCCTCACCCGCATGCTCGAAGGCAAGGCGCTGGCAGGGGTGCGAATCAGCGCCCGGGACAACGAATTGCACTACGACTTCAGCGACGCCGCATAGCCCTGGAGGAATGCGCTCAGTCTGGGAGCTGGCAAGCCAGCTCCCACATTTGATCCGGTTTCTGCTGAGAAAAGCGCTGCGGCGATTACAACGTTTACGGGATTACTGATGCTATTCAAGCAACTCTCACGCCTGGCAAAAATCACCAGCCCCCTGGGGCCGGAGGTGCTGTTGCTCAAAGACATGGGCGGCGGCGAAGAGCTGGGGCGGCTGTTCAACTATGAGTTGCAGCTGCACTCGCTGGACAATGCCATCGACCTCAACCAGTTGCTCGGCAAACCCATGTCCCTGAGCCTGCAACTGGACGGCGGTGGCGAGCGTCATTTCCATGGCATCGTTGCCCGCTGCAGCCAGAACGTCGACCAGGGCCAGTTCGCCAGCTACCAGGTCACGCTACGGCCTTGGCTTTGGCTGCTGACCCGCACCTCCGATTGCCGGATTTTCCAGAACCTGACCATCCCGCAGATCATCAAGCAGGTGTTTCGCGACCTCGGCTTTTCCGATTTCGAAGACGCCCTGAGCCGGCCCTATCGCGAGTGGGAATACTGCGTGCAGTATCGCGAAACCAGTTTCGATTTCGTCAGCCGCCTGATGGAGCAGGAAGGGATCTACTACTTCTTCCGCCATGAACAGGGTCGTCATGTGTTGGTGTTGGCCGATGCCTACGGCGCTCACACCAGTGCGCCCGGCTACGCCTCGGTGCCCTACTACCCCAGGAATGAGCAGCAGCGCGAACGCGATCACATCCACGATTGGCACCTGGCCCAGGAAGTCCAGCCGGGTTCGCTGGAACTCAACGACTATGATTTCCAGCGCCCCAGCGCGCGTATCGACGTGCGCTCGGCCATGCCCCGTCCGCACACCGCCGGCGATTATCCGCTGTACGACTACCCCGGCACTTATGTGCAAAGCGAAGACGGCGAACATTACGCCCGCACCCGCATCGAAGCCTTGCAGACCCTGCACGAACAGGTCGAGCTGGCCGGCAACGCCCGAGGCCTGGGCTCGGGTCATTTGTTCAGCCTCACCGGCTTCAGCCGCCAGGACCAGAACCGTGAATACCTGATCGTCGGCACCCGCTATTACATTTCCCAGGAAAGCGGGGAAACCGGTGGTGGCGCGCCTTCGGCACAGTTCGAAAGCAGCCTGACCTGCATCGACGCCCAACAAAGCTACCGCCCGCTGCCCAACACCCACCGCCCCATCGTCAAGGGCCCGCAGACCGCGTTGGTGGTGGGCCCCAAAGGCGAGGAAATCTGGACCGATCAGTTTGGCCGGGTGAAGGTGCATTTCTATTGGGACCGGCATGATCAGTCCAACGAAAACAGCTCGTGCTGGATTCGCGTGTCACAGTCCTGGGCCGGTAAAAACTGGGGCTCGATGCAGATCCCGCGGATCGGCCAGGAAGTCATCGTCAGCTTCCTCGAAGGCGACCCGGACCGGCCGATCATCACCGGTCGCGTCTACAACGCCGAACAGACCGTGCCCTACGACCTGCCGGAAAACGCCACCCAGAGCGGCATGAAAAGCCGTTCGAGCAAGGGTGGCACACCGGCGAATTTCAACGAAATCCGCATGGAAGACAAAAAAGGCGCCGAGCAGTTGTACATCCATGCCGAGCGCAATCAGGACATCGTGGTCGAGGTCGATGAAAGCCATTTGGTGGGCCACGACCGCAACAAGAGCATCGGGCATAACGAGACGGTGCGCATCGGTGAAGACCGCCTCCGTGCGGTACAGCGCAACGATGCCTTGCATGTCGGAGGAACCAAGAGCGACAGCGTCAGCACCCAGTACCTCATGGAGGCGGGATCGCAAATTCGACTGGTTTGTGGCAAAAGCGTGTTGGAATTCAATGCCAGTGGCGAGATCAACATCTCGGGCACGGCGTTCAATATCTACGCCAGTGGCAATGGCAATATCGACACCGGCGGACGTTTGGACCTCAACTCCGGAGGCGCAAGCGAAGTGGACCCCAAAGGTAAAGGCATCAAGGGTGTGATTGATGCGGCGGTAAAAGCATTATTCCCGGCAAAAGCCAAACACTGAGTTCACGCAAGGAATATCTTGAAATTTCACGCGTTCGTAAGCAGGTATTGACCCGGTTGCTTCCACGAGACTCGCAAAAATTGACCGCTCAGCAGTTGCTCGTCACGAAGATATTCGAAAACTTCGGAGGGACACCATTCCTTACCCGCCGAAAAGGCCACCCCTAATGAACGTAGTTCATCGAATACCTTAGCCTTCTGTTTGTCGTCCGCGACGTTCAAAACATAGATGTCTTTCTCTGTCGCATGCAAAAACCCGATAGCGCGCAGGGGCAAGTCCAGCGCGTTATCAATGATTTGAACACGGATCAAGTCACCGTCCGCTTTTTCCACGAATGCCTTCAGCAGATCATTAATCACTGACAATTACCTCGGTTGACGTGGTAATACCGTCCGCATCCTTGGTAGGAATCGACTCGACAACCATTTCTGGAGCTCCACCCGGCAAGTGTTTGCCTGGCCCCAGGAAATATTGGTTCCCCTCCATCGGACTTCTTGGCATGCGCCCTACGACATCATCGACCTGCCTGATCTTGAATCCATCTTTAAGCGCTCCTCAGAGATTGGCAGGCACGAAGTCCGGTCCTCCAAGCTTGTCCCTGACGTCCAGGGCGATACGCATCAACGGTTCCCATAAACCGTTCTCGCTGTTCCAAGTGCCACCCGCCCAACGTGTATCCAGGATAAGCGCTGCCTTATTGATCTCAAGCTGCCTCTGAAGGGCCAAGGCCACGGCCCCCATGTCGATTTCGAACAGCTCGGCATAGAGCCCCTCGGGCTTTTCGCGCTTTTGGTTCAGGCAATATCGGTAATACCAAACCCAGCCCGCTGCGGCATAGATCGCCCGATTACGATCGGGGTAGGTCGCGAGAATCTTGAGCAAAGCCGCCACGAAACGTGCGGGGAAGTTGGCGTCGCGGGTCTGCTGCCAGTAACGCAACACCAGCAAATCGAAGGCCACGACGATATTCTGCGGTTCATCGTAGTCGTTTTTGGCTTCTTGAAAGTAGAACGGCTCGCCTACAAGGAATTTATCCAATTCGTCATTGGCCAGGGCAAGCAGCAATACATTGTCTGGATGGGTACTCATTGAATACTCACTACATCAGGGTTCGCGAGCAGAAAGTTGATGTCGTTCTGATGTGGAATGCCCACCTTATCCAATACCGCCTCCGTGCAGGTTTCACGCAAGGAATAACGCCGGCCTCAGCGCCCTTGCCTTTCGACGCTCAGATGGCCGTGCCGCGGTTTGTTCCCGGCTGGATCATCAACAGTTCGTCCAGCTCGCGCTTTCTGCAACGCATGACAAACGGCAGTGCGGCACCCGGGTCACGCCTGAACAGCTCAAAGGTCGCACGATCGATTTCATAGTATTCCTCGTAGTCGGCCATGCCATTGCTGACCGGTATAGAAACGTAGAATCGACCCGAGTCTTGTTCAATGCCCACGGAGAACATGTCCTCGCGACTTACCAAAACATCGTGAAATTTCATGACTACCTCTACAGTCATAGTGCCGTCCAACTGAAGTCGTTGGGTGAAATGCCTCCGGCGTCGATTACCGCCTCGCTGCTACCGGTAGGCAGCTTACCGCCAGGGATCCAAAACTCGTTAGCGCCGGCCTCGTTACCTGAAGGAATACGCAGGTTCAAGTCTCTAGGCGCGGGTATATCGACCCGAACAAGGGTACTACTTTCCAGCGTATTTTCGGGAAGCCCAAGCGCCTTCTCCAATGCCCTCTTGTCGCCCTTGGCATTGGCAAGCAATTGATCAGCTTCATGCTTGGGCATGAGGAACGTCGTGCCGTCGCGCTGAGCGAGTCCGTACTTATCCAGGTTGTTCTTTGTCGTGAAGCGTGAGGCGCCTTTGTCGAACTGGGCCAGGTGCTCGGTCACATACTCGGGTGAGAGGTACGTGTCGGCATCGGGTCGAGACCCCTTCGGTGTGGCAAGGATATCGGCCTCGGTCACACCAGGCTTGTACTTGGGTGGCGCAATCTCGGCAGGCTTGGCCGACTTCGCCATTTTCGGGCTCAGCCCAAGCAGTGCCATGCCGGCCACACCTTGCAGCAGGTCCCGATAACCCGGCCCCAGACGATCGCCCAAATCGCCCAGAAGCTCCATGCCCCCCAAAACCAACCCGCCCACCACCACGAACTCGACGAGAACGGCGATACCCGCCATGGCGGCCATTACCAACGCCGCACCCGCCGCCAACAATCCCAGTGCTTCCAACCCGGTATGCATCCATCCCTCAATATCCAGGACAAACGCCACCGAAACCGTCGGCCCGCCGATAAACGTATTGGGGCTGCCGCTCTTGATATGAGCACCGCAAACCATTTTGCTGTGCAAGCGTGCTGCCGGTTTGCCGTTGATGAACACCGTGGCACTGCCTTCAGCGATCAATACCGGAAAGGGCCACATCGGATGATTCATCGGCAGCCCGGAGCAGCTGGAAGCGACGTCCTCTCCCGCTCTCATGGCATTGAAGCTGTTGATATAGACATTGAAACTGCCCATCTGCAACTTGCCCGTTGTGGGCTCGGGCAAATTGAAGATGGTGGAAAGCCCCTTGACGATCTGGAACATCGACAAGCCGCCGGCCGCAATCGAGCCGGCAAAAATGGCCACCGCCACACCGCCGGTGGCGACGGTCGCAGCGATGACCGCGGCACCGATCAAGGCGCCGGCCACGGCACCGGCGATCATCGCTGCGACCCCGAATCCATGGGCTATTTCGTCACCCAGACGTGCTGCAGCCTGTGCATCCATTGCGCGCATCTACCTTACTGATGTGTATGACTGCTCAGTGGGACGTATGGATGCTCAGATGATTGGAGGCTGTGGCTTGAACGAATGCATCGCCAGCTTCCAGGCCTGCTCGTGATAGGCGAAGTCATTCGGTGTCGTGGTCAAGGTGGTGATCAGCACGGACGGCTTACGCTCGATGAACACCTGGCGCAGCATCAGCTCGCGCCCTTCGCGTTGCCAGGTGTAATCCAGCAATGTGGCGGTATGCCCTTGCAGCACCGTGTCCCAGCGCTGAACCAGCTTGAAACCCGGCAGTTGCTGTTCCGCACTTTTGAGTTGGCGGTCCACGTATTCTGCAAATGGCGCGCCGCCCTGGGTAGCATCGCGACTGATGACGAAACTGGCTTCTTTAGCAGGGCCGACTGCTGGCAGCTTAAAAATATTGATGCTCTGGTCCTGCCAGGTATCGGGGATTTCGAGATCGGCTTCTTGCATGCGGTAAGAGGTCACAGTAATCGCTTTCCATAGACGTGAGGTGACGCGCAGGGGAGCAGATATTCAGGTAATGCCTGGCAACAATCAAGAGCCTGGTTCCTCTCCCCCAAGTAACGAACTACATTATGACTTCAGCGCCACCGCCCTTGGCGGTCGCGCGTCTCTGTACGAACTACCGAAGGTCGCAATCTCTTGATCTTTAAAGTCAAAAGGCTGCAATCTTCGGCAGCGTCAAAAGGATTGCGACAGCGAATAAGGACAGCCCATGTTATTCAACCAAGCCTCACGCCTGGCAAAAGTCACCAGCCCCCTGGGGCCAGAGGTGCTGTTGCTCAAAGACATGGGCGGCGGCGAAGAGCTGGGGCGGCTGTTCAACTATGAGTTGCAACTGCACTCGCTGGACAATGCCATCGACCTCAACCAGTTGCTCGGCAAACCCATGTCCCTGAGCCTGCAACTGGACGGCGGTGGTGAACGTCATTTCCATGGCATCGTTGCCCGCTGCAGCCAGAATGTCGACCAGGGCCAGTTCGCCAGCTACCAGGTCACGCTGCGGCCTTGGCTTTGGCTGCTGACCCGCACCTCCGATTGCCGGATTTTCCAGAACCTGACCATCCCGCAGATCATCAAGCAGGTGTTTCGCGACCTCGGCTTTTCCGATTTCGAAGACGCCCTGAGCCGGCCCTATCGCGAGTGGGAATACTGCGTGCAGTATCGCGAAACCAGTTTCGATTTCGTCAGCCGCCTGATGGAGCAGGAAGGGATCTACTACTTCTTCCGCCATGAACAGGGTCGTCATGTGTTGGTGTTGGCCGATGCCTACGGCGCTCACACCAGTGCGCCCGGCTACGCTTCGGTGCCCTACTACCCCAGGAATGAGCAGCAGCGCGAACGCGATCACATCCACGATTGGCACCTGGCCCAGGAAGTCCAGCCGGGTTCGCTGGAACTCAACGACTATGATTTCCAGCGCCCCAGCGCGCGTATCGACGTGCGCTCGGCCATGCCCCGTCCGCACACCGCCGGCGATTATCCGCTGTACGACTACCCCGGCACTTATGTGCAAAGCGAAGACGGCGAACATTACGCCCGCACCCGCATCGAAGCCTTGCAGACCCTGCACGAACAGGTCGAGCTGGCCGGCAACGCCCGAGGCCTGGGCTCGGGTCATTTGTTCAGCCTCACCGGCTTCAGCCGCCAGGACCAGAACCGTGAATACCTGATCGTCGGCACCCGCTATTACATTTCCCAGGAAAGCGGGGAAACCGGTGGCGGTGCGCCTTCGGCACAGTTCGAAAGCAGCCTGACCTGCATCGACGCCCAACAAAGCTACCGCCCGCTGCCCAACACCCACCGCCCGATCGTCAAAGGCCCGCAGACCGCGTTGGTGGTGGGCCCCAAAGGCGAGGAAATCTGGACCGATCAGTTTGGCCGGGTGAAGGTGCATTTCTATTGGGACCGGCATGATCAGTCCAACGAAAACAGCTCGTGCTGGATTCGCGTGTCACAGTCCTGGGCCGGTAAAAACTGGGGCTCGATGCAGATCCCGCGGATCGGCCAGGAAGTCATCGTCAGCTTCCTCGAAGGCGACCCGGACCGGCCGATCATCACCGGTCGCGTCTACAACGCCGAACAGACCGTGCCCTACGACCTGCCGGAAAACGCCACCCAGAGCGGCATGAAAAGCCGTTCGAGCAAGGGCGGCACACCGGCCAATTTCAACGAAATCCGCATGGAAGACAAAAAAGGCGCCGAGCAGTTGTACATCCATGCCGAGCGCAATCAGGACATCGTGGTCGAGGTCGATGAAAGCCACTCGGTGGGCCACGACCGCAACAAGAGCATCGGGCATAACGAGACGGTGACCATCGGCAACAACCGTCTGCGCATCGTCAAGCAGGAAGACATTCTGTCGGTGGGCCAGCGCAAGACCGACAGCATCAGCCAGAGCTACGTCATTGAAGTGGGCGAGAACCTGCGGCTGGTCTGTGGTGAAAGCATCCTGGAGCTCAATGCCAGCGGCCAGATCAACCTGACCGGCGTGCAAATCAGCTTCTATGCCAGCGGTGATGCCGAGTTCAACACCGGCGGCGTGCTGCACCTGAACAATGGCGGCGGCGCTGGCGCCACGCCTGATGGCCAGGGCGTCAAGGCGAGCATCGACGCCAACATCAATGCCGCGTTTCCCAAGTCCAAGGGCTAATCACGAGAGCTGTGTTCCATGACCTACCGAATCAATGAATTCCAGTTCCAGCTGCCGGAAAGCGAGTTACTGGACGCGTCGATCAACATCCTCAAGTTCGCCGAACTGGGCACTTCGCTGATCGTCAGCCGCAGCTTGCTGGCCGACGGCGAAACCCTGCAAAGCAACTTCGACGACCAGCTCAAACGCCTGGAAAAACAAGTGCAAGACTTGCGTTTTCAACCGGGCGTCGCCGTGCGCCTGGGTGCCAACCAGGACGTCGAAGGCATCGAGTTGCGCAGCCAGTTCAACAAGGGCAACGACAAAGTCTTCCAGTACCAATTGGCGCTGGTGTTGCCCGGCACCCGCAAAATGCTCGCCCTGAGCTACGTGAAGGCCGAAAAACTCGGCGATGCCGAAGCCGCGCATTGGGCGACCATCAAGAATTCGCTGTTGTTCGACGTTCCGGCCTGATGAGCACCCTGCATGTCTGACGCACTCTGGGTCAACCGGCCGTGCGCAGCGGTGACCGCACCTTGCTGCGGCTGATAAACATCTGACCAAAACACCAGCAGGTAAAGCCTTGGATAAACCTATAAAAGCCGCCAACAAAGCCAGAGTCAAAGCCGCCGCCAAAGGGGTCAGTAAAGGCAGAGGAGGCCGTTGCTCATGAGTGATTCGTTAATGATTACTAAAGTGGAGTGAGCCCCATGGCCAAGCGCATAACCTGGAAGGAAGGCGATTTAGTCAGCCTCAAACTGCGAGACGATTTATATACCGTAGGCCAGATGATCAAAAATTCCGTCATGCGCTTTTACGACGTGAGAAGCGTGAATGGAATCTGGAGCGATCTCGTGCTGGACGACAGTAAAATTCTGTTCAGCGGTTTTGTAGGGAAGGTCGTTACCCAACGACTTGCCGTCGAAAAACTACAACCTACGACTCCACTGGTCCTGTCAGACCACGAACGTTACTGGTTACGACCGCACGTTAACTTTGAGGGCGGTTTCCCCTTTCGCGGTGCCGACCTGATCGATACCGGCAAAGACTGCGCTATCGATTACAGCTTGGCACCCGTGCGTCAAAAAGAGCTGAAACTTTCAAAAAATCGCGACGCTATTGAACAGTATGAGCTTACCAACATGTGGGGGGACGAAGACTTGAGCGACAGATTGTGCCGCTATTTCGATACTGGACTTAACCGTGACGATTTGAAATTTGAAGTATTTCCGGGGCTGTGGACGGATCGTGAGAATCTGCGACCTTTAACCCGACGCTTACCTGTACCACTAAGATAAAGAGCAGCGTTTAATTCACAGCTGGTGGTAACAGCTATGAAGGCGCTTGATCAACTGCCTTAAACGCCTGGCAAGCCTAAATGCGTCACTTGAGTTTTTATTCGGAATAACGAACATGAGCGCGTTAGAAAAGGCACTAATAGAGCTGCGCCGTATCCACAAGAAGTTCCAGTTAGAGGGCAGCTTCGAAAAGAATGGCCAAGTCAACGCCACATGGCCGCAAATGCTTGAACGCTCTGTCGAAACTGATTTTTTCTATGACAACTACGAGCCTGTGGGTGTAGAGATAGAGACAGGTTTGACTCCGATACGTTTTTTTGATCTGAACATCCTTGAAGAGGACCAAGTGGGCTACAAGTGGGATGGCAATTCAAACAAGTCGCAGCTCAACCCACACTGGCCAGCCAGTTTTGTAGTATTTATGGATGATATCGGAGGCGGTAAACCTGTCATCGCTGTTACCAACATTGAGGGCACACCTGTATTTGCCAGCGGTGACGTGACTTTGCCTTTCAAAATTGCCGATTCATTGGCTGATTTCTTTTTCGCTTTTGCCAAGTTGATTGAGGTTGTCCACGGAAAATTCGAAATCTTTGAGATCTATAACGATGATGACGAGCTTTCCAGCAAGTTCGTGAAATTAGTCACAAGGGAAGTCAGTCCCCTGCTTGGGAAAGAAAATTTCGAACTGTTTTTTGATTATTTTTATGGTTAATCTTCAGGTCATGAATCTGACCCGGCCAATGAGCGCAGAAGATGGAACAACTGGAAGACGATTACCCTGGCGATGCCGAATGGCAAGTGCTTGTGCAGTTATATGAAGAAGACTATCTCGACGACGACGCCCGCACCCTGGCGAAACGACTGGATGGCAACCTCGATATGGCGGTCATTCTCTACGGTAAAAGAGGGCTCAAGGAAGGATTGTGGTGGATCGAACAGCAAGTGCCCGCCCTGGATAACATACGGCCATCCGATTGCCTCAAAGATCCGAAGCTGATCAAACGCCTTAGAGCCGCGCTGATGCGCATGCCGTAACCAACAAGGAGAACGGTGCAATGGAAGGCATACAATTGCGCAACAAGCACAGCGATTGTGCGGCGGCCAGACGCTTGCGTCGGATGAACATCCCGTATGTCTGACGCACTCTGGGCCGCCCGGCTGGGCGATGCACTCGACCACACCTCGATGATGGCCGACATTCTTGGCGGTGTGCTGGAGGTGGCGGCGAACATTGCGATTACCGCGCTGGCCACCGCTGCCGTGGTCGCGGCCACCGGCATCACCGTCGTCACCGGCGGGCTCGGGTGCTTCCTGCTCGGCGCGGTGGTGGGCACCATCGTCGGTCTCGCCATGAGCAAGACCGGGGCCGACAAGGGTTTAAGCAACCTGTGCGAGAGTTTCAGCAATTCGCTGTTTCCGCCCACGGTGCAGGCGACGATTCTCACCGGTTCCACCAACACCCTCACCAACAACATTCCCGCCGCCCGCGCCGCCGGGGCGATTGCGTCCCATGTCGCGCCGGCCGGTACCGAGCTGGAGACACCCGAGCCCGAAGCCGAGCCCAGCTATCTGGACATGGCCGAGAGCTTCTTCTCCCAGATGTGGCGCCCCACCGTCGCCACCCCGGCGCCCGGCGCGGTGCCCAAGCCGCTGGACCTGGTCACCTGCATGAAGCATCCGCCGATGCCGCCGCAGTTTCTGGCCGAGGGCTCGGACAAAGTCACCATCAACGGCCAACCGGCCGTGCGCAGTGGCGACCGCACCACCTGCGACGCCAAGGTGGTGGGTTCCGGGCTGATCTCACCCAACGTCACCATTGGTGGCGGCTCGGTGGTAGTGCGCGAGATCCGCAGCGGCAAGACCCCGGGCGTAGGACTGGCGGTCACCGCGTTGCTGATGCTCAAGGGCGGCAAAGGCAAGTTCTTCAGCAAACTGCCATGCATGCTGATCGGCGGCGCGACGTCGATGGCCGTCAGCAGCGCCATGAGCGCGATGGCCAACGCAGCCATGGGTTCGTCGAACCCGGTGCACGCCGCGACCGGGGCCAAGGTGCTGGGGGGCGACGATGAGCTGGACTTCGTGCTGCCCGGTGTCTTGCCGATGGATTGGCAGCGCTTCTACAACAGCCGCGACGAGCGCCGCGACGGGGTGTTCGGCGCGGGCTGGAGTGTGTCCTACGAAGTGTGCGTGGAAATTCTGCCTCACCCGGAGGGCGGGGAAACGCTGGTCTACACCGATGAACAAGCCCGGCGCATCGACATGGGCTCGATTCCTCTGGGCGGCGCGGTGTTCAGTGCCGGTGAAGGGCTGAGCGTTCGACGGCACGTTAATGGGCAGTTGTTGATTGAAAGCGATGACGGCGTATACCGTTTGTTCAATCCAACGCCGGGCAATACAGCGCTGCTGCGCCTTGATCAATTGGGCGACCGCAACGACAACCGCATCTACCTCGACTATGACGAAACCGGACGATTGTCGCGCCTGCGGGATACTTTCGATCTGGTGCAGGTCGAGCTGATTCATGAAGGCGGTCGCGTGGCTCGGGTGGAACGCCTGTACCCCGACCAACGTCGCGAAGTGCTCGTCAGCTATGGCTACGATGCAATGGGCAATCTGGCCGAGGTGCGCGACGCCACCGGCCAGGTGCAACGGCGCTTCAGCTACGACGCCGGGCGGAGAATGGTCGAGCATCAATTGCCCACGGGGCTGCGATGCTTCTATGAATGGGCGTTAGTTGAAGACCTTGAATGGTGCGTGGTCCGCCACTGGACCGACGAGGGCGATACTTACCGGTTCGACTATGACCTAGTCGCCGGTGTCACGCGCATCACCGATGGCTCGCAGCGCATCAGTACACGGCGCTGGAACACCCAGCACCAGATCACCGAGTACACCGACAACCTCGGCCAGACCTGGCAGTTCGAGTGGAACGACGAACGCCAACTGCTCAGCGCCACCGACCCGCTGGGCGGGCGCTACGAATACAGCTACGACGACGCCGGCAACCTGATCGGTGAAACCGACCCGCTGGGCCGCAGTGACTCGACCCTATGGCTGGAACACTGGGCCTTGCCGCTGGTGGAAACCGATGCCGCCGGCAACAGCTGGCAATATCGCTACGATCAGCGCGGCAACTGCATCGCCGAGACTGATCCGCAGGGCCATGTCACCCGCTACCGCTACGACACCCACGGCCAGGTCGTCGAGATCATCGACGCCACCGGCAAAAGCAAAAAACTGCGCTGGAACCCGTTCGGCCAACTGATCGAACACATCGATTGCTCGAGTTATCCGACGCGATTCAGCTACGACAACCGGGGCTATCTGCAAACCATCACCGATGCCCTCGGCGAACGCACTCAGTTCAGCTACGACGCCCAGGGACGGTTGCTCAGCAGCCAGTTGCCGGACGGCCGCACCGAGCAATATCAGCGCGACGTCAGCGGCCAGCTGACCGGTTATACCGACCCGGCCGGGCACACCACGCTCTATCAACATAACCGGCGCGGCCAGGTACGCCAGCGCACCGACGCCCATGGCCGGCAGGTGCAGTTCGGGTACGACAGCTATGGGCGACTGCAAGCGCTGACCAATGAGAACGGTGAAAGTTATCGGTTCGCCTGGGATGCTGGAGACCGGCTGACCGAACAACAAGACCTCGACGGCAGCGCCAAGCGCTACACCTACGATCTGCTGGATAACGTCGCGGCGGTCACGGCGATTCCGGCGCCTTACGGCAACGGTCTGGCCGTCGTCCCCGAAGCACCGCCGGCCCCCATCGTTCATCGTCTGGAACGCGACGCCGTTGGCCGGCTGATCGCCAAAGTCACCGACGATGGCCGCACCGACTACAGCTACGACCCACTGGACCAGCTCACCGCCGTCACCTTCACCGACAACCACGGCAACGCACAAACCCTGAGCTTCGCCTACGACGCCCTCGGCCAGTTGCTCGCAGAACAAAGCACGGCCGGCAGCCTGCACCACCACTACGACGAACTCGGCAACCTGATCCAGACCCAACTGCCCGACGGCCGCTGGCTCAATCGCCTGTACTACGGCAGCGGCCACCTGCACCAGATCAACCTCGACGGCCAGGTCATCAGCGACTTCGAACGCGACCGCTTGCACCGCGAAGTGCTACGCACCCAGGGCCAGATCAGCACCCGCAGCGAATACGACCGCAGCGGCCGCTTGCGCTCACGCCAACGCCGCCACAGCAGCCAGCCTTCGCTGCTGCCGGCAGCGGTGCAAAAGCACTTCGAGTACGACCCCGCCGACAACCTGATCGGTAAACTCGACCAGCAACCCGCCGCGCAACACCGCCAACTGCTGCACTACGACGCCACCGGCCGCATCATCGCCAGCCAGGACAGCCCGCACGGCCAGCGCGAAACCTTCGCCTACGACGCCGCCGCCAACCTGCTGGACGGCCCGCAACCCGGTGCCGGGCTGGTGGTGCACAACAAACTGCTGACCTATCAGGACAAGCGTTATCGCTATGACGCGTTTGGCCGGCTGATCGAAAAACGCAGCGCTAAACGGGGCCTGCAACGCTTCGCCTACGATGCCGAAAGCCGGTTGATTGAAGTGCGCAACGAAAACGGCAGCGTGGTCAGGATGACCTACGACCCGCTGGGCCGACGCATTGAAAAAACCGAGCACGACACCCACGGCTACCCACTCGGCGAAACCCGCTTCACCTGGGACTGCCTGCGCCTGTTGCAGGAACATCGCCATCAGCAGACCAGCCTCTACCTCTACGAAGACGAAGGTTACGAACCCCTTGCCCGCGTCGACGGCACCGGCCCGCTGCAAAAAATCCGTTACTACCACAACGACCTCAACGGCCTGCCGGAACAGCTCACCGAAGCGGACGGCCACAACGTCTGGCAGGCGACTTATCGGGTGTGGGGCAACACGTTAGAAGAGGTGCGCGAGCCGTACTACATCGAAGAGCAGAACCTGCGATTCCAGGGGCAGTACCTGGACCGGGAGACGGGGCTGCATTTCAATACGTTCAGGTTCTATGATCCAGATGTGGGGCGGTTTACGACGCCGGATCCGATTGGGTTGGCGGGGGGCATTAACACATATACCTATGCCGACAACCCGTTTGGCTGGGTGGACCCATTAGGGCTGGCCACATGTGGCGGCGGTCAAAAAGTCCACGGAAATAGTCACTCAAGTAAGAACCCTAATCACGTCTATGTCATCGTTGATACAAAAACCGGAAAGATGATGAAGCCGGGGATAAGCGGACGACCCATGAATAAAAACGGTACGTCCCCCCGCGCCAACAAACAAGTAAACGCGCTGAATATAAACCAACCTGGCCGCTACAAGGCGGTTGTAGTGGAGAAGAACAAGACCCGATTACAAGCCAAGGCTACCGAACAAAAAATCACCGACAAACATGCGGCCAGAAATGGGGGTGACATGCCTTCGCCTATACACAAAAATCCATTACCACAGGTTGACACAAGAGATGGCTACATTAAATTATACGGCACGCCTGATAACCGCTAATTTTTGAAAGCGAACACAGCAATGAATCTGAATATGCTCATCCTGCAAGAAAGCGACTCGGCCATTCTGCCAGAGAATGTCCGTATTCGTTGGTTAAGCCACCCCATTACGCAGATATTTATGGCGTTGCTGCCAAAGATAGAAATCAACGGAAGCAGTAAAATAGTCGTGGAATTGGGTCCGAGGGGCGAGGAGGATTTATTTGATAATGTGCTAGGCGTGACTAATATCTTTATTGAAGATTTCGATTTCAAAGCTTTTTTGTCACTAGACCGCTTCACCCAGAATACCAAGCTGTTAGAAGAGTTAAGTAACGCGCTCATTACCATCGCCACAAAAAAAGTCGAAAACAAAGAAGTCGTCAGTGTAATAAATGCCACTCGCAACGCGGTGAAAGAGACTCAATTCCAACTGACAACTCAAATTAAAAAACTCTCAAAAAGCAGCAAAGACAAAAAACAAAAAATCGATGTTTTTAGACTTTTAAGCCCTGAAGTTGGCGAGAGTTGGTATTGCGAAATAACCAACTCACAACATTCGACGGAAGAGAAAACCTGGATGAATGACATCCCAAGCTTTATTGACAGGAGTGATTATTTTAAAAGCGCAGAAATAAAAGACGATATTTATATTGTTAAAAACCGTTTAGGCAAGATTGTTTTCGAAATGCCGTTGTCGTGACCTAATGGACAGAAGAGTGAATTCTTCTGAAAATACGGACAAAACCATTCAGGCAGGGTCAATTCGCGCACGAAAGCTGCGTATTCCGTGAATAATGCGCACGCGGAGTGCGCAGCGCGAACGTCGTTATTAAAGTTTGAGACTCGATCTCCGACTGGAGGGTTCGCAACGTCATATCGACCTAGGCAGATATTCTGATGAGCAAATATTTATCGACACTTGAAATCGACTCCCCTACGGAGCGCCTCCAGACTCACAGCATTCGAGAGGCAGCCGTACTCTACGTTTATCTCCTTGCTACTAAGTGCAAGCTACCTGCTGGCGGCATTTCCAAAATAATTCTTCAGCAAGCTCCAGTCGAAGCGGAGAAAACGCTTCTGGATGTTTGCACCTACTCTCATCCATTCAAACACCTCGATAAGCTACCTGCGGACGCTACGGACAGCGCCATTCGCCAGTCGTTAATCGAGGACATTAACGAAGCGCTTTTGTCACTGGCGGCGCTCAAAGGGTGGGATACCGACCCGATACATAAGCTCCAAGCTGAAATCATCAAACGTGACTATCGGTTCTCAGGTACCTCGGGACGCTCACTAAAAAACCCGTCCAAAACGCTCACTGCAACGGCTGCTTGGCGCGCGGATCAATACATCAACATCGGCGTCCTGGTGCAGGGTTCAAAAAACACGCCTGAAGCATTTTTCACAGCCACGCGAATCAGCGTCGCGCTGGGTCTTTTTGAGTCGTTGCTAGGGCCTGCTGAATGGGTGAACGATCAAACTGTTCGGCTATTCCAGGTAAACAAACGCGATTATTGGGAGATTGATACCACATCCCAAACGGTGGAGTTTCACTTTCCCCGAGCCGAATCCGGTGATGCCCACGGTCAATATGACTTGGCGAAAATGTACCTTGATGGATGGATAGTCGAGCAGGACTTTGAACGAGCCAGACAGTGGCTGGAACGCTCAGCCGCTCAAGTTTTTTCCCGCGCAGTAAAGCTTTTGCAGCGAATGAATGATGGCGATGAAAACCTTGCCGATCCGGTGATGAACAGCAAGAAATAAACCAGCGGGCGATACTTCAAGCGCCCTCTGCTGCTCCTGGTCGGATTGAAGTGCGCAACAAAAACGGCAGCGTGGTCAGGATGACCTACGACCCGCTGGGCCGACGCATTGAAAAAACCGAGCACGACACCCACGGCTACCCACTCGGCGAAACCCGCTTCACCTGGGACTGCCTGCGCCTGTTGCAGGAACATCGCCATCAGCAGACCAGCCTATACCTCTACGAAGACGAAGGTTACGAACCCCTGGCCCGCGTCGACGGCACCGGCCCGCTGCAAAAAATCCGTTACTACCACAACGACCTCAACGGTCTGCCGGAACAGCTCACCGAGGCAGACGGCCACAACATCTGGCAGGCAACTTATCGGGTGTGGGGCAACACGTTAGAAGAGATACGCGAGCCGTACTACATTGAAGAGCAGAACCTGCAATTTCAGGGGCAGTACCTGGATCGGGAGACGGGACTGCACTTCAATACGTTCAGGTTCTATGATCCGGATGTGGGGAGGTTTACGACGCCGGATCCGATTGGGTTGGCGGGGGGAATCAATCTTTATCAATATGGATATAACCCCGTAGGATGGGTGGACCCATGGGGTTGGAGTTGTGTCCAGTTCAAACGCTGGAAAAGAGGCGACGCTATTGATAAACCTCTGCCTAACGGCAAAGCTGCTGCATGGGACGTAGTGAGATCAAGGTATTGGAAGAATCGACACGAAGCCTCGAAAACTTCAGGTGAATTCAGCCCAGCCAATATGAGCCGAATGAAGCGTGGCTCGGCCCCCTTGGACGCAAACGGAAATTCGATGGAGTTGCACCATCACAACCCTCAACGCAATGGCGAAGTCGGCGTGAATAACCCGCGAAATTTACGTGAAGTCACACGGGAACAACATGCCGAACTTGATGAGTTCAGACATCTAGGAACCAAGTAATGACTGCAATAGAAATCGTGAAGCAATTTGTCGAAGCATCCATTTCGCCAAAAGAATTCGAAGAGAAAATTCATTCAAACTCATCAATTGAAGAGCTACTAAAAAGCGAGAAAAATTTACCAGCTTATGTGGCAGAACCGGACCTATACACATACGCCATTAGTCAAAATTATGAAAACCTTGAATCCATATATAACACCCAAATTCTTCTAGCTGACTTTTTAAACAAGAAAAATATACCCCACAAGATCGAAAAAAAATATGAAGAGCTATTTAACCTAACGCTAAAAGTTCAGCCAAAATGGTTGTCCCTACCATCAGACTATCTATCCAGCCTCATTAAAGACAAGAAATCACTTAGCACCAAAGAGTTGCAACTATGGTTAAAGGAACAGATAAAAAGTGATTTTCGCTCTCTGAAGACACCACCTAAATGGCTCCAAAACCCCGAATGGCCTATACAGGATGGAAAACCAATGATTTTTTTGGGGCAACTCGATATTAGTGATTTAAGCCATGACAACTCTCAGGCGTATTTATTCTTTGATGAAATCAAAAGAACGTTCCATACGATCACACAATCTTGCTGAACAGTATTGACATTGAAAAATGTAGAATTAGACCATCCTCGGCGCCGTGCTGGCGGCGGCCAACAGCGTGATTTCAAATTAAATAGTTCCATTGGGATGAGTGATGATCGAAAACAAATTCTCAGATGACGAAACTGCTATTATCTCAGCGGATCTGGATCATCTGGAATCCACTATCGGAAAGAAACTACCGCCCCACTTTCGAAACCATTACCTCAAGTACAACGGCGGCATGCCGGAACGAGCTTATTGGGTCAGCGAAGACTTTTTCGACCCCATCGAAGTCGCCTCTTTCAGGCCGATTACCTATGGTGAACCCACGCTGCTGTCCACCTATCAGTTGATGCTGAAGAAACAAGTTCTTCCTGCACATCTCCTTCCTTTCGCAGACGACCTGGGCGGCAATTTCTTTTGCTTGAACCTTGATTCGGGAGCCATCAGTTATTTCACGACTGACACGTTTGATAGTGACCTTAGCCCGGAAGAGAACCAGGCTGAATCCGAGAAGCCTATTTGCTCGAACTTCCTCCGTTTCGTTCAAGGACTGATCGATGAGGATGATGTGGACGAGGAATAAATGAGCGAACGCCACAGGGCTTGCTTCGAAACGCAAATCCTGTGGCGAGGGAGCTTGCTCCCGCTGGGCGGCGAAGCCGCCCCAAAACAGGCTGACGCATTCTCCAGATAAACCGCATCAGCCGGCTTACGACGGCTGCGCCCCCGAGCGGGAGCAAGCTCCCTCCCACGGATCGCCTACACCTCAAAAGCAGGCATGTAACCCGCCTTCACCGACCTGCAAGGCAACGCCCAGCCCCTGAGCTTCGCCTACGATGCCACCGGCCAGTTGCTCGCCGAAAACAGCGCCGCCGGCAGCCTGCACCACCACTACGACGAACTCGGCAACCTGATCCAGACCCAACTGCCCGACGGCCGCTGGCTCAATCGCCTGTACTACGGCAGCGACCACCTGCACCAGATCAACCTCGACGGCCAGGTCATCAGCGACTTCGAACGCGACCGCTTGCACCGCGAAGTGCTGCGTACCCAAGGCCAGATCAGCACCCGCAGCGAATACGACCGTAGCGGCCGCTTGCGCTCACGCCAACGTCGCCACGGCAGCCAGCCATCACTGATGCCGGCCCCCGTACAAAAACATTTCGAGTACGACCCCAATAACAACCTGATCGGTCGCCTGGATCAACAACCCACCGGCCAGCATCGGCAATTGCTGCACTACGACGCCACCGGCCGCATCATCGCCAGCCAGGACAGCCTGCACGGCCAGCGCGAAACCTTCGCCTACGACGCCGCCGCCAACCTGCTGGACGGCCCGCAACCCGGTGCCGGGCTGGTGGTGCACAACAAACTGCTGACCTTTCAGGACAAGCGTTACCGCTACGACGCCTTTGGCCGGCTGATCGAAAAGCGCAGCGCTAAACGGGGCCTGCAACGCTTCGCCTACGACGCCGAAAGCCGGTTGATTGAAGTGCGCAACGAAAACGGCAGCGTGGTCAGGATGACCTACGACCCGCTGGGCCGACGCATTGAAAAAACCGAGCACGACACCCACGGCTACCCACTCGGAGAAACCCGTTTCACCTGGGACGGCTTGCGCTTGTTGCAGGAACATCGCCATCAGCAGACCAGCCTCTACCTCTACGAAGACGAAGGTTACGAACCCCTGGCCCGCGTCGACGGCACCGGCCCGCTGCAAAAAATCCGCTACAGAGCAGGTGTTGATAAGGCCTTTTGATGCAAGTGGTAAGCCTGTGAACTATCGTGTAAGAGTCGATAATATGGTTAAGCAGACAAACTCACCACCGAGGTTAATTGATGCCAAAGCCTCCACAACGGCTGGTTATACTAAGAACCAGAAAAAGGGCTACCCGCTGATACTCAAACACGGTGGGACGATAGAAAGTGGTTCGTTCAAAGGCACCGCCATCAAGGCTTCTACCGTCGAACGTAACGACCCACAAACAATTTCCAACTTGTGAGCCCCAGCATGCAGAAACACGACGCGATAATTTTCGAATGCAACGATAACTACTATATTATCCAACGATCAAAGCAAGCCCCCGATGCAGCTATTAGCGCTAGCGAAAACGTCGCACTGACAAAAAAACTGAATAGGGCGACTACGGATGAAGAGATCGGTTCAGCTGTTATTGAAGCTATCAATAACTATGGGAAAATCGCACCAGAGTTCTCGCCTTGGCAGCTCAAGGAGCTACGTGCCCAGCTATGTAAATGGACAGAATCCAAAACTTACCCTTCCCTGATGAGAAACAGCCGCCTGATTTCCGTTGAAAAGGACTTCCAGCACGAATCAGTTTCTGTTATCCCCTTCGACAACTTCAATATTAATGCATGGGAAACGCTGCTGGAGGCCAAAGCTATAACACTGCCCATGACTCCTACAAATACTGAGGTCGGAGAAGCTGTCAGGAAGGCTTTTGAAATAGCGACCTATCACCCTCAAAAAAATAATTGATAATTTCCGCCCTGATAAATAAAAACCAACAACGATTGAACACGTATTCTCGAAAAGACGAAGCCGCGATTAGCCCAGTAGATATCGACAATCTTGAGTCGACGTTTGGAAAGAAGCTATCTCCCTCCTTTCGAGATCACTACCTCAAGTACAACGGTGGAATTCCAGGGCGAACCTATTGGCTTGGTGGAGCTTTTGACGAGCCTCTGGGGTTGCCGCCTTCAAGCCCTTGGGATTGACCTTTGGGGCCAGCTACCGGGTCTGGGGTAATATGCACGGCCGGTAGTCTGCAACACCACTACGACGAACTCGGCAACCTGATCCAGACCCAACTACCCGACGGCCGCTGGCTCAATCGCCTGTACTACGGCAGCGGCCACCTGCACCAGATCAACCTCGACGGCCAGGTCATCAGCGACTTCGAACGCGACCGCCTGCACCGCGAAGTGCTGCGCACCCAGGGCCAGATCAGCACTCGCAGCGAATATGACCGCAGCGGTCGCCTGCGCTCACGCCAACGCCGACACAGCAGCCAGCCCTCGCTGCTGCCGGCAGCGGTGCAAAAGCACTTCGAGTACGACGCCGCCGCCAATCTGCTGGACGCCCCGCAACCCGGTGCCGGGCTGGTGGTGCACAACAAACTGCTGACCTATCAGGACAAGCGTTATCGCTATGACGCCTTTGGTCGGCTGATCGAAAAACGCAGCGCTAAACGGGGCCTGCAACGCTTCGGTTACGACGCTGAGAGCCGGTTGATTGAAGTGCGCAACGAAAACGGCAGCGTGGTCAGGATGACCTACGACCCGCTGGGCCGACGCATTGAAAAAACCGAGCACGCCCCCCACGGCTACCCACTCGGCGAAACCCGCTTCACCTGGGACGGGCTGCGCCTGTTGCAGGAACATCGCCATCAGCAGACCAGCCTCTACCTCTACGAAGACGAAGGTTACGAACCCCTGGCCCGGGTCGACGGCACCGGCCCGCTGCAAAAAGTCCGCTACTACCACAACGACCTCAACGGTCTACCGGAACAGCTCACCGAAGCGGACGGCCACAACGTCTGGCAGGCGACTTATCGGGTATGGGGCAACACGTTAGAGGAGGTGCGCGAGCCGTACTACATCGAAGAGCAGAACCTGAGGTTTCAGGGGCAGTACCTGGACCGGGAGACGGGGCTGCATTTCAATACGTTCAGGTTTTATGATCCGGATGTGGGGCGGTTTACGACGCCGGATCCGATTGGGTTGGCGGGGGGATTTAATCTCTATGTTTACGCACCTAACCCCTTTACTTGGATAGACCCGTTGGGGCTAGCCTGTGGTCCAGCCACCAGGCAGAACTCAAAAGGGAGATGGATCGATGCCAAGGGCAAATTTGCGAATAAACCTAATGTCTCCAAACTTCCGTCGCTGAAAGGGAAATCCGTGCAACAGGTGGAGAAAATCCTCCGGCAAAACGGCTATACCAGAACGAATCCAGCAAATACCAGGAACCAGCGTTGGGTACACTCTGATGGTTCAGAAGTCCAGATTCATGCTTATGGGAATACGAACCCCACACCGTTCAAAGGATCGAACAATGCTCACAGTCACAAATCATTAGGTAGACATGGAAACCCAGGCACCACTGAATTAGCTAATGACGGAAAAACAGCCGTCAGCACTCATTCCTCGGAAGCGCACATCGGAATGAAAAACCCGCCAGATTACCCAACGGTTTCGGGCAGACCTCACGAAAGTTAGAAGGTAACCATAATGTCGGCAGAGTTTATATTGTCTTTTAAGAATACAATCTGGTACACGACCAATCTCAAAGAGATAGTGCGAAAAATCACCGGCCTTAGAACTTTTTCCAAGAGCTTGCAGGAAAAAGAATTCCGATTGATGGGCACCGAGCCCAGAAGTCCGGGAGATTGGAACTACGACGTCCGTCTCTTCCTAGAAAAAGAACGTATTTTTTTGGAGATTAGCGCTCACCCTTCCAGCATCGAAAATGACCTGTCTGCTTTTTTCGATTGGATCAGGTCTCATACCGAAATTGCAATTGATGATGAGGATGGAGCGCCCTCAAACTGGTAGTAGATCTGGAGGAATAACAGGCAAAAACCAACATGAATATATTCGAACTCCTTTCATACAAGCTTGATAGTTTCCTGAACATCCGTCCAAATCCGAAAGCGCTGGGCGCTGTTTTTTACCAAGAAGACGAGCCTTCACTGCTGTCTGTCGCCGCTAGAAAACACAACGGCTCGACCTTCTACATCAGCCGCTGGCACGATTTGTTTTCCTTAAGCGTCTTCGAAAAATCCATGTCAAAAAACGGTTTCACGGAGCCGGACTGCTATGCCCTGCTCTTGGTCCTGTCCCGCTTTGGCTATCTGCTTGAAATCGACAACCGTCAACGAACCAATAAAGACTATTTTATTTTCTTTTTTCTGACTCAGTTAATCAGTTTGAAGAACAGTTCTCTCGACGCGGATGCCCAACTCAGGAACTATATGCTCAGGTTCCTGCTTTTCGAATTGAGTATTGACGACGAAGCGTATCGTCGGTTCAGCATCAAGGATAATCATCTGGTAATGGCTACCGACACCCGGGGGGCTATAGCTTTTTTGGAGGTTATCGACTTAATCTACAAAGCGATCAAGTTCGATAGCAGAAAAGAACATATATTGCTAAGCACGTTAAAAAACTACCAAACAAGCCTCGTCACATTATTGACCGAGCCCGACGACACAAACTACCGTTTCAGACTAAATGATCGCCATAGCGAATACATGTATCCCGATGTATTTTTGCAGGCATACGCTAAAAACAAGAGACAGATATTTCATATTTTGATCGACACGATCAACCCCCTTCAATCAACGGAAAATCTGTTTGTCTCCAATATCATTTTAATGAACTATTCCTTTTACATTCTGAAAAACAAGCCTCGTGAAATTCTAAAGTTGAAAAAATACGTCAACAATGAGGTACTGTTCAGAAAACTTCTGGAAGCAATAATTACTCGTCGAATGGCAATCAATAAATCGTCATTCGAAAAAACATCCATAGACCAGGACCTTTCCTTGATAAAAGACAATTCGACCTCGTTCTACAATATTTTGTACAGCCTATAGATGCTCTCACAAACGAGAGAACCGCGCTGATGCGCATGCCGTAACCGACAAAGAGCAAGGTGCAATGGAAGGCATACAATTGCGCAACAAGCGCAACGATTGCGCGGCGGCCAGACGCTTGCGTCGGATAAATAACCCGCATGTCTGACGCGCTTTGGGCCGCCCGGCTGGGCGCTGGCTCAATCGCCTGTACTACGGCAGCGGCCACCTGCACCAGATCAACCTCGACGGCCAGGTCATCAGCGACTTCGAACGCGACCGCCTGCACCGCGAAGTGCTGCACTACGACGCCACCGGCCGCATCATCGCCAGCCAGGACAGCCCGCACGGCCAGCGCGAAACCTTCGCCTACGACGCCGCCGCCAACCTGCTGGACGCCCCGCAACCCGGTGCCGGGCTGGTGGTGCACAACAAACTGCTGACCTATCAGAACAAGCGTTATCGCTATGACGCCTTTGGCCGGATGATCGAAAAACGCAGCGCTAAACGGGGCCTGCAACGCTTCGCCTACGACGCCGAAAGCCGGTTGATTGAAGTGCGCAACGAAAACGGCAGCGTGGTCAGGATGACCTACGACCCGCTGGGCCGACGCATTGAAAAAACCGAGCACGACACCCACGGCTACCCACTCGGAGAAACCCGCTTCACCTGGGACGGCCTGCGCCTGTTGCAGGAACATCGCCATCAGCAGACCAGCCTCTACCTCTACGAAGACGAAGGCTACGAACCCTTGGCCCGCGTCGACGGCACCGGCCCGCTGCAAAAAATCCGCTACTACCACAACGACCTCAACGGCCTGCCGGAACAGCTCACCGAAGCAGACGGCCACAACGTCTGGCAGGCGACTTATCGGGTGTGGGGCAACACGCTGGAGGAGGTGCGCGAGCCGTACTACATTGAAGAGCAAAACCTGCGGTTTCAGGGGCAGTACCTGGACCGGGAGACGGGGCTGCATTACAGCACCTTTCGTTTTTACGACCCTGATATTGGACGTTTCACCACGCCTGACCCCATTGGGCTGACCGGCGGCTTGAATCTGTATACATATTCTCCGAACCCCTTTGGCTGGATAGATCCATGGGGCTGGTCGTGCTGGAGTACAGCACGGAAAAAATTCTGGAAGGAAGAAGCAACAACCAATCCGTCGCGCTACTCAAAAAATAACCTGGCACGTATGAAGGGCGGTTCGGCTCCTCAGATGAAAGTGGAATTTATTAACCGCAAAACAGGCGCGGTTGAGGAGCGAGTTGTTTCAATGGAGCTACACCATCGTGACATACCGCAACGTACAGGCGGTACCGGCGTCCATGATTCGAAAAATCTTGATGCGCTAACACCGTGGGAACATGAAGCAGCAGATCCCTTCAGGCATACCGGATATGATCTATCCAAAATAATCACGGGAATCGACAAATGGTAAACCTTGAAGACGTTAAGTCATTCGTAGAGAGCAACCGCTATCAAACAACACTGCTTGATATTAAAGAACACTTGAATCTCGACATTAACGAAGGTCAACCTTCGGACAATCTTTTCCAATACGACGCCAATAAAATTAATGTTGCCAATGTAGAAATTGAAGCGCTAGAGCGCGTTATTGACCAAGGAAAAGTAAGCCTTGCAGCCTTTATGGAGGCAAAACTATCGAAGCTCAAACAAACCGCGCACGAGCAGGAAGGAAATCAGGGTGAGGACAAGATAATCAAGGTCCTGCCCTTCTATAAAAATTTCCTGATTATCTATTTACTTGAATTGTACTTCCTAGAATATAATCCGAGCGGCCTGGATGTTTACTTGAAAGGCATACGCATTCCTAACAGTAAAAAATATAAAGATCAGCTTATTGCGATCTACACTGCTTTGGATAATTAAAACAAGCCGATTAAATAATGTTGTTCAGTGCCTCGTGAGTCATGCCCGACGCCAAGGCTAACAAAAATGGGCACCCGACCCAGTCGGCGTGCCCATTTTTTTTACCGCCCCGCCTCCCTTCGAGACGGTACCGCTCTTACGGGTTGACGCTGTCTTTGAGCGACTTGCCCGGCTTGAACGCAACGGTGTTGCTCGCCTTGATTTTCACCGGCTCACCGGTTTGCGGGTTTTTGCCGGTGCGCGCGCCACGGTGGCGTTGCAGGAAAGTACCGAAGCCCACCAGGGTGACGCTGTCTTTACGGTGCAGAGCGCCGGTGATTTCTTCGAGGACGGCGTTGAGTACGCGGTTAGCCTGTTCTTTGGTGAGGTCAGCCTTTTCAGCGATTGCTGCGGCGAGATCTGGTTTACGCATGAGTGAAGCCTCTTTGACGGTTTTTTGTTGTTATGTCCGTGCTGTTCTTCCGGAACAGCGCCCAAGGCGCCGCAGGCTCTACTCTGCGGCAGACGGAGTGAGGATGGCATGCGGTTACGAGCGGCGCCAGTCTCGGGGCGACCTTTGTAGAGGCAAAAGCGGGGTGATTCCGACAGAACGACCGGTATTTACGCCAAAAGCGCCGGAAGCTCCTTGTTTAGAGCCAGTTTCTCCATCACTGCCGCCCCGGTGAGCGCGTAACCCAACAATTTTCCGCTGGCGTCACGGCACAGCGCCTTGATGTCGGCGCCCTGCCCTTCGACGGTCCAGGCACCTTCAAAACCCCGTGGTGGCGGGGAAACCACCAATGGGCAGACCGGTGTTTTCACGGTAATCGGCATCGCACCGTAGCTGACCGCTGTCGGGTTGCCGGCCAGGGTTTGCGCCAGCGCACGCGCACAACTCATCAGGGGCATCACGTACAGCAAATTCAGCCCATCGACCTCGGCGCAGTCGCCCAAGGCATAAATATTGGCGTGTGAGGTCTTCAGATGACGGTCAACGACCACACCGCGGTTGATCTGCAAGCCGGCAGCGGCCGCCAGATCGATGCGCGGGCGCAGGCCAATGGCGGAAACCACGACGTCGCAGGGGATCACCTGGCCATCGGACAAATGCCCTTCGAGCCCGTCATCGGTGCGTTGCAAGCTATTGAGTACCGGGCCGAGGTGGAACTGCGCGCCCAGGCTTTCCAGCCCGGCCTGCACGGCTGCGGCTGCCGCCGGGTGAAGCAGCGTCGGCATGACTTGTTCGCACGGCGCGACCAGTTGCACCTCATAACCACCGAGGATCAGGTCGTTGGCGAACTCACAGCCGATCAGGCCAGCGCCGAGCAACAACACCCGACGCTTGCCGGCAGCCGCTGCCCGAAAGCGCGCGTAGTCTTCGAGGTCGTTGATCGGGAAGATCGCCTCGGGCGCATCGCCCTGCACCGGCACGCGCACGGTTTCCGCGCCCCAGGCGAGGATCAGATCGCGATAGGCCACGGCTTCTTCGCCGATCCACAGGCGTTTGTGGCCCGGGTCGATGCCGCTGATGCGCGTATGGGTCCGCACTTCAGCCTTCAGCTGTTCGGCCATGGCGCCAGGCTCGGCCATGCTCAGGCCATCGGCGTCCTTGTTCTTGCCGAAACCGGTGGAGAGCATCGGTTTGGAGTAAGAGCGTCCGTCATCTGCGGTAATCAGCAGCAGCGGTGTTTCGCCATCGAGTTTGCGAAACTCCCGGGCCAGGTTGTAGCCAGCCAGCCCAGTGCCGACGATCACGACAGGTGCGTTCATTCCTTACTCCTCTTCAATTCATCAAAATCTGTGATCAGGCAGCGATTTCGATCATTTCGAAATCCATTTTGCCGACGCCACAGTCTGGACACAGCCAGTCTTCCGGTACGTCCTGCCACGGGGTTCCGGCCGCGATGCCGTCATCCGGCCAGCCGTCGGCTTCGTTGTAGATCAGCCCACAGACCACGCATTGCCACTTTTTCATTACTTGTTTCCTCAGGTTCTCAGGCTTTTACCGGCGCGAACGATCACCCGATAAGGGTTTGCCGTCCGGCTCAAGGCGTTTTGTACTGATCGGGCGCAGCAGATGCAAGCCTGTTCGCCGCCACTACCCGGTCTGATCAGTCAATATCACCGACCGACATGGTAAGCTCGCCGCCTCATTTGCTGCCAATACTGACTCACTGTGCCGCACTCAAAACCCCTCGCCCCTGCTCTGCTCTGGCTGCCACAACGCCAGCTGACCCCGCTACCTGACGCGCAAACCCTCGACTGGCTATTCGATGAGGGCTCGCTCACCCGTCGCCTGACCCGTTTGTCGGATGACGGCTTCAGCGTGACGCCGCTGCTCGAAGGCTGGCAGCCTTTGCGCGCAGACGAATGCGCCGCACTGGAATTGCCCGAAGGCAGTGAAGGCTGGGTTCGTGAGGTGTATTTGCGCGGTCATGGCGAAGCCTGGGTGTTTGCCCGCAGTGTCGCGGCACGCAGTTCGTTGCAGGACGGCGGGTTGAATATGGATGAGTTGGGCAGTCGCTCCCTGGGCGAGCTGTTGTTTTGCGATCAGGCGTTCCAGCGCCGCGCCATCGAGGTTTGTCACTATCCTGTCGAGTGGTTGCCCAGCGAATCTCAAGCGCCGCAACTGTGGGGTCGGCGCTCGCGTTTCGACCGGGGGGACCTGAGCGTGCTGGTTGCGGAAATATTCCTGCCAGCCCTGTGGCGCGCTGCCGGCGCGAATACGGAGAACTGCTGATGTACCAAAGCCTGCTCAAGTCATTGAATCGCGTGAATCCGCGCGCCTGGGACTTCATTCAGTTAACCCGCATGGACAAGCCCATCGGCATTTACCTGCTGTTGTGGCCAACGTTGTGGGCGCTGTGGATTGCCGGCAAAGGCTCGCCATCATTGGCCAATATCGTGATTTTCGTCCTTGGCGTGGTGCTGACCCGCGCAGGTGGCTGCGTGATCAATGACTGGGCCGACCGGAAAGTCGACGGTCACGTGAAACGTACCGAACAGCGACCCTTGGTCAGCGGCAAGATCAGCTCCAAAGAAGCACTGGTGTTCTTCGCATTGCTGATGGGCGTGAGCTTCCTGCTGGTGCTCTGTACCAACGCAGCCACGGTCTGGCTGTCGTTTGGCGGTCTGGCGCTGGCCGCCACTTACCCGTTCATGAAGCGCTACACCTATTACCCGCAAGTGGTACTGGGCGCGGCATTCTCCTGGGGCATGCCGATGGCGTTCACCGCCGAAACCGGTGAACTGCCGGCCATCGCCTGGTTGCTGTGGATTGCCAACCTGCTGTGGACCGTAGGCTACGACACCTATTACGCCATGACCGATCGCGACGACGATTTGAGGATTGGTGTGAAATCCACGGCGATTCTGTTTGGCGATGCCGATCGGGTGATCATTCTCACCCTGCAAGGCCTGGCCTTGGGGTGCCTGCTGCTGGCCGGATCGAAATTCGAGCTGGGCGGCTGGTTCCATCTCGGGCTGCTGGCTGCGGCCGCGTGCTTTGCCTGGGAGTTCTGGTACACCCGCGACAGGGACCGACTGAAGTGCTTCCGGGCCTTCCTGCATAACCATTGGGCCGGGTTGGCGATTTTCGTCGGGATCGTGCTGGATTACGCAACTCGCTGAGGACTCGTAAAGATCGCAGCCTCCAGCAGCTCCTACACTAATACCGTAGGAGCTGCCGATGGCTGCGATCTTTTAGCCCTAACCGCCAGGTTACATAGGCTTGGCGACGTGCCACGCGCCACTCATCATCCCTTCACCGGTCTTGTCACCGGCCTTCTTGTCCTTCACAAAGGTGTACAGCGGCTTGCCGTAGTAAGCCCATTGCATCTTGCCGTCGTCGCGCTTGATCACCGTCCAGTCACCCTTGGACTTATCGGTGGCGGCAGCCGCCAGCGGTGGCCAGTTGGCAGCGCACTGGTCATTGCACATGGACTTGCCCGCCGCATCCTTGTCAAAGGTATACAAGGTCATGCCCTTGCTATCGACCAGCATGCCACCCTTCTCCATCGCTGGATCAGCGGCAAAGGCCATTGTCGGTAATGCCAGGGCAGCGGCCAACACCAGGGCTTTGAACGATTGAGCGTAGTGAGTCATGGAAACCTTCCTTTGTGGTTGTCAGGATTCGAACTTAGAGCGTAGTTCAGGATTGCGCTGATCGCCGCACGGCTAAAATACTGTCACACGACTGCAATAATTCCGTTATCTAATGCGGCGCAAGACAGTTAAATGACAAGAGGATTAAGGCATGGTTGGCAGGAGCATTCTGATCGTCGACGACGAAGCGCCCATTCGCGAAATGATCGCCGTTGCGTTGGAAATGGCCGGCTATGACTGCATGGAGGCCGAAAACTCCCAGCAGGCCCACGCCATCATTGTCGACCGTAAACCGGACCTGATCCTGCTCGACTGGATGCTTCCCGGCACGTCAGGCATCGAGTTGGCCCGCCGTCTCAAGCGTGATGAGCTGACCGGGGACATCCCGATCATCATGCTGACCGCCAAGGGCGAAGAGGACAACAAGATCCAGGGCCTGGAAGTCGGCGCTGATGACTACATCACCAAGCCGTTTTCACCGCGCGAGCTGGTTGCACGCCTGAAAGCCGTGCTGCGTCGTGCCGGCCCTACCGATGGCGAAGCACCGATCGAAGTCGGCGGCCTGCTGCTGGACCCGATCAGCCACCGCGTGACCATCGACGGCAAACCCGCCGAGATGGGGCCGACCGAATACCGCTTGCTGCAGTTTTTCATGACCCATCAGGAACGCGCCTACACCCGCGGGCAATTGCTCGATCAGGTCTGGGGCGGCAATGTGTATGTCGAAGAGCGCACCGTCGACGTGCACATTCGTCGTTTGCGCAAAGCTCTCGGCGATGCCTACGAGAATCTGGTACAAACCGTGCGTGGCACCGGCTACCGGTTTTCTACCAAGGCCTGAGCCGGCCCTTACCTGCTCGACACGCTGACAAGGACGCAAGTTTAAGTGAACCAAAACTGGCATGGCACTCTGATCCGCCACATGCTGTTACTGGTCACCGGCTGCCTGGTGATCGGCCTGATTACTGGCTATTACGGCTGGAGCCTGGCCGCAGGCCTGGGCATTTACCTGGCCTGGACCCTCAAGCAATTGCTGCGCCTGCACGAGTGGCTGCGCCTGCAAAAGCCCGACGAACCACCACCCGATGGCTATGGCCTGTGGGGCGAAGTGTTCGACAGCATCTACCACCTGCAACGGCGCGATCAGCGCGTGCGCGGACGCCTGCAAGCGGTGATCGACCGGGTTCAGGAGTCCACCGCAGCGTTGAAAGACGCGGTGGTCATGCTCGACAGCGACGGCAACCTGGAATGGTGGAACCGCGCCGCCGAAACCCTGCTGGGCCTCAAGACCCCGCAAGACAGCGGTCAGCCGGTGACCAATCTGGTGCGTCATCCGCGCTTCAAGGAATATTTCGAGCAGGACAACTATGCCGAGCCGCTGGAAATCCCTTCGCCGACCAACGACCGGATGCGGATTCAGCTGTACATCACCCGTTACGGCAACAACGAACACTTGATGCTGGTGCGCGACGTCACCCGCATTCATCAGCTTGAGCAAATGCGCAAAGACTTCATCGCCAATGTCTCCCACGAACTGCGCACGCCGTTGACGGTGATCTGCGGCTACCTGGAAACCCTGCTCGATAACGTCGAAGAGGTGAATCCGCGCTGGAGCCGTGCGTTGCAGCAAATGCAGCAACAGGGCGGACGCATGCAGACGCTGCTCAATGACTTGCTGCTCTTGGCCAAGCTCGAAGCCACCGATTACCCGTCGGACAACCAGCCGGTGCCGATCGACAACCTGCTGCAATCGATCAAGAGTGATGCCCAGGCGCTGTCCGGGCAGCGCAACCAGCACATCACCCTGGAAGCCGATCCGTCGATTATGCTCAAGGGAAGTGAAGCCGAGTTGCGCAGTGCGTTCTCGAACCTGGTGTTCAACGCCGTCAAATACACTCCGGACGGCGGCAACATCCGCATCCGCTGGTGGGGTGACGAACAAGGTGCGCACCTCAGCGTGCAGGACTCGGGAATCGGCATCGACAACAAACACCTGCCGCGCCTGACCGAGCGCTTCTACCGCGTAGACTCCAGCCGCAACTCCAATACCGGCGGCACCGGGCTGGGCCTGGCCATCGTCAAACACGTTTTGTTACGTCATCGTGCGCGAATGGAGATCAGCAGCGTGCTCGGCCATGGCAGCACGTTCACCTGCCATTTCGCGCCGGCACAGGTGACAAAATCGCGGGTCAACTCGCTGACCGACTAGCGCGAAGGTTGACTGAACACTAGGCAATCGACCTGTCAGCCGCTACATTGGCTGACTTGGGCCTGCCTTTCAGGCTCGGCAATCCCCTTTCTTTTCGAATATACGGAACCCGCAAAACTCCATCATGGACCCTTCCCCTGGCGTGACCCTCGCTTCACTCTTCGCCGATTTCGGCATGATTCTTTTTGCACTGATCCTGGTTTTGCTCAACGGCTTCTTCGTTGCGGCGGAATTTGCCATGGTCAAACTTCGCTCGACCAAGGTCGAGGCCATTGCCCATAAAAACGGCTGGCGCGGGCAGATCCTGCGCACCGTACACAGTCAGCTCGACGCTTACCTGTCGGCGTGTCAACTGGGTATCACCCTCGCCTCCCTGGGCCTTGGCTGGGTCGGTGAACCGGCGTTCGCGCACATTCTCGAACCGTTGCTGAGCGCAGTCGGCGTCAACTCGCCGGAAGTGGTCAAGGGCGTGTCGTTCTTCACCGCCTTCTTTATCATTTCGTACCTGCACATCGTGGTCGGCGAACTGGCCCCAAAATCCTGGGCCATCCGCAAACCCGAGCTGCTGTCGCTGTGGACGGCGGTGCCGCTGTACCTGTTCTACTGGGCGATGTACCCGGCCATTTACCTGCTTAATGCCAGCGCCAACACGATCCTGCGGATTGCTGGCCAAGGTGAACCCGGCCCTCATCACGAGCACCATTACAGCCGCGAAGAACTGAAACTGATCCTGCACTCCAGCCGCGGCCAGGACCCGAGCGACCAAGGCATGCGCGTACTTGCCTCGGCCGTGGAAATGGGCGAGCTGGAAGTGGTCGACTGGGCCAACTCCCGGGAAGACCTGGTGACGCTGGAGTTCAACGCGCCGCTCAAGGAAATCCTTGCGCTGTTCCGTCGTCACAAATTCAGCCGCTACCCGGTGTACGACAGCGAACGCCAGGAGTTCGTCGGCCTGCTGCACATCAAGGACCTGCTGCTGGAACTGGCGGCGCTGGACCACATTCCCGAGTCGTTCAACCTGGCCGAGCTGACCCGCCCGCTGGAACGCGTATCGCGGCACATGCCGTTGTCGCAGTTGCTGGAGCAGTTCCGCAAGGGCGGTTCGCACTTTGCCCTGGTTGAAGAAGCCGACGGCAACGTCATCGGCTACCTGACCATGGAAGACGTGCTGGAAGTGCTGGTCGGCGACATCCAGGACGAACACCGCAAGGCCGAACGCGGGATCCTCGCCTACCAGCCAGGCAAATTGCTGGTGCGCGGTGACACACCGCTGTTCAAGGTCGAACGCCTGCTGGGCATCGATCTGGACCACGTCGAAGCGGAAACTCTCGCCGGGCTGGTCTACGAAACCCTGAAACGGGTGCCGGAAGAGGAAGAAGTACTGGAAGTCGAAGGTTTGCGGATCATCATCAAAAAGATGAAAGGCCCGAAGATCATTTTGGCCAAGGTGCTGATGCTCGATTGAACCCTGCGCGAGCCCGCTGTTGTGGCGAGGGAGCTTGCTCCCGCTGGGTCGCGTAGCGGCCCCAAACCCTGCAATCGCGCTCGTCCTGACACACCGAGCTGATCTGTTTGGGGACGGCTTCGCCGTCCAGCGGGAGCAAGCTCCCTCGCCACAATTGATCGCAGTGACCTGGATTATTGCTTGCCGAGCGCAAAGTTCGGCAAGCTGCCCACCGGTTGATTGAACTGGTACGGAATCGACACCAGCCCCAACCCGCTATTGCGCTGCACCACGAAGTGCAGGTGCGGCCCGCTGCTGTTACCGGTATTGCCCGACAACCCCAGCGCACTGCCGACTGCCACCCGCTGACCTTCGCGCACACACACCGAGCCGCGCTGAAGGTGCAGGTACACGCCCATGGTCCCGTCATCGTGCAGCACTCGCACGAAATTGCCCGATGGGTCGGTGCCGCGTCCGCTCTGGTGGTTTTCGGTCTTCACCACCACCCCGCCACGCGCCGCGATGATCGGCGTGCCTTCAGGCATCGCGATGTCCATGGCGTAACGGTTCTTGACCCCAAAATGGCTGTATCGGCCATTAGGACCCTGAGTCAGGTGGAACGGGCCGCCACGCCACGGCAGCGGATACCGATAGGCCAGCGTGGTATCTGTGGGGTTGCCCAGCGAATAGTTGAACGTCGGGGTATAGGCCAGCGGCTTGCCCGGCGTAATCGCCGTGAGCAACGCCAGACGCACGGTGCTGCGCGCCGGCAACACCCGGCGGATCGGCTGTGCCGGCGCACCGTTGACATTCTTCAGCCCGGTGAAGCTCAGCTCGACCTCTACCGGCGCATACAAATCGTTGCGCACAAACACACTGTGCGTGTCCCTCTGCTTCTTGATATCGAGAAGTACCTGGCGCTCAAGGTGCTCCTCCATGCGGTCGCGGAACACAAAGATCCGCGCGCCATGCGATGGGCGGTCACTGTAGGAGACCACACCCGTCACGCTGGTGGATTTGTAAATAGTGATGGCCACAGCCGAGGTGGAGGCCATAAACAGACCACAGAAAAACAGCAATCGCGCGAACATAGGCAAGGTTCTGTCGAGGAAGGCCTGAAAACAGCCTAGCAGCCAGAATCGACCTGCGTAGTCGGCAGATGTTTCAAATGATCGCTCCCAAACCTTTGATGATCGTTCCCACGCTCCCGCGTGGGAATGCATCCTGTGACGCTCTGCGTCACGCACCAAAGCGGACGCGGAGCGTCTGGGGCGGCATTCCCACGCAGAGCGCGGGAACGATCAGCTACATCTTGACCCGGTACTCCGTTGGGTTCGGTGGGTCGAGGTTGTCCATGGCGCGGTCGATCAGCAGTTGGGCGCCTTCGGCCATGCGGTAGATGGCGAGGGCGACATTGCGGCGGGAGCCTTCGATTTCGAAGGCGAGGTCGCCGGCGATGGCTTTGATGGAGGCGATGTCTTCGGAGGCGTTGGCCAGGAGGCTGTCGGTGTCGACGTCGGGGGCGACGATGAAGAGTTGGCCTTTGCGAGCGTCGGCCAGGTGGATCTTGGGTGGGGGCGTGCCCAGATGGTGGTCGAGGGCGCGTTCGGCGGCTTCGTGGAGCTTTTTCGAATCGATGGATTCGTAGGGGGAAGTTGCTGGGTCTTCTGGTGGATTTGGTGTTGGCTTAAACATAGGTGAAACTCCGCAATATGGAGCTGACCCTGTTTCGCTTGCACTTCGAAAGAGGTGGCAGCTGTGCATAGGTGTGCAAGACCGGCGGAGTTACCCGGCAGACCCGAAGGTCTCCCATACACAGCAGCCATAACGATTCGCGAGCATAGAAAAACGCTCGATGAATTGCCATAACCCATTGTGTACCCCGCCGGACTTGCACGTCCGTGTCACCGTTTTTTGGTGACAAGGTGAGACTAGCCGCGAACCACTGGCCGGACTAGTTACCGAACACCGCTACAACTTGAAGGAAATGTCCGAGGAAGTGGGGCTGTGATGATCGTTCCCACGCTCTGTATGGGAACGATCAGAGAGGTGAGGTACTTACGCGCCCGGTACGAAATGCTTCTGCGCCGTGCCGCGGGCGATCAGGCGGGAGATGTAGTCGAGCTTTTGCGCGTCCTGGTCGACGAAGCGGAAGGTCAGTTGCAGCCAGTCGCTGTCGGGTTTCGGCTCGTGAGCGACGATGGCGTGCAGGTAGCCGTTCAGGCGGGCGACTTCGGCGTTGTCGCCCTGCTCCAGGTCGAGCACGGCGCTGTCGAGCACTTGCGGCAGGGTGTCGGTGCGCTTAACCACCAACAAGGCTTCCTTGATGCTCAACGCTTTGATGACGCAGGGCTGAGTACCACTGGGCAAGCGCAGTTGACCTTGGCCACGACCACCGGCCGGGGCCGCGGACGCCGCTGGTGCCTTGACCGGCGGGCTGTTGAGCAGACCGCGAGAAGGCGCGGCAGCGGCAGCCGGTGTGGCGGCGGCGGGCTTGGCGAACGGATTGACCGCAGCCGCTGCAGGGGCGACGACCGCAGCCTTGCCGCCCGTGAGCGCGCTGAGGGAGTCGTTGCCGAACGCCGAATTCATCTTGGTGGGTGCGCTGTTCATCAAGGTGTCGAGTTTGCCGACCTTGTTCAACGCCTGCTTGACCTTGGTCAACAGCTGCTCGTTGGTGAACGGTTTGCTGACATAGCCGGAAACGCCGGCCTGAATCGCCTGAACCACGTTTTCCTTGTCGCCACGGCTGGTAACCATGACAAACGGCATGCTCTTGAGATTGTCCTGCTCACGGCACCAGGTGAGGAGTTCGAGGCCAGACATTTCCGGCATTTCCCAGTCGCACAGGACCAGGTCGAATGCTTCCTTGGCCAGCATGGCCTGGGCCTTTTTGCCGTTGACGGCATCTTCGGTCCGGATACCCGGGAAGTAGTTGCGCAGGCACTTCTTTACCAGGTCGCGAATAAACGACGCATCGTCCACGACCAACACACTGATCTTGCTCATCCAACACCCCTATAAAAATCCCGGCAAGCATAACGCTGGCTGATGGCACTTTGCCAAAACTCTTCAGTCACGCCGGGACTTTTCGTTCGCGGGTGCTGCTTTTTCATTCGGCGTTTCAATTCGAAAGCCACACAAACAAAAACGCCCGACCACAAGGCCGGGCGCTTTACTTGGGCAATCTTACTTATCGTCAGCTTTGCCCGGAACATTAGCGCTTTCGGCACTTGTGCCTTCAACTTCTTCCTTCATGCGCTTGAGGCCCAGGTGACGGACATCGGTACCGCGCACCAGGTAAATCACCAGCTCGGAAATATTGCGTGCGTGGTCGCCAATCCGCTCCAGCGAGCGCAGCACCCAAATAATGCTCAAGACCCGCGTGATAGAACGCGGATCTTCCATCATGTAGGTCGCCAGCTCGCGCAGCGCGGTCTTGTATTCACGGTCGATGACCTTGTCGTACTGGGCCACCGACAGCGCCAGCTCGGCGTCGAAGCGGGCGAAGGCATCCAGTGCGTCGCGAACCATGTTGCGCACCTGGTCGCCGATGTGCCGAACTTCGACGTAACCGCGCGGGGCCTCGCCTTCTTCGCACAGCTGGATGGCACGGCGGGCGATTTTGGTCGCTTCATCGCCGATGCGTTCCAGGTCGATGACCGACTTGGAGATGCTGATGATCAACCGCAAGTCGGACGCAGCCGGCTGACGACGGGCCAGAATGCGCAGGCATTCTTCGTCGATGTTGCGTTCCATCTGGTTGATCTGGTCGTCGATCTCGCGCACTTGCTGGGCCAGGCCCGAGTCCGCTTCGATCAGTGCAGTGACCGCATCATTGACCTGCTTTTCGACCAGCCCGCCCATGGCCAGGAGGTGGCTGCGCACTTCCTCGAGCTCAGCGTTGAACTGCTGGGAGATGTGGTGGGTAAGGCCTTCTTTACTAATCATGTTGGCGTCCTTGGAGCGTCCGGTAAGGTGCGGTCTACCGCAGCGATGGTTAAGCGAGCAACGCTAGCGGCATCCTAGCCATAACGACCGGTGATGTAGTCTTCGGTCTGCTTCTTCGCCGGATTGGTGAACAGGGTATCGGTGTCGCCGAATTCCACCAGTTTGCCCATGTACATGAACGCCGTGTAGTCGGAAACCCGCGCGGCCTGTTGCATGTTGTGGGTCACGATGACAATGGTGAACTTGGATTTCAGTTCGTAGATCAGCTCTTCGACTTTCAGCGTCGAGATCGGGTCGAGTGCCGAACACGGTTCGTCGAGCAGCAGCACTTCCGGCTCGACCGCGATGGTACGAGCGATCACCAGACGTTGCTGCTGACCACCGGACAAGCCCAGGGCCGACTCGTGCAGACGGTCTTTCACTTCATCCCAGAGTGCCGCGCCTTTCAACGCCCACTCGACGGCTTCATCGAGCACGCGTTTTTTGTTGATGCCCTGAATACGCAGGCCGTAGACCACGTTTTCATAGATGGTTTTCGGGAACGGGTTCGGCTTCTGGAACACCATGCCGACGCGACGACGCAGTTCGGCCACGTCTTCGCCCTTGCGGTAGATGTTGTTGCCGTAGAGGTTGATCTCACCTTCGACACGGCAGCCATCGACCAGATCGTTCATCCGGTTGAAGGTGCGCAACAGCGTTGACTTGCCGCAACCGGACGGGCCGATGAATGCGGTCACGCGCTGCTTGGGAATGTTCATGCTGACGTCGAACAGCGCTTGTTTGTCGCCGTAGAACAGGCTCAGGCTCGGCACTTCGATGGCCACGGTTTCCTGTGCCAGGTTCAGGCTCTGTTTGTCGCGACCCAGGGCCGACATGTTGATGCCGTGGGTGTGTGTTTCGTGCTGCATGGGAAACTCCCTGTGCTAACAAATTCGGTTCGGTTGACCGCAGGCCTGGCCTGCGATTACGCAATTCTTTGTAGGAGCAAGGCTTGCCTGCGATGGGGCCGGTGAGTGTTAACCGGTTCAACGCGGTGATGCCATCGCGAGCAAGCTTTGCTCCTACAGGGTCGGTGGTGATTAGCTATCCAAAGCTTTGTATTTCTCGCGCAGGTGGTTACGGATCCACACTGCCGACAGGTTGAGCGTGGCGATCACCAGCACCAGCAGCAGCGCCGTGGCGTACACCAGCGGCCGTGCGGCTTCGACGTTCGGGCTCTGGAAGCCGACGTCATAAATGTGGAAGCCCAGGTGCATGATTTTCTGATCGAGGTGCAGGTACGGGTAGTTGCCGTCCACCGGCAGCGACGGCGCCAGTTTCACCACACCCACGAGCATCAGCGGCGCCACTTCACCGGCGGCGCGAGCCACGGCGAGGATCATCCCGGTCATCATCGCCGGGCTGGCCATCGGCAGCACGATCTTCCACAAGGTTTCAGCCTTGGTCGCGCCGAGGGCCAACGAGCCTTCACGCACGGTGCGAGGAATCCGCGCCAGGCCTTCTTCGGTGGCCACGATCACCACCGGCACCGCCAGCAGCGCCAGGGTCAGCGAGGCCCAGAGCAGGCCCGGCGTACCGAACGTCGGCGCCGGCAAGGCTTCAGGGAAGAACAAACGGTCAACCGAGCCGCCGAGTACGTAAACGAAGAAGCCTAGACCGAACACGCCGTAAACGATCGCCGGAACGCCCGCCAGGTTGTTCACCGCGATGCGGATCAAGCGGGTCATCGGTCCCTGGCGTGCATATTCACGCAGGTAGACCGCTGCCAGTACGCCGAATGGAGTAACGATCATCGCCATGATCAGGGTCATCATCACGGTGCCGAAGATCGCCGGGAAGATCCCGCCTTCGGTGTTGGCTTCACGCGGGTCGTCGCTGAGGAATTCCCAGACCTTGTTGAAGTAGAAACCCAGCTTGGTCAGGTAGCTCATGGCGTTCGGCTGGTAGGCATGAACCACTTTGCCGATGCCGATTTCAACTTCTTTGCCGTTGGCATCGCGAGCGGTCAGGCTGTCGCGGTTGAACTGCGCGTGCAGGTCGCTCAGGCGTGCCTCGACGTCTTTATAACGAGCGTTCAGCTCAGCGCGCTCAGTGTCCATGTCGGCTTGCGCGGTCGGATCGAGCTTGCCTTCAAGCTCCAGCTTGCGGCCGTGCAGGCGAATCCGCTCAAGGCCTGCGTTGATCGCGCCGATGTCGGTTTTTTCGAGGCTTTTGAGTTGTGCCGCGAGCTTGTTGACGCGGTCCACCCGCGCTTGCAGCTCCGGCCAGGCCGCTTCGCCTTCAGCGATGACCTTGCCGTCCTGTTTGACGTTGAGCAGGTAGCCGTAGAAGTTGCCCCACTCACGGCGCTCGATGGTCATCAGCTCGCGCGGCGTGCTCTGGTCGGTCAGCCACTCGCCGACGATCCAGGTGAAGTCATTGCCGTTGATGTCACGGTTGCCGACCTTGATCAGCTCGCGGGTCATGAATTCCGGACCTTGGTCCGGCACAGGCAAACCTGCGGTTTTCAGACGCTCACGCGGCACTTCTTCCTTCTGCACCACTTCGCCGATGACGACATGGTTGGCCTGGCCCGGCACGTTGTAACTGGCGTGCATCAGGTCTGCCGGCCAGAAGTGGCCCAGACCGCGCACGGCAATCACCGCCAGCAAACCAATGGTCATGATGACCGCGATGGACACCGCGCCACCGCTGATCCAGACGCCGGGGGCGCCGCTCTTGAACCATCCTTTCAGGGAGTTCTGTTTCACAGACTTCTACCTTTCTTAAAGCGACGAGTATTTCTTGCGCAGACGCTGACGGATCAGCTCCGCGAGGGTGTTCATGATGAAGGTGAACAACAGCAGCACCAGCGCCGAGAGGAACAACACGCGGTAGTGACTGCCGCCGACTTCCGATTCGGGCATCTCTACCGCGACGTTGGCGGCCAGGGTGCGCAGACCTTCGAACAGGTTCATTTCCATGACCGGGGTGTTACCGGTGGCCATCAACACGATCATGGTTTCCCCGACCGCACGGCCCATGCCGATCATCAGTGCCGAGAAAATGCCCGGGCTGGCGGTCAGGATCACCACGCGAGTCATGGTCTGCCATGGCGTGGCGCCGAGGGCCAGGGAGCCCAGCGTCAGGCCGCGCGGCACGCTGAATACGGCGTCTTCGGCGATCGAGTAGATGTTCGGGATCACCGCAAAGCCCATGGCCAGGCCGACGACCAGTGCGTTGCGCTGGTCGTAGGTGATGCCCAGGTCGTGGGAGATCCACATGCGCATGTCGCCGCCGAAGAACCACGCTTCCATGTACGGGCTCATGAACAGCGACAACCAGCCCACAAACAGAATCACCGGGATCAGGATCGCGCTTTCCCAGCCGTCCGGCACTTTCAGACGAATCGACTCGGGCAGGCGACTGAAGATGAAGCCGGCTACCAGAATGCCGATCGGCAAGAGCATCAACAGGCTGAAGATGCCCGGCAAGTGCCCTTCCACATACGGTGCGAGGAACAGGCCGGCGAAGAAGCCGAGGATCACCGTCGGCATCGCCTCCATCAATTCGATGACCGGTTTGACCTTGCGGCGCATGCCCGGCGCCATGAAGTAGGCGGTGTAGATCGCCGCAGCGACCGCCAGCGGTGCAGCCAGCAGCATCGCGTAGAACGCGGCTTTCAGCGTACCGAAGGTCAGTGGCGAAAGGCTCATCTTGGGTTCGAAGTCGGTGTTGGCCGCGGTCGATTGCCAGACGTATTTAGGCTCGTCGTAGTTTTCGTACCAGACCTTGCTCCACAGCGCGCTCCACGAAACTTCCGGGTGCGGGTTGTCGAGCAGCAGCGGTTGCAGCTTGCCGCCCTGCTCCACAATGATCCGGTTGGCACGCGGCGACAGACCGAAGAGGCCTGCGCCATCCACCACCTGATCCACCAGCAAGGTGCGGTGAGCGGTGCTGTGGAACACCCCGAGCTTGCCGGCAGTGTCGAGGGCGACGAAGCCTTTGCGACGCTCTTCGGCGGTGATTTCAACGATCGGCGTGGTGCCCATCTGGAAGGTGCGGATCTGTTTCAGCCGTTGCTCGCCATCGGTATCGCGAGCCATGAACCACTGGGCCAGACCACCCTTGGAGTCGCCGATGATCAGCGAGATGCCGCCCACCAGTTGAGTACTGGCGGTCACTTGCGCTTCGCCGTCATCCAGCAGTTTGTAGCGACCGTTGAGGCTCTTGTCGCTCAGGCTGAAGACATCGGCCTGGGCGCGACCGTTGACCACGTACAGCCACTGCTGACGCGGGTCGACGAAGATGTTCTTCACCGGTTCGGTCATTTGCGGCAGTTCAATGCGCTTCTGCTCGTTGGTGACCTCACCGGTCATCATGTTTTCTTCGCTGCTCAGCGACAGTACATGCAATTGCGAACCGGTAGAGCCGGCGAGCAGCAGGGTCGAATCGGTCGCATTGAGGCTGACGTGCTCCAGGGCACCGCCCTGCTCGTTCAGTGCGATCGGCGTTTCGCCGTACGGGAATTCGATGGCCGGCGAGATGGTTTTCTTGCCTTCCGGGTAACTGACTTTATAGGTGTGGCGGAACACCAGCGCCTGACCGTTGGACAAGCCCACGACGACCAGCGGATGGCCGGGCTGGTCTTTACCAATGGCGGTTACGCTGGTGCCGGCCGGGATCGGCAGGTCAATGCGGCTTAGCTCGGCGCCACTGTCGACATCGAAAAACAGCGCCTGGCCCTTGTCGGAAACCCGCATGGCGACCTGGTTCTGTTCTTCGAGGGAGATCATCAGCGGTTTGCCGGCGTCTTGCATCCAGGCCGGGGTGATCGCGTCTTTTGCCGTCAGGTCGGCGCCCTTAAACAGTGGCGCAACGACGTAGCCAAGGAAGAAGAAGATCAGCGTGATCGCGCCGAGTACGGCAAGGCCGCCAACGAGGACATACCAGCGGGTCAGGCGATCTTTGAGCGCGCGAATGCGGCGCTTGCGTTGGAGCTCAGGCGTATTGAAGTCAATTCGCTTGGGGGGATTGGTAGTCATTGGGGAATTGGCCAGATCATTCATGCGCACACCCTAGCGATCCTGTATGACAGAAAGATGACAATGCAGTGACGCAACAAATCCGCCGCCCGTGTGAACTGGCAGCGGACTGGAAAATTGGGAGGTAGGAGCAATCTGTGGCGAGGGGGCTCGCCCCCGTTGGGGAGCGAAGCTCCCCCTAAAATCAGTCACCGCATTCTAAGCATCGACCGATTTACGACTGCTTCGCAGTCGAGCGGGGGCAAGCCCCCTCGCCACACCAGCCTCACTCCTACAGATCCGGGGCTAGCCCCGAATCAGGGTTTTACTTTTTTGCGACTTCAGCGCCGCCCTCTTGCAGGCCCAGGTCAGCCAGTGCCTTGGCGGCAACTTTGGCTGGCAGTGGGATGTAGCCGTCTTTCACGACAACTTCCTGGCCCTGTTTGGACAGAACCAGTTTCACGAACTCGGCTTCCAGCGGGGCCAGAGGCTTGTTCGGGGCTTTGTTGACGTAAACGTAGAGGAAACGCGACAGCGGGTATTTGCCGTTCAGGGCGTTTTCTTCGCTGTCTGCGATGTAGTCAGTGCTGCCTTTCTTGGCCAGAGCCACAGTCTTCACGCTGGCAGTTTTGTAGCCGATGCCCGAATAACCGATACCGTTCAGCGAAGAGCTGATCGATTGCACGACCGAAGCCGAGCCTGGTTGTTCGTTGACGTTTGGCTTGTAGTCGCCTTTGCACAGGGCTTCTTCTTTGAAGTAGCCATACGTGCCGGATACCGAGTTACGACCGAACAGTTGAACCGGCTTGTTGGCCAGGTCGCCGGTCACGCCCAGGTCGCCCCAGGTTTTGACTTCTGCTTTAGCGCCGCACAGACGAGTCGAGGAGAAGATCGCGTCGACTTGTTCCATGGTCAGGTGCTGGATCGGGTTGTCTTTGTGCACGAACACGGCCAAGGCATCCACGGCAACCGGGATAGCGGTTGGCTTGTAGCCGTACTTCTGCTCGAAGGCTGCCAGTTCGGTGTCCTTCATCTTGCGGCTCATCGGGCCCAGGTTGGAGGTGCCTTCAGTCAACGCAGGTGGCGCGGTGGCGGAGCCAGCGGCCTGAATCTGGATGTTTACGTTCGGGTATTCTTTTTTGTAGTTCTCAGCCCACAGGGTCATGAGGTTAGCCAGGGTATCGGAACCGACGCTGGACAGGTTGCCCGAAACACCAGTGGCTTTGGTATAAGCCGGGATGGCTGGGTCTACACCAGCGGCTACCGCGTTGGCAGTTGCAACGCCAGCAGCGACAAACGTCATTGCCGCCATCAAACGCTTCAGTTTCATGCCTTACTCCTAGCAAATAGGGTGTGTTAAGTCGGGGCCAAGTATCGGCAGGCCGTGTGAACACTCTATGACCTGAATATGACAATTAGATGAAAGGCCAGCATTCCCTGGGAATACCGGCCTTTGGGGTACACCCGCAAAGGGGTGTGAGGGGGGCTGCGATCTTTTGATTCAATGAATCAACGGTTGTTCTTCCAGAGGTAACCACCCACCAGGATGCCAATGCTGCAGATGATTGCCACATAGTAGGCAGGCCCCATCGGGCTTTCCTTGAGCAGCAGGGTGACGACCATCGGGGTCAGGCCGCCAAAGATCGCGTAGGCCAGGTTGTAGGAGAACGACAGGCCGCTGAAGCGCACCACGGCCGGGAACGCCTTGACCATCACGAATGGCACCGCGCCGATGGTGCCGACGAACAGGCCGGTCAGCGCGTACAGCGGGAATAGCCAGTCGGGGTGATCGAGCAGGCTGTGGTAGAAGGTCCAGGACGTCGCCAGCAGCGCTGCGCTGCCAAACACGAACACCCGACCAGCGCCGAAGCGATCCGCCAGCGCGCCGGAGATCACACAGCCCAGGCTCAGGCACACGATGGCCACGCTATTGGCTTGCAGCGCAGTCGTGGCCGAGAAGTGATAAATGGTTTGCAGCACGGTCGGGGTCATCAGAATCACCACGATGATCCCGGCCGACAGCAGCCAGGTCAGCAGCATCGAGATGGCGATGGCGCCGCGATGGTCACGCAGTACCGCACGCAACGGCACTTCTTCGGCCAGCGCCTTGCGCAGTTGCAGCTCGGCGAACACCGGGGTTTCGTGCAGCCAGCGGCGCAGGTAGACCGAGAACAGACCAAACACACCGCCGAGCAGGAACGGGATCCGCCAGGCGTAATCAGCCACTTGTTCAGCGGAATAGAGGCTGTTGATTGCGGTGGCGACCAGCGAGCCGAGCAGGATGCCGGCAGTCAGGCCGCACGTCAGCGTGCCGCAAGCGTAGCCGATGTGTCGCTGGGGCACGTGTTCGGAAACGAATACCCAGGCCCCCGGCACTTCACCGCCAATCGCCGCGCCCTGGATCACTCGCATCAGCAGCAACAGGATCGGCGCCCACAGGCCGATCTGCGCGTATGTCGGCAGCAAGCCCATGATCAGCGTCGGTACGGCCATCATGAAAATGCTCAGGGTGAACATTTTCTTGCGCCCCAGCAGGTCGCCGAAGTGCGCCATGACGATGCCGCCCAGTGGTCGCGCCAGGTAACCGGCGGCAAAGATGCCGAAGGTCTGCATCAGCCGCAGCCACTCGGGCATGTCCGCCGGGAAGAACAACTTGCCAACCACCGTGGCGAAGAACACGAAGATGATGAAGTCGTAAAACTCCAGCGCGCCGCCCAAGGCGGAAAGCGACAGTGTCTTGTAGTCGTTACCGGTCAAGGGGCGCGCAGGTTGCGCGGGTGTCGCGATGCTCGATGGCGCTGTGGTCATGGCAAGGGCTTCTCTTATAGTCAGATCCGCAACCCCAACAACGCTGGCAGGGGCTTGGGCAGGTTCGGCACGATAGCAAATTGTTCGAAAAAGCACAGGAAAGCGCGTATTTGGCAGTCAAAATGAGAACCCGATGGTCGTCTCGGAGTCTACCGACCGATATACTCGCAACCGTGCAACACTTTGTAAGGGGTTGCTGTGCGAAAACGTCGTTGGCCTTTGTCAGCCGGTTTCGCAGAGTTTCCCTTTAGCGCGCCTTATGGAAAACGTGACGAACGTAGTATGTTCGGGGCTGAATCGTTTTTCCCAAGACGGCTATTCACCCGCTACATATTCCAAGAGTCACGGCTCAGAGGCACCCTCGGCATGATAGAGCTCGAACAAGAAGATCCTATTCCGCAAGGCGATCTGGCCCTGCAAATCACCGCGCTTCCCCGCGAAACCAACGGCTTCGGCGATATTTTCGGCGGCTGGCTGGTGTCTCAGATGGATTTGGCCGGTACGGCGATGGCCAGCAAGGTCGCGGGCGGACGCGTCGCCACCGTGGCGATCGATCGCATGGCCTTCCTGGTGCCGGTCGCCGTGGGCGCGCAGCTGTCCTTCTATACTCAGGCAACGGAAATCGGCCGCAGCTCGATCAAGATGATGGTCGAGGTCTGGAGCGACGATCCACTGTCAAGCGAATGGCGTAAAGTCACTGAGGCGGTGTTCGTGTTCGTCGCCATCGATGGCAGCGGCCGCACCCGCTCGGTTCCGCCCAGAGCTCGTTAAACCGGGCGAGCGTTAAACCCGGCGACCGTTTTACGGTCCATTGACGTCATTGATCCTGAACGAGATGTGCAACATGCCGACTCCCAACGTTGAAGCCGTGAAACTGGATGAACTGAACTGCTGGCGCATCCGCCACGGTCAGGCCGAATTGCTGGTGGCCCAGCAAGGCGCGCACATCCTCAGTTATCAACTGGCCGGGCAACCGCCGCTGATCTGGCTCAACGATGAGGCGCTGTTCAAAACCGGCAAAAGCATCCGCGCCGGTGTTCCGGTTTGTTGGCCGTGGTTCGGCAATCTGGACCGCAATCCGCCGAGCGTTCAGGCGATGCGCGTCAGCAACGAACCGCCAACCGCCCACGGTTTAGTGCGGGCGATGGATTGGGAACTGGGCGCCATTGAAGCCGAAGGCGAAAGCCTGAAGGTCGAGTTCGTCCTGCCCTACCTCGAAGGCGGCTTGCCGGGTTGGCCGTATGCGGTGGACCTGAAACTGAGCATTCGCCTGGATGAGCAACTGCATATCAACCTGACCAGCCAAAACCAGGGCAGTACCCCCGTCACCATCAGCCAGGCGCTGCACAGCTACTACGCCGTCAGCGATGTACGCAATGTGCACGTCGAAGGCCTGGACGGGCTGAGCTACATCGAAACCCTGGATAACTGGAAAACCGTGACTCAGACCGGCGATTTGCGTTTTGCCGGGGAAACCGACCGGATCTACCTGAATACACCGGCGCAATTGAGCATCGTCGATCCTGCCTGGGAACGGCGCATCGAGCTGACCAGCAGCGGCTCGCGCTCGGCGGTGATCTGGAACCCGTGGATCGCACGGGCGGCGCAGTTCAGTGACATGGCCGACGACGGCTGGCAGCGCATGCTGTGCATCGAAACGGCGAATGTGATGGATGACATCGTGACCCTGGCGCCGGGGGCGAGTCATACGCTGGGCGTGAGCATCGCCAGCAAAACTCTTTAAGCAACACTGCGATCAACTGTGGCGAGGGAGCTTGCTCCCGCTCGGCCGCGAAGCGGTCGTAAAACCAGGCAATGGGTTCTGCCTGTCAGAACTCGATTGCTGGTGTTGGGACTGCTGCGCAGTCCAGCGGGAGCAAGCTCCCTCGCCACAGGTCTTGTGCAGAACTCCAGACCTTACAAATCCGACTCTTTGACCACCCGTACTTTCGCCGCATCCAGTGCATACGCCGCATCGGCCAGGTCGTTGTTGACCTTCTCGATCTTCAGCGTGCCGGTGACCCACAGCGGTGTGTAGATATCGTCCAGCTTCAAGCCCTTCGGATAGCGCACCAGCACCAACTGGTTAGGCGGCGGTGGCGGCACGTGGATGCAGGCGCCCGGGTACGGCACCAGGAAGAACAGCGTGCTGCGCCCCTTGGCATCGGTTTCCAAAGGCACGGGATACCCGCCGATGCGGATGTTCTTGTCGTTCATCGACGCCACGGTCTTGGTCGAATACATCACCGCCGGCAAGCCCTTGCTCTGCTTCAAGCCACCCTTGTCGGTAAAGGTGCCGTTGGCTTCGGGCGAGTTGTGGTCGATTTCAGGCATGGCCTCAAGGGCTTTTTGATCCGACTTGGGCATCAGTTCGAGCCAGTCGGTTTCCGGCAGTTCGCCGGCATGAGCCAGGCCAGTGCCCAGCAATAAGAGAGTCAGCAGAAGACGGCGCATGAAATGTGCTCGGCAGAGGGGAGTCAGTAAATCGTCGAGCATTCTAGCCCTCTCTGCCCGTGCGGCAGAGAGGGCTTTGTCGCTTGAATCAGGTGTTTTTCTTGATCAGACCGTAGATCACCAGCAAGACAATCGCGCCCACCAGTGCACCGATGAAGCCCGCACCTTGGCCAGCCTGATAGATACCCAGCGCCTGGCCGCCGTACGTCGCCGCCAGCGAACCGCCGATGCCAAGCAGAATGGTCATGATCCAGCCCATGTTGTCGTCACCCGGTTTCAGGAAACGAGCCAGCAGGCCAACGATCAATCCGATGAAGATGGTTCCAATAATGTGCATGGCGTTTCCCTCTGAATGATGTGGGGTATGCCAAAGCCTAGCCAGACTTTGGCATCCTGCCATCAGAGATCGGCGGCGACCGAAGGTTCCGTCACTGCCAGATGAAACTATTCGGCAATCAGCGCTTCGACCTTGAGGATCTGCTGCGCAAGCGTCTCCCTGTCGGCGCAACGCAGGTTGGCGTGACCGACCTTGCGGCCGACCTTGAACGCCTTGCCGTAGTGGTGCAGATGGCAATCGGCGATGGCGATGACCTTCTCCACCGGCGGTACCACACCGATGAAATTGAGCATCGCGCTCTCGCCGACCTTGGCGGTCGAACCCAGCGGCAGGCCGGCAACGGCCCGCAGGTGGTTTTCGAACTGGCTGCACTCGGCGCCTTCAGTAGTCCAGTGGCCAGAGTTGTGTACGCGCGGGGCGATTTCGTTGGCCTTGAGGCCACCGTCGACTTCAAAGAACTCGAACGCCATCACGCCGACGTAATCCAGCTGCTTGAGCACGCGGCTGGAGTAATCCTCGGCCAGGGCTTGCAACGGGTGGTCGGTGCTGGCCACGGACAGTTTGAGAATGCCGCTGTCGTGGGTGTTGTGGACCAGCGGGTAGAACTTCGTTTCACCATCGCGAGCGCGCACGGCGATCAGCGACACTTCACCGGTGAACGGCACAAAGCCTTCCAGCAAGCAGGCCACGCTGCCCAGCTCGGCGAACGTACCGAGCACATCGGCCGGCGTGCGCAGGACTTTCTGGCCCTTGCCGTCGTAACCCAGGGTGCGGGTTTTCAGTACGGCGGGCAGGCCGATGGTGGCTACCGCAGCCTCCAGGTCGGCTTGCGAGTGGATATCGGCGAAGGCCGGCGTCGGAATGCCCAGGTCCTTGAACAGGCTCTTTTCGAACCAGCGATCACGGGCGATGCGCAGCGCTTCGGCACTCGGGTAAACCGGAACGAATTGCGACAGGAAGGCCACGGTTTCGGCAGGGACACTTTCGAACTCGAAGGTCACCAGGTCGACTTCATCGGCCAACTGGCGCAGGTGATCCTGATCGCCGTAATCGGCCCGCAGGTGCTCACCCAGCGCAGCTGCGCAGGCATCCGGCGCGGGGTCCAGAAAAGCGAAGTTCATTCCCAGCGGCGTACCTGCCAGGGCCAACATGCGACCCAACTGGCCGCCACCGATTACACCGATCTTCATCGTCAACAACCTCAGGCGATGCGTGGGTCTGGATTGTCCAGGACGCTGTCTGTCTGCTCAGCACGGAAGGTTTTCAGCACCGCGTGGAATTGCGGGTGCTTGGCGCCCAGGATACTCGCCGAGAGCAGGGCTGCGTTGATCGCGCCGGCCTTGCCGATGGCCAGGGTAGCGACCGGGATGCCCGCAGGCATCTGCACGATCGACAGCAGCGAATCGACGCCCGAAAGCATCGACGACTGCACCGGCACGCCCAGCACCGGCAGGTGGGTCTTGGCCGCACACATGCCAGGCAAGTGGGCCGCGCCGCCGGCACCGGCGATAATCACCTCGATGCCACGGGCCTCGGCCTCTTCGGCATACTGGAACAGCAGGTCCGGGGTGCGGTGGGCAGAGACCACTTTCACCTCGTAAGGGATGCCGAGCTTTTCCAGCATATCGGCGGTGTGGCTAAGGGTGGACCAATCGGACTTGGAGCCCATGATCACGCCAACCAGTGCGCTCATCGTCGTGCCTCTTCTCTCTGGGCGCCCGCAGGCGCGTCAAAAAACAACAAGCCACGCAAATGCGTGGCTTGTTGTACGAATTATGGCCAGACGAACCGGCCGAAGGCCGCGCAGTATACCTCAATGAAGCAGATAAACAGCCCCCCGCGCGACCATCTGTCATACGGCGCAAAGTACCGGTTTTATTGACTTTAAGGTCAATCCAATACAACACGAATCCCACACTGAATCTTCAGCGTCTCAAGGGGTTTGCGCGGCGCTGCCTTCCAGCTTGCGCCACAACAGCCTTACGTTGGCCTTGCGTACCAGCGCGCAGCGGTACAAACGAATCTCCAGCGGTACATGCCATTGCGGGCCACCGCAGACCACCAGCTCACCGCGCGCCAGTTCGGCACGCACGCTGAGCTGCGGCACCCAGGCAATGCCCAGCCCTTCCAGCGCCATGCTTTTCAGGCTGTCGGCCATGGCGGTTTCATAAATGGTGGTGAAACGCAGCGCGCGCTGGCGCAGCAGCATGTTCACCGAACGCCCGAGAAAAGCCCCGGCGCTGTAAGCCAACAGCGGCACGCTGGCCTCGCCTTCGAGGTCAAACAGCGGCTTGCCATCCGCATCGGCCGCACAGACCGGGAGCATTTCGGTGTCGCCCAGGTGCAGTGACGGGAAAATCTCCGGGTCCATTTGCATGGCCGCATCCGGGTCATAAAACGCCAGCATCAGATCGCAGCCGCCTTCGCGCAACGCGTGCACGGCGTCGCCGACGTTGGTCGCCACCAGCCGCGTCGCAATGTTCAGGCCTTCATTGCGCAATTGCGCGATCCAGCGCGGAAAGAAACCCAGGGCCAGGGAGTGAGCGGCCGCGACTTGCATCACTTCGCCCTGCCCGCCTTCGAGGTGATGCAAATGCCGCAGCACTTCGCCGAGTTGCTCGACCACTGTACGCGCCGTGACCAGAAACAACTGCCCCGCCGCCGTCAGTTCGATGGGCGTGCGCGAGCGATTGACCAGGGTCAGCCCCAGTGCGGCTTCGAGGCTGCGGATCCGCCGACTGAATGCCGGCTGAGTCACAAAGCGCCGTTCGGCGGCCTGCGAAAAGCTGCGGGTGGCGGCCAGGGCACTAAAGTCCTCGAGCCATTTGCTTTCCAGATTCATCACGCCCTCCCGGACACGCACCAATTTAGGTCACACGCTTGCCGTATACACGGCGTCACACGGGTATTATGCCGAATGTGCATAGGGCAGTGCTTAACAGCATTGGCCCAAAATTTTCCACAAGCCTAGCATTCGCAGCGTTCCGGCATAGACCGGGTCCATATCGAGATGATTTCTATCATGTCCTCCGCTGCATCTTTCCGCACAGAAAAAGACCTGCTTGGCGTACTCGAAGTACCAGCTCAAGCGTATTACGGCATCCAGACCCTGCGAGCGGTGAACAACTTCCGTCTCTCCGGCGTTCCGATTTCGCATTACCCGAAACTGGTTGTGGGTCTGGCAATGGTCAAGCAGGCTGCTGCTGACGCCAACCGCGAGCTGGGTCACCTGAGCGACGTCAAGCACGCTGCCATCAGCGAAGCGTGTGCCCGTCTGATCCGCGGCGATTTCCACGAAGAGTTCGTGGTGGACATGATTCAAGGCGGCGCTGGCACTTCAACCAACATGAATGCCAACGAAGTCATCGCCAACATCGCGCTGGAGGCTATGGGCCACAGCAAGGGCGAATACCAATACCTGCACCCGAACAACGACGTGAACATGGCCCAGTCGACCAACGACGCCTACCCGACGGCCATCCGTCTGGGTCTGCTGTTGGGTCACGACGCCCTGCTCGCCAGCCTCGACAGCCTGATCCAGTCGTTCGCTGCCAAAGGTGAAGAATTCAGCCACGTTCTGAAGATGGGTCGTACCCAGCTGCAAGACGCCGTGCCGATGACCCTTGGCCAGGAATTCCGCGCCTTCGCCACCACCCTGAGCGAAGACCTGGCACGCCTGAAGACACTGGCACCGGAACTGCTGACCGAAGTGAACCTGGGCGGCACCGCGATTGGTACCGGCATCAACGCCGACCCGCGTTACCAGCACCTGGCTGTTCAGCGCCTGGCACTGATCAGCGGTCAACCGCTGGTACCGGCCGCCGACCTGATCGAAGCGACTTCCGACATGGGCGCCTTCGTGCTGTTCTCCGGCATGCTCAAGCGCACCGCGGTCAAGCTGTCGAAGATCTGCAACGACTTGCGCCTGCTGTCCAGCGGCCCACGCACCGGCATCAACGAAATCAACCTGCCAGCGCGTCAGCCGGGCAGCTCGATCATGCCAGGCAAGGTCAACCCGGTTATTCCTGAAGCCGTTAACCAGGTGGCCTTCCAGATCATCGGTAACGACCTGGCACTGACCATCGCGGCCGAAGGCGGCCAGTTGCAACTGAACGTGATGGAGCCGTTGATCGCCTTCAAGATCTTCGACTCGATCCGCCTGCTGCAACGCGCCATGGACATGCTGCGCGAGCACTGCATCGTCGGCATCACTGCCAACGAAGCCCGCTGCCGTGAACTGGTCGAACACTCGATCGGTCTGGTCACCGCGCTGAACCCGTACATCGGCTATGAAAACGCCACCCGCATCGCCCGTATCGCCCTTGAAAGCGGCCGCGGCGTGCTGGAACTGGTGCGAGAAGAAGGCTTGCTGGATGAGGCCATGCTCGCCGACATCCTGCGCCCGGAAAACATGATTGCTCCGCGTCTGGTACCACTGAAAGCCTAACGCTGTAGTTACTGCTCACCAGGTCGAGGGACTAGACACCTCTCACCTTTTGAGGGCCTGGAGTTCATTCTCCAGGCCCTTTTTTTTAAATCTTTTGCGGATTTTCCAAACATGTCGTGTGTTTTCAATACCGCCAAGATCGCAGCCTTCGGCAGCTCCTACACAGGGATCAACGTACACCCGTAGGAGCTGTCGAAGGCTGCGATTTTTTGATCTTGCAGCCCCTTGTTTTATCGTTCGCACCACAACCGTGCAGACGGACGCCGCACTGATAGGTATAGTGCCGCCCCTCTTCGCGTGAGCGGTCGTCGGTAACGAGACCCAAACCCATGCGAAACCCGAACTAATAACAAACCCGCGATATGGATCCAGGACGAACATCGCCCCATCCGTTGTGCCGTGCACAGACCGGTGTAACGCAATGTTTCGACCACCCACAATCGCCTACACAAAAAACAGCGAGGAATACTCCATGCTCGAAGTCATCAACGACTTCCTCTCAGGGAAAGTACTGATCGTGCTCATTGTCGGGCTCGGTAGCTACTTCACGATCCGCTCGCGTTTCGTCCAATTGCGTCACTTCCTACACATGTTCTCGGTCTTCAAAGAGAGCCTGCGTAGCAGCAGCGAGCAACTCAGCTCGTTCCAGGCCCTGATGCTCAGCCTCGCCGGCCGCGTCGGCGCAGGCAATATCGCGGGTGTCGGCATCGCCGTGACCCTCGGTGGCCCAGGCGCAGTGTTCTGGATGTGGGTGACCGCACTGGTCGGCATGTCCAGCAGCTTCTTCGAATGCTCCCTCGGCCAGCTCTATAAGCGCTGCGACTCCGAAGGTCAGTACCGCGGCGGCCCGTCCTACTACATCCAGCACGGCCTGCAGAAGCGCTGGTTGGGCATGATCATGGCATTCCTGTTGCTGGTGACCTTCGGGTTCGCCTTCAACGGCCTGCAATCCCATGCCGTGACCCACTCGCTCAATAACGCCTTCGGCCTGAACACCACCTACACCGGCCTGGGCCTGGCGGTGCTGTTGGGCCTGGTGTTTATCGGCGGGATCAAGCGGATCGCCAAAGTGGCCGACCTGCTGGTACCGGTGAAGACCCTGGTCTACATCGGCGTGACCATCTACGTGATCGTGCTGCAATTCGACCATGTGCCGGGCATGCTGATGACCATCGTCAAGAGCGCATTCGGTCTGGACCAGGCCTTCGGTGGCCTGATCGGCAGCGCCATCGTCATGGGCGTGAAGCGCGGCGTGTTCGCCAACGAAGCCGGCCTGGGCAGTGCGCCTAACGTCGCAGCCGTGGCGTCGGTCGAGCACCCGGTCGCACAAGGCGTGGTTCAGGCGTTCAGCGTGTTCCTCGACACCTTCGTGATCTGCACCTGCACTGCATTGCTGATCTTGCTGTCGGGCTTCTACACACCAGGCTTCGAAGGCGACGGCATTGCCCTGACCCAGAACTCTCTGGCCGCCGTAGTCGGTGATTGGGGCCGGATGTTCATCAGCGTCGCGCTGGCGTTGTTCGTGTTCACCTCGATCCTCTACAACTACTACCTGGGCGAGAGCAACCTGCGCTTCCTGGTCGGTGAAAACCGCAAGGTGCTGATCGGCTACCGCGCATTGGTACTGGCGTTGATCTTCTGGGGTGCGATCGAAAACCTGAGCACCGTGTTCGCCTTCGCCGACATCACCATGACAATGCTCGCGTTCGTGAACCTGATCGCCTTGTTCCTGCTGTTCAACGTTGGCATGCGCATCCTGAATGACTACGACGCTCAACGCCGCGCCGGGATCAAGACGCCAGTGTTCGACTCCAGCAAATTCCCGGACCTGGACCTGGACCTCAAAGCCTGGCCAGCCAACCCGCCAGCCGCCGCTCCAAAATCTGAAGCCGAGCCGCAAGGCGTGACCGCAGCGCAACGCTGATCGGTTAAAACCGGGCGCATCCCCTGCGCCCGACGTGACACAGCGTGCGACCGGCGTCATGCTCGGTCGTACGCTGTCATCGTTCAGGAGACCCCACATGATTCCCGCAACTTATCCTGCTGCGCAGCACGTCATGGTGCTCTACACCGGTGGCACCATTGGCATGCAAGCCAGCGCCAACGGCCTGGCCCCGGCGTCCGGTTTTGAAGCCCGGATGCGCGACTACCTGCACAGCCAGCCTGATCTGGTGGTGCCGAACTGGCGCTTCCGAGAAATGACCCCGCTGATCGACAGCGCCAACATGACCCCGGCCTACTGGCAGCGCCTGCGCGATGCGGTCATCGAAGCGGTCGACGTCGACGGCTGCGACAGCGTGCTGATCCTGCACGGCACCGACACCCTGGCCTACAGCGCCGCCGCCATGAGTTTCCAATTGCTCGGCCTGCACGCACGGGTGCTGTTTACCGGTTCCATGCTGCCGGCCGGCGTGCCTGACAGCGATGCCTGGGAAAACCTCGGCGGTGCGCTTGTCGCCCTCGGCCAAGGCCTGGAACCGGGCGTGCAGTTGTACTTCCATGGCGAGCTGCTGGACCCGACCCGTTGCGCGAAGATTCGCAGCTTCGGTCGGCACCCGTTTGCTCGCCTGCAACGCCAGGGCGGCGGCGTCAAAGCACCTGCCCTCCCGACAGCGCTTGAGTACCGTCAGAGCAAGCAACTGGCCAAGGTCGGCGTGCTGCCACTGTTTCCCGGAATCGGCGCGGAACAGCTCGATGGCGTGCTGAACAGCGGCATTCAGGGTCTGGTGCTGGAATGCTTCGGCAGCGGCACCGGGCCGAGCGATAACCCCGAGTTTCTCGCCAGCCTTGCGCGCGCGCGGGATCAGGGGGTCGTGGTGGTCGCGATCACCCAGTGCCATGAAGGCGGGGTTGAGCTGGATGTCTACGAGGCCGGCAGTCGCTTGCGTGGCGTGGGCGTGTTGTCTGGCGGCGGCATGACCCGTGAAGCCGCGTTTGGCAAATTGCATGCGCTGTTGGGTGCAGATCTGGACACGGCAGAGGTTCGACGGCTTGTAGAGCTCGACCTTTGCGGCGAACTTAGCTGACACCACACATATCCTGTGGGGGCAAGGCTTGCCCGCGATGAACGATGACGCTGTGTGTCTGGTAGACCTCGTCGTCCCTATCGCGGGCAAGCCTTGCTCCTACAGGTTGATGACACCCGGCATACAACTTGCTCGCTTCCAGCCACCCAAAGGCTGGAATCGCCCATGCTCCACTCCCACCTCACCACCCTCAACGCCGTTTCCCTGGTGCTCAATGCCTTCAAGGCCGATGGGCTTTCGAGTGAGGCGCTGCTGGCCGGCAGCGGCATCAGCGCCGCGGATCTGAGCCGCGCCGACACGCGAATCACCACCAATCAGGAAATGCAGGTCTGCGCCAACGCGGTCGCGCTCAAGCGTGACATCGGCCTGGAACTGGGCCGGCGGATGCACGTTTCGTCCTACGGCATTCTCGGTTATGCCCTGCTCACCAGTGCCACCTTCGGTGACGCCTTGCGCCTGGCGCTGCGCTATCCGGCGCTGTTGGGAACACTTTTCGAGCTAAGCCTTGAGGACGATGGCGAGCGCATCTGGTTCGCCGCCGCCGATTACCGGGAAAGTCCGGCGCTGGCAGTGTTCAACGCCGAGTTCTGCCTGGTCTCGCTGAAAGTCATCTGCGACGACCTGCTCGGCCATCCACTGCCGCTGCTGGGTGCCCGTTTCGAACATTCGGCACCGGATTATCGGGCCAGCTACGCGACGCACTTTGATTGCCCCCTGCGCTTTGACGGCACCGATAACGCCTTCGCTTTCGACAAACACTGGCTGGACCAGCCCTTGCCTCTGGCCGACAGCATCACCCATCAGGCCATGGCCGAACGCTGTCGCAAGCAGAACACCGAATTCACCGGACGCCAGGCGTGGCTGGGGCGGATCCGCCAACTGCTCACCGCCCAACTCGACGCCGCGCCAGGCCTGGAAGGCCTGGCCGAACAGATGAACTGCTCGGCGCGGACTCTGCGTCGGCACCTGAAGGATCTGGGGTGCAGCTATCAGGAATTGCTCGACGAACTGCGCTTTGAGCGCGCCAAGCAGATGCTTTACGAAGATCAGCTGCCGATCTATCGCATCGCCGAGGCGCTGGGCTTCAGCGAAACCGCGAGTTTCCGCCATGCCTTTGTGCGCTGGAGTGGGGTCGCGCCCAGCCAGTTCAGGCCTTGAGATAAAGTAGGCACAGTGGACGACGCTGAACTACATTACGCAGCCCAATCATGTTGTCGGTGTTCCTGCTTGATGCCCCTTCCTCGTCGCTGCACACGCTTTGCCTTGCTGGCCCTGCTACTCAACCTGCCTGTGGTGGCGCAAGCGATTGAACTGGACTGGTTTGGGCTACCCCCGCATGCCGTGGTTGATGCGCCTGAATACAAGGCCATCATCGTTCCCACGGCTGTCACGGAGAGCGCGACGGGCATGTCGCCGCCCTTGGTCGGCTTGCTCAGTCAGTACCGCGGTTTGTTTTACCTCAACATTTATCGCGATGAAAATTATCGGGAGCGTGCGTATAAATTTGGCCCGATACCGCTGATGACGACGGAAGAATTTCGCTACTGCACCAAGAACCAGGACGGTCTTGTCATGAGCCCTAGCGCCACTCATATCGAGTTGGCACCCGGCATCGCAATGAACGAACTGAAATTTGAATGTGGACGTAACGGCTGGGAAACCCGGCGTTACCTGCTGGTCGACAGCCGCCAACCGGGTACGCCGCTACTGGCTATCGGGCGCTTTTCAAACGATCAGCACCTGGTGTTCCAGGCGTTGCAAGCGACCCTCCCGCAGGTTTCAGACGCCTGGCTCAAGGCGCTCGAATCCGCGCGACCGGCGATGCTGTACCACGTCCCGGAAACACCATTCAGCTTCAGCGTGGCCGACCAGCCCTACGTAGCCGAAGACGGCGCGAAACGCCTCCGCGAGCTGCACCAGCAACTGAGTAAAGACAAGGACAAAGGCCCGGGCCTGAAGAATGTCGAAGAGTTGTTTATCAACACTGACTTTCGCCTTGTCGGTGCCGACCAGAAAGACTTTGCCGGGCTGCTCAATGACATCGCGTTCTGGCGAAGTGCAACCAAACCGGACAACGTCACCACGAACTTGTTCAAGGAAGTCGTGCGCCGCGACCCTCAACGCATCCCGGTCTACCTGAACATGGCAGACCTGTACTGGTCCCGGTATGAGAAATTTCCCGAGTACACCACCAGCCTGGCCCCAGCACTGGAGTACTACCGGATTTACTGCGGCCTGCGCCTGGCGCGCAACATGAGTATTCCTCAGCGGGTCCTGGAAAGACTGAGCATCACCCAAGGCGACCCAAAAATCTGCAAGGCTCAATGGCCGCTGCTGCAAGCGGTGGACGCTCAGGATGAAACCCGCGTACGCAGTCTGCTGGACGCCGGCATACCTGCCGACACCCAAGACGAAGACGGGCGCAGTGCGCTGCTTCATGCGCTGGACAAGCCCAACTTTGCAATCGCCCGTTTGCTGCTGGAACACGGTGCGAAAACTCAAGGTATCAACGGTAGCGAGCCCGTGGTGATGCAGGCGCTGAACAAGGATCGTCGCGAAAGCAAAGACCCGGAGAAGGCCCGGCGTCTGCAATTCTTGCTTGAGGCGGGAGCCGCCATCGACGAAACCAATGTCGACGGTGAAACCGTGCTGATGCAACACGCCACGGTGATGGATTCCGACCTTTTCACCTGGCTGCTCAAGTACCCTCAAAACCTTGACCTGCGAGATAAAAAACAGGGGGAATCTGCACTCTATCGGACCATCGAAAGCGGTGCCTACCCCGCTGCTGTACTGCTGGTCAAAAGCGGAGTGCAACTCAATGCGGGTTATCGAGAAGGCCGCTGCAACAGCAATGAAGAAGTACTCGAACCGGCATTGCTGCGCTTGGCCCGAGCGAGCGGGTCGAGCGGAGTTGACCCTGTCGTCTACCAGCAACAAACGCTGGAACTGTTCACGCTGATGCTGGAAAAAGGCGCCGACCCTCGCGCCGGTCATCAGTGCAAGGGCGACAACCTGGAAGTCACGCGTTTCTGGCTGAAACAACGCAAACGTGACGACATGCTGCAAGTGCTGCAACGCTACTTCCCGGAAGAGGCAGGCGCCACGCCAAGCGCGTAAGTATCTTGTCGCCCCGAACCGGGGCGTCGCCGCGCCAACAAGGGGCGAATTTCGGTCAGATCTTTTGGCCATATTGATCCCCTTTTGGCCTTTCCTGCCGTTCTCTGAATCGCCGCACGCCGCAAGACTGTGTTCAACCGAATCAGCCTGCGGAGAACAAGAAAATGCTGACGATCTACTCGGACGATCACCACCTGCACCACGGACGCTGCGAATTGATGGACGGGCAATTGATGCCCTGCTTCGAAATGCCCTCGCGAGCCGACCACGTTCTGGCACGCGTTCAATCCCGCAGCCTGGGGCCGGTGCAAGCGCCGCAGGATTTTGGTCTGGGGCCGATCCAGCGCATCCACAGCGACGACTACCTGACGTTCTTCAAAGGCGCATGGCAGCGCTGGACCGAGTTTGAACGCGACGGCGATTTGCTGCCGTACACCTGGCCGGCACGCACCCTGCGCACGGTCATCCCGAAAAGCCTGCACGGCCAACTCGGTTATTACAGCTTCGACGGCGGCGCACCGATCACCGCCGGCACCTGGCAAGCAGCGTATAGCGCGGCGCAAGTCGCGCTGACCGCCCAGGCCGCGATCCAACGCGGTGCGCGCAGTGCGTTTGCCCTGTGCCGTCCACCGGGACATCACGCTGCCAGCGACTTGATGGGCGGTTATTGCTACCTCAACAATGCCGCCATCGCTGCCCAGGCATTCCTCGATCAAGGCCACAAGAAAGTCGCGATCCTCGACGTCGACTACCACCACGGCAACGGCACCCAATCGATTTTCTATCAGCGCAGCGATGTGCTGTTCACCTCGATCCACGGCCACCCCGAAGCTGAATTTCCATTCTTCCTCGGTTACGAAGACGAACGCGGCGAAGGTGCAGGTGAAGGTTTCAACTTCAACTACCCGCTGCCCGCAGGTTCCGGCTGGGACACCTGGAGCGCGGCGCTGGAGCAGGCCTGTAAAGAGATTGAGCGCTTCGGCGCCGATATCGTGGTCGTATCTCTTGGCGTCGACACCTTCAAGGACGACCCGATCTCCCAGTTCAAGCTCGACAGCCCGGATTACCTGGCGATGGGCAAGCGCATCGGCGCCCTTGGCAAGCCGACCCTGTTCGTGATGGAAGGCGGCTACGCGGTGGAAGAAATCGGCATCAATGCCGTGAACGTTCTCGAAGGTTTCAAAAGCGCCCAATGAGGAATTAGAACAATGAATCAACTCAAGCGTTTTATCATCCCGGCTCTGTGCACAGCAGTTCTCAGCACTGCTGTGCATGCTGAAGAGCGCACCTTGCGGGTCTACAACTGGTTCGACTACATCACCCCCAAGGCACTGGAAGACTTCAAGGCCGAGAACACCAAGGTCAAACTGGTCTACGACATTTTCGATACCAACGAAGCGCTGGAAGCCAAACTGCTCACCGGCAACTCCGGTTACGACGTGGTGGTGCCGTCCAACGTGTTCCTCGCCAAGCAGATCGAAGCCGGGGTATTCCAACCACTGGACCGCAGCAAACTGCCGAACTGGAACCACCTCGATCCCAAGCTGATGAAGCTGATCGAAGCCAACGACCCGGGCAACAAATTCGCCGTGCCATACATGTACGGCACCATCCTGATCGGCTTCAACCCGGACAAGGTCAAGGCCGCGCTGGGCACCAACGCACCAGTGGACAGCTGGGACCTGATCTTCAAGGAAGAGAACATCAGCAAACTCAAGCAGTGCGGCGTGGCCCTGCTCGATTCACCGTCGGAGATCCTGCCGCTGGCCCTGCAGCACCTGGGCCTGGACCCGAACAGCAAAAAGCCGGATGACTACGTCAAGGCTGAAGCATTGCTGATGAAGATTCGCCCGTATATCACCTATTTCCACTCATCCAAGTACATGGCCGACATCGCCAACGGTGATATCTGTGTCGCCGTCGGTTACTCCGGCAGCTTCTCCCAGGCCGCCAACCGCGCCAAGGAAGCCAAGAACGGAGTGATCGTCGACATGCGCCTGCCGAAAGAAGGCGCGCCGATCTGGTTCGACATGCTTGCGATCCCGAAAGGGGCGAAAGATCCGGAAGACGCCTACACCTTCATGAACTACCTGTTGCAACCGAAAGTCATCGCGCCGGTCAGCGACTTTGTCGGCTATCCGAACCCGAACAAGGACGCCACGGAAATGGTCGACCCGGCGATCCGCAGCAACCCTAATCTGTACCCGACCGAAGCGGCCATGAGCACGCTCTACACCCTGCAACCGCTGCCGCGCGACGCGGAACGGGCGCGGACCCGGGCCTGGACCAAGATCAAGTCCGGTACCTGAAACGCTCACGCCGCTGAAACCGAAGACCCGCCTGTGTGCGGGTCATTTTTTTGCCAGCACATAATTAGTTACCACCCTGCATTGCCCACTGCCCACTACCTTCGGTGCCACGACCAGGACTTGTCTTTGCGTCCTGGAAACCACACGAAGGAAGCGAACATGACTGATAACGTTCCTCTAGAGACATCCGGCGACACCACGCGCCTTGTAGAGAAAAGCGATCTGGTCACCCTGACCAGCCACGGCCCAACCCTCAACCAGATTGCTTCGAACCTGATGACTCAGGCGCTGAAAGAGCTTTATCCGGACCTGGACATTGACCCGGACCACGCAATGATCGCAACACCACATTGGCTCCAGGTTGATAACCGGATCGAGGCCGGCCCCTTTCGATTCGAATCACTGACGCATGCACTGATCCGCCATAGCTTTAACACGACAAAGGCCAATTACATCGAAGGCGAACACTTTCTCACCCTGGAGCGACATGCCAAAGATCCGATTCATCTCGCCGTCAGCATCGAGGAAGTCGCCGGCGTGCTCAATGACTCAGCACCGTTATTGTTTGTCGAATTCCAGGCGCGGCAGTTGGATTTCTGGAACCAGAAGGGACACAGGATCGCGCGCTGGCAGGAACTCTCCGACACACTGCGCAAGGCGCTGAACGTACGACAGGTCAACGGTTGGAATGCCGATGAATGCGCCATGGCGCGGGAGATTTCCATGGCTCCCGACAAAGCCCTGCGCAGCCCCGTGAACAGCGACTTTTCAGCGATCCAGGCGTGCCTGATCGACATAGACACCATCGAGAATGAGGTTGCCAGCCACCTCCTGGTCGGTGGTGCTCTGGTGCTCAAGGCAACGTATCGCAAGCGCGAACTGATCGTGATGTACACCATCGAGCGCGCTTACGAGTCTTTCGACTCAATGGAACAACTGGGTAACTCGCTTCCAGCGCGCCTGGAAGACCAACTGGCAGGGCGCGACCTGAAGTGGCGGCTTTACGAGCCCGACGGGAATATCTTCGATCACATGGCCTGGGCACTGGTGTCGTCGCAGCTCGATGCCATCGATGCACTCCGATTCCTGGAGGCGCCAACAACCGATGTGCTTGCTTCCGAGGTCGAGATCGACACCACGGAACACGTACGGATCGAGCAATTGGCTGCGGCGATTCCCGACTGGCTGCGCAACGCATCGTTCAGCGATATACAAGACTACAGTCGTTACGTCACGGCGCTGGGAAAAGTGTATCGCCAGCCCGACTACAAGGCTGCCAAAGACGAGATCCCGTCTATCACCTCATACGCCCAGCGCCTGATGAGCGAAGCGATCATCGCCGACCCTCACGCCGTCGGTGCGGCGGACCTGGTGCTGGATGAGTTGCGGATCAAGATCACCGATAGTTTCACCGTCGACGATCTCACTCTCCCCGATCCCCGCAACCAGCACATCGAAACACTCGCCGACTTCGCCCTGGAGAACGAAGCGCCTTACCTGGCGAGCATCTTCTTCAAAAATGCCCGGCAGGTTCCGGATTGGCTGACGCCAGAATTCCTCACAACGTTGTCGGCTCGAGCCAATATCGGTGAGGTCTATCCCGCACTGATCAAGCGCAAGCTGATTGATGACCTGGTTGAATCCCGACGCCAGGAAAATTTCTATATCGACCAGCTGCGTTTGCTATTGCCGCTCATGGCACTGGAAAGCAAGGTCAGGCAAGAAGCGGGCATTGATGAGCACGGCTATCGATACATCCGTGAGCTGCTCAACCCCGACACGGAGACAGCGCAACCGATTGCTATCTACCCCCTCTCGATGACCCCGCAACATCGCTTGATCAGCACCAGCGACACGGTTGCCAACATGTACATCATCAGCCCTCGAAGCGCCGAGAGCGGCGCTTGTCTGCTTTATCGTCCGATGCTGGACCCGCCACTGATGCAGTTCCCCTCCCGGCAAAATTTGCTGTATGCCTTGCACCAACCCGGTGAACTCCGAGATTCGGTGCTGGCATGGCTACCCGACAAGGCCCTGAGCTTTGAATACGCTCAATATGTTTTCCCTGTAGGTCTGCCGTCCCCCTGGTTGGTGGCCGAACAGGTTGTCGATCCATTGCTGAGGGTGGACAGGTTCGGACACGTGATATTCAAATACGAGGAGATAACCGGCAACATTCTTTCGACACTGTTCAAAAACAACGCACAGACGATCGTCGATTTGGCTGACCGTCAGTCGCAATCAAATGCCGAACGGCGCTGGCGCTTGTTGAAAGACAGCAGCTGGGCGCTGTTCAGCGTCACCTCAAACTTCCTCAGTGGTGCAGTAGGAACCGCTGTCTGGGTCTGGCAGACCATCAACGAAATCCAGCAGGCACTCGATGCCCGAGATCAGGGTGACAGCTTCATCGAATGGACTTCCGTAGCGGATATTCTGCTGGCACTCGGGATCATCCTCAGCCATCACGCCGTGATGCGGCGCAAAACGGCATCGGGCAAACTGCAACCTGCACTGCCGATAGAGGAGCAGATAAAACCACCTACCGCGCCGCTCACCATTGCATTGGACCCCACCCCGCTTGTCGCTGAACTGCCACAGAGCCATCGCTCCTCGGTTGAGGTCGCGGGATCCGTGCCGCGCCGCACCATTTCGACGCTGGGCACCTACCTGGACACCCTCAAAGTCTCCGCGCCAAACCTTGCCGACACAGAACTGACCACGGTCAATGAAGCACCTCCCCACCTCTACCAGCTCAACGACAAGATCTATGCACAGGTCGGCGAACGCTGGTTCAACGTCATGCTGGACGCCGACGCTCAGGTCATTCTCATCGACCCCAAAGACGTCACGCGAACCGGCCCCCTGCTAGTCCATAACCAGCAAGGTCAATGGTTCGTGGACACCCGACTGCGCTTGCGCGGCGGCGGCCCGAAAAATCGCCTCAAAAGCATGAAAGCGGCCAAAGAGCAGCGTAAACATGAACTGGAAAACACACTGGACTCATTCAAGGCCCAGGAACCTGCGAAGGCAAGGGAGCTGGCAAGAGCGCAAACAGATTTGCTGACAGCCAACGGCGATGCCTACGACCGAATGCTCGGGGTTTACGCGGAAAAACTGGAAGTCTTGATCAATAGTTATGAGCAAGCACTCGAGCAACTGCGAGAGTGGCGCACGCTCGGCGGAACAACAGGCTATACCTACGACTTGCTACGCCTGAGCACGGAGATGCAGAAGCATCTTTCGCTCTGGTTTACCGCAAAAAAACACCAGTATATCCAAGCCACCAGCGCATTTACGCAAGCCCCCCAGCCGGACACAGCGATCACACGGCAAACCTACATTGACAACATCCGGCGGGCGACAGACCTGAGCCACGCAATGGTCGAGAAACTTGAACTCTCGCAAACGGCACTTCAAGGAATGCATGCGGCGGGAAGGCCGGGCATAGCTGAAGCCATAAAAATCAGCAAGCTGCTGCCTTCATTCTCGGCACTGGAACTCAAGGCAAACGAGATAGGCATGGCGCAAGAGCTGTGTATGCAAGAGCAGGCCAGCCCGACAATGTCCCAGGCCCGTAACGCCGTCGGCAGCATTATCGTGAGCGCCGCCGAGGCCGCTCATCGGGTTGCGGACCTGATGAACATTGCAGGCGGTAACGCTGCCCCACAAGAACGTATTGAAGACTTCGGCGGACTTGTCGATACCTTTGCCGACACCGATCAAAGAATCCGGGAGTTACCAGACACCTACCCCCACCTGTTCAAACAGCCTCAACTCGATCATCTGCGAAAACTGATCGAAGAGTTTTCACGACTGGCGCACACCCAACTGCATACGTTGCTGCCCGAAAGTGAAGTGTTGATAACGCAGGGCTCAACAGAACCCGCACGTCCCGGCCCATCACGCCTGCCGGTAAAAGTTAGCAAGACCCGCCCTCGCGATCCCGGTAATAGCGAAGTCACCAAAGCCAAGGAAGCTCCACTCAAGGCAGTCATGCCAGGTGTCAGCGTGCAGCCAACGCCGGTGCTGAGCGATACCGACATCATCGAGGCCGGTCTTGAGCAGAGCTTGGATGTTCAGCCATTTATCGAGCGCACCCGCAAAGACGCTTTGCGACCGCGACGCATCCCCGCCGACATGCAGGATCTGTTCGATCAGTACGCACTCAAACTGGAACAAAACGCCACGAGCGTTGATCTGGCCATGATCAGGAGCAAAAACGCCGAAGGTACCCTTCCGCCAGTGGCCACCCTGAGCCTGGAACTGCGTCAGGCGGCAATCAAGGTAAGAGAAGCGGGCATCAGCACCCGAGCGGGCCTGTACAAAGAGCGCAAACCCACGCAAAGCAGCCTCAAATGGATGCACGAAAACGAGCAGGTTCGAATCACCCGAAACGAACAAGGCCGAATCCAGACCAAACAGCTCGGGGACTACTTTCAGGAGTACCGGATTCTGGATAAGGCGAACAATGATCAGGCGTTGTGGGTGGCGCATTTCCACTACGAAACCCTCAGCAGTCCAGTAGACACGCCCGCTACTGCTCACCTGAAAGTCGCGGACAAATACCTGGAGACGCTCCCCCCTGAACAGCGGCGACTGTTGACCTCCGTCGAACCCATTGATGGTGTGCTACGGAAAATAGTCGACCCGAGCCTGCGCAAACTGTTTCTGGATCTGGAACCCCAGGCAACGCCATGAAGGACGGACGCTGATCGCGACTCCATCCTCCGCCCCCAGCATCACCAGACCTTTTTCAACCCCCCGAGCGCTGCGCGGATCGCCTCCTCGGGCACCGCCGCGAAACCCAGCACCAGCCCGGCGCGCTGGTCTGGCGGGGTGCATGACTCCGGCAGCCAATAGTTACTCAGACCATTGATCTCGACATCAACACTCGCCGCGGCGTCGATCAATTCGCGCTCGCGGGCCTGAGTGTCGACCGCCACCGTCAAGTGCAGCCCCGCCGCGACACTTGGCAGGCTGCCAACACCCGGGATATCCACAGGCCAACCCGCCAACAGCGTGTTGCGCCGACTCAAGGCCGCGCGCCGCATACGGCGGATATGCCGCTGAAAATGCCCGGCAGCCATGAACTCGGCCATCACCGCCTGAGTGCTCACCTCGGAATGGCGCACATCCACTGCACGACGCTGGGAGAACGCGTCTACCAGGCCCATCGGTAACACCAGATACCCCAGACGCAATGCCGGAAACGCGACTTTGCCGAAGGTGCCGACGTAAAGCACCCGCCCCTGTCGATCCAGCGCCGCCAAGGGTGCCAGTGGGGCGCCGCTGTAGCGATACTCGCCGTCGTAGTCATCCTCGATGATCCAGCCGTCAGTGCGTTCAGCCCAGGCGAGCAATTCCAGACGCCGCGCCAGGCTCATGATCACCCCGGTCGGATATTGATGAGACGGCGTGACGTAGGCCAATCGACAGTCGCTCAATTCAGCCAGTTCAGCACAATTGATGCCTTCGTTGTCCACCGAGACCCCATGCAGCCGCGCCCCGGCTACGGCGAAGGCATGCCCAGCCGCGCGATAGCCGGGGTTTTCCACAGCCACTCCATCGCCGGGCTCCACCAGCAGCTGTGCACAAAGGCTAATCCCCTGCTGTGCGCCACTGGTGATCACAATTTGCTCAGCACTGCACTGCATGCCGCGCGAACTGCGCAAATAGGCCGCGATCAATCCGCGCAAGCGCTCGTAACCTTCGGGCGCGCCGTAACACAGTTGCTGTAAATCCGGCCTACGCCAGAAAGCCGCATTCAGCTTGGCCCAGACCTCAAACGGGAACAGGTCAAAGGCCGGTACACCCACCCGAAAAGCCCTCGGCGGACCACTTGGAGGCCTGGGCAAATGGTGCTTCTCGACCCGCTCCAAAGCACCGCTGTGGATAACTTTACTGGATGAAACCACAGGCAAATCCAGCCATTCTGTGGATAACCCTGTGGGTAAGCCTGTTGGTAACCCTGTGGATACTTTTGTGGATAGTTTTTTCGTCGGCAATGCCGTTTGCGGCAATTGCGCCACATACGTGCCGTCCCCCACCCGTCCCTCGATGAAACCTTCGGCGTAGAGCTGATCGTAGGCACGGACCACGCTATTGCGCGAAATCGACAACGCCGCAGCCAGATCGCGGCTGGCAGGCAAGCGTGTGCCACTCACCAGCCGACCGTCGAGCACACGCAGGCGCAAGGCCTGATAGAGCTGACGACTCAAGCCCTGACGGCGATCGAGTTCGATACCTGCCGGGTTGAACGACAGGGACAGCAGCGAGTTGTTCATGGCAATGGAGTCCCGCTAATGGACCTACGAAATTGACTGTTAATGGCTCTTACAACAGACCAATAGCCTGCCTAGGATAAAGGCATTCGCCAAGGAAAATATCCATGTATACCCCCAGCGCATTTGCCATCGAAGACCTTCCCGCCCTGCATCAGCAGATCCTCGACACACGCCTGGCCATCCTCGTCACTCACGGCGAGCAGGGTTTGCAGGCCAGCCATGTACCGCTGTTGTTCAGCCCGGAACAAGGGCCGAATGGCACTCTTTACGGCCACTTGGCCCGAGCCAATCCACAGTGGCAGGAGCTGGAAGCCGGGGCCGAGGCGCTGGTGATTTTTGCCGGGGCCGATGCTTACGTCAGCCCGTCGTACTACCCCAGCAAAGCGGACCACGGCAAAGTCGTGCCGACCTGGAACTATGTGGCGGTACACGCCTATGGCAACGCCGAAGTGTTCAGCGATGCTCACCGCCTGCGCAATCTGGTCAGCGCCCTGACCGATCGCCATGAACGCGACCGCACCCAGCCGTGGAAAGTCGACGACGCGCCGGCCCATTACATCGATGGCATGCTCAAGGCCATTGTCGGCTTCGCCCTGCCGATCCAGCGTCTGGAAGGCAAGCGCAAGCTCAACCAGAACCGCAGTACCGCAGACATCGCCGGCGTGCGCGAAGGGCTGATCGCCAGCGCCAACCCGCACGACCAGGCCCTCGCCCATTTGATGCCCAAGGAATGATCATGAGTCAGATCGAGATTCGCCGCGTTACCGCCGATGACCACGCCGCTTGGCTGCCGTTGTGGCAAGCCTACTTGCGCTTCTACAACACCGAGCTGCCAGAGGCTGTCAGTCACAGCACCTGGCAACGGTTCCTCGACCCGAGCGAGCCGACTCACGCAGCCCTCGCCTGGGCCGATGGCAAAGCGGTGGGCATGGTGCATTTCATCTATCACCGCTCGAACTGGAGCATTGAAAACTCCTGCTACCTGCAAGATTTGCTGGTGACGCCCGAAACCCGTGGCACCGGCGTCGGCCGCAAGCTGATCGAATTCGTCTACGCCACGGCCAAGGCCGACGGTTGCTGCAAGGTTCATTGGTTGACCCACGAAACCAACGCCACCGCGATCCAGCTCTATGAGCGCATTGCCGAACGTCCTGGTTTCATCCAGTTTCGCCAAGCCCTTTAAGGCTCAAGGAGAGCAACATGTCGACTTCACTCGCTGACTGGAAAGGCGCTCCAGCGCCCTCGGTTCAACTGATCGAAGGACGCTTCATTCGTCTGGAAAAACTCGACCCGGCACGCCACGCCGACGGCTTGTTCAAAGCCCTGCAAGGCCCCGGCGCCGACCCGAAGCTGTGGGATTACTTGCCTTACGGCCCGTTCCCGGAACGCAGCGCCTTCAATGATTGGCTGAATAACCACGCCGCCAACAGCGACCCGTATTTCTTCAGCGTCATCGACCGCGCCACCGGTGAAGTGCAAGGCCTTCTCAGCCTGATGTCGATCGTCCCGGCCCACGGCCGCATCGAAATCGGTCACGTCACCTTCGGCGCAGCGATGCAGCGCTCACCGAAAAGCACCGAAGCGGTGTTCCTGCTGGCCAAAGAATCGTTCGCCCTGGGCTACCGTCGCCTGGAATGGAAGTGCAACAACGGCAACGCCCGCTCCAAATACGCCGCCGAACGCCTGGGCTTCAGCTTCGAAGGCGTATTTCGCCAGCACATGGTGGTCAAGGGCCAGAACCGCGACACCGCGTGGTATTCGATTCTGGATTCGGAATGGCCGGCGATTGGGGCGGGGTTTGAGAAGTGGCTGTCGGATGAGAACCAGACAGATTCGGGGCAGTTGAAAACCCTGGCTGAGTGCCGCGCCTGATGTTCGTTCCCACGCTTTGCGTGGGAATGCCTCACTGGACGCTCTGCGTCCGCTTTTGAATATGACGCGGAGCGTCAGGGGCTGCATTCCCACGCGGACGGTTCGACGCCTCGACGTGGGAACGATCTTTACGCCAGCTTCTGCGCCAACACCGCTATATGCTCCGGGCCAATCCCGCAGCAACCACCGAGATGGCTCGCGCCGCGTTTCTGCCAATCGGCCGCCCAATGCAGGTAACCGGGCGGATCGAGGTCCTCACGCAACGGGTCCAGACCATCATTGGCCGTGGCCTCTTTCGGTTGCGGCGGGAAGGCGTTGGCGTACGCACCGATGTGGACTTTCACACCCAAACGCTCGAAGGTTTCCCGCGCAGCATCAATCGCTGCACCGATTACTTCCGGCTGGCTGCAGTTGAACAGCAGCGTCTCGACCCCCAGCTCTGCGGCCACCGCAGCGGCATCGGCCACCGGTTCACCTGAACGCAAACGCGGTACTTCGTCCGTGTCTTCATCCTTCAAGGTAAACGACAACCAGAACGGCTTGCCGTCCTTTGGCAAACCGGCATGAATAGCCCGCGCTTCGACAATCGAACTCTGGGTTTCAGCCAGCCACAGGTCGACATGAGGTGCCAGGCCCGTGACCAATGGCGTCAGCAATTCAGTCACCCGGGCAGCATCAAAAAGGTCCGGACGATAGGAACCGAACAGCGGCGGCAATGAACCCGCCACACGCACGGGCTGTCTAGCCGCGTCGGCTGCACGCCGTGCCAGCTCCCCCGCCAATGCGGCGAGCGCCTGACCCTCAGCGGCAAAACGATCTTCACCGATATGAAACGGCACCACCGCGTAGCTGTTGCTGGTGATCACGTTTGCACCGCTTTCGATATAAGCCGTATGGACGGCCTCAACCGCTTGCGGTGCTTCGCTCAACGCCAGCGCGGACCACTCAGGCTGCCTGAACGGCGCGCCTCGGCGTTGCAGTTCGCGACCCATACCGCCATCCAGAATTACCGTGCTGCCTGCGTCCATATATTTTTTACTCATATGCTTATGAAAATAACTCACTATCAGAGTCGTTCTTATAACTATTAAATACGCACCATTCCGTTAATAACAAACTCTTTTTTAGTCAGGAACTGCCCGTGAAACTTCAACCGCTACTGGCCCTGGGCCTGACGATTCTCGCTGCTTCTTCCCAAGCCTTTGCCGGTGCCACACTGGATCGTATCGAGCAAAAGAAAGAGTTGGTGGGCGTGCTGATGGAAAGCTATCCGCCGTTCTCGTTCCTCAACGATCAGAACCAGCTCGACGGTTTCGACGTCGACGTGGCCAAAGCCGTGGCGGACAAACTTGGCGTCAAACTGCGTCTCGAAACGCCGTCCTGGGACGTGATCGCTGCCGGTCGCTGGAGCGGTCGCTATGACATCTGCATCTGCTCCATGACCCCGAGCAAGGCCCGCGCCGAAGTCTTCGATTTCCCGGTGGAGTACTACGCTTCGCCAGCCGTGATCGTGGTCAATGCCAAAGACGATCGCATCCATGGTGCCAAAGACCTGAGCGGCAAAAAAGTCGGCCTCACCAGCGCGTCCAGCTACGAAAGCTACCTGAACAAAAACTTGGTGATCGAAGGCGCTGAAGACACCCGATTGCAGTACCCGTTCGAGGACGTGCAGATCGCCCCGTATGACACCGACAACGTCGCCTTCCAGGACCTGAGTCTGGGCGCTGGCGTGCGACTGGATGCAGTCCTCACCAACCTTGTAACCGCACAACCGCGCCTGACCCAGGACCAGCGCTTCAAGCTTGCCGGTGAGCCGCTGTACTCGGAACCCAACTCCGTGGCCATCGAAAAGGGTGATGCTCAGTGGGATGGCAAAGTGCGCGAAGTCTTTGCCCAGTTGAAACAGGACGGCACCTTGAGCAAGCTCTCGCAAAAATGGATCGGCGCCGATATCAGCAAATGACTTCTTTCCCCAAACCTCCTCAGCCGCCGCAACCGGTGGCTGAGTCATTGCTCAAACGTGTCTTTGGTTTTCGTACCCGCCTGTACCTGACCTGGGCGACGATGCTGGGCCTGTTCGCGAGTTTCTTCCTGAGCTTCGACCTGAAGTTTTCGATCATTCTCGACAAGCTGCCGAACCTGATCGGCCTGCATCTGGCGCCCAACGGCTTCTTGCAAGGCGCAGCACTGACACTGTTTTTGTGCCTGTGCTCGATTGTCGCCTCGTCGCTGCTGGGCTTCATCACCGCCCTGGCGCGGTTGTCGAAGAGTGCCGTGGCGTTCGGCATCGCCAGCTTCTACGCCTCGTTTTTTCGGGGCACGCCGTTGCTGATTCAGATCCTGCTGATCTACCTCGGCCTGCCACAGCTGGGCATTGTTCCTGGCGCCATTGCCGCCGGGATCATTGCGTTATCGCTGAATTACGGTGCGTACCTGAGCGAAATCTTCCGCGCCGGCATTGTCGGTGTACCGTATGGCCAGCGCGAAGCTTCCCTCGCGCTGGGGATGCGCGAGTCGGTGATCTTCTGGCGAGTCACCCTGCCACAGGCCATGCGCACCATCATCCCGCCCACCACCAACCAATTCATCTCGATGCTCAAAGACTCATCACTGATCTCGGTGATGGGCGTCTGGGAAGTGATGTTCCTGGCGCAGTCGTATGGCCGCTCCAGCTACCGCTACATCGAAATGCTGAGCACGGCAGCGATCATTTACTGGCTGTTGTCGATTGGTCTGGAGTTGATTCAGGCGCGGATGGAGCGGCATTACGGGAAGGCGTACAAGCAGCGGAGCTAAGGGTTCAGCTGATCGTACGCCGAATCTTCACTACGCCAACAATTGGCAATTGATCGAACCGGAGAAAGCGATTTGCAATCGACAGCAAATAAAGCTGCGTGGATAAACAGCTTTATTTGAATAGAACTACCTCTTCTGCTGAGTGGTTATCCCTTCGCGGGCTCGCCTGGAGCTGACTCCGTCGGCCCGCAATTGCGACTTAGCTTCCACCCCAACGCATCCAGTGCGTCACAACCGTCCTGAATCAACAAATGCGCGGCATTGGCGAAGTGCTCCAGGTCGTAGCCTTCGGCATCCTTCACGCTCAGGCAGCTCACGCTGTTAAGCAGATTTCGACCGATCTTGAGACGGTGAATGGCGGTTTCGAAAAGATCACAGGCGTCGGCGTCGAGGTTGATGAACAGCGTAGGGTCGAGACTGAGGTTGCTTTGGAGGGGGGAAAAGTTGGGCATGATCTAACTCCGGTAGTTTGCAAGGAATGGCTCCTGGTGTTTGACCGGCTAAGATCAGTCACGGCCTGAGCGGTGACACAAGGACTATAGGCGAGCAAAAAGCGATGCAAAACCCGGTTTCCGCATCTCGGAGTCGTCCTACGCGAATGAGAGAAATGACCTTTTGAAACAGGTTAGCTATGAGGTCGCCCTCGCGGGCAGCCCCAATGCCGGCAAGTTACGCCGTTACGCGAACCGTAGCAGCTGGCGAAGCCTGCGTTCGGCTGTGAAGCAGTCGCAAATAGGCGATATGCAGTGTTCCTGAAAGGATGAAGTTTGGCATTTTGCGAGCGCTACGCACTCGAACGCAGCCTCGCAAGCTCGACAGCTGCTACGGGGAATATATTGAAGCCGAAGCTCCTTAACTTACCGGAGGGTCGCCTCTAGTCTCGATTGATAAAACGACGAACCTTCACAACCCCCATTCGAAACCCAAACGGTCTGAACACTGCATTCAACGACTTCAGCGTCTGGTTCCCTTCCCCGTGCTCGATATGCACCAGCGTGCGCACCGAAATTTTGCACATCTTCGCAAACTGACTCTGATGCAACCCCGTAACCTCAACCCGCAAACGTCGGACCGCCTCACCAATCTCCAAGGTGCCGTCAGCCAATCCTTCCTGAATGCTTTCGAGTAGAGCCCCTCGCTCAAGTACCGACATTCCCATGTTCATCGACTCCGAACAAATCCAACCCACCCTCCGACTATGCAATTTAATGCAGATATTGAGACTAAACACAGATAAAACATGCATTAAATTGCATATCAAAGCGTTTTTCAGTGCGAAAGAGCGGTGGCAGACGAGTTTCCGAGCCTTCGCCAATCGACACATCCGAGAACGGTGTAAGGAAAAACGTCAGCATAGGGAGGCCAATAGTCATATGGCCTCCTGGACGTGCCCTTTGCTACAACCGAAGCTCCAGCGCCTTGCACAAGAGCAAGAAATACCCGGCATCGGGGCATGTGCCCGCCCTTTTAAAGTTCGACCTCCCCAAGGAAGAGGTCGCACTCAATGCCCATTTTGCACGCTCATCGTCCACACCATCTCGCCCTGGCAATCGCGCTCGCACTAAGCGGTGTCGACATTGCGATTGCCCAGCAGCTTTCCATCAATGCCGAACCCCATCAGATCGAGACGCCAGTCGACCCGTTCGCACGGCTTCAAGCATTCATCAAGGCGACCGATACCACCCCAACCAAGATCACCAAGGCTTACAAAAAAGGTCCCGACGGTATCGCCCTGCAGCTGGACGACGCCAATGATCTGGTGATCGTACTCAACCGCGGAAGCTTCAACGGGGTGGTTGACGGAGGTGGTGGTCAAAACGTATTGCAGCTCGACGCCAAGAACGGCGGCACACTGGATGAGAGCCGCAACTTTACCGTGCTGCATGCCAAACAGGGCGATTGGATACTGACCGGTTCCAAGGATTTCAAGGAAAGTACGCTGGTCGATAAAGGCTCCACGCTAACCAACAATGGAGGTGTTGCAGGCGGTGCAGAAACCCGAGGCACGCTCATCAACAACGGCTGGATCGGTGGCAGCGCAAACGTCCTCCACGGTGGCCATCTGAGCAACATGGGCGACATCAAAGGCCATGTGGTCGTTGGCGAAGGCGCAACATTCAGCGGCAAAGGCAACGTCGGTAGTCTGAATGTGCATGGCCGCTTCGTGGTCGACCGTTCGCAGGGCGCAGCGCAGATCAACGGTGATTTGAAACTGTTCGAAAGTGCCGAGTTGTCCTATGAGATCAACGCCGACGGTAGCGCCGAAACCATCATAGTCGACGGTACCGCAATACTCGAAAACGCGAGCCTGACAGTCAATGCGATGGACGGCGAATACCCGCTCACACAACGCTACACAGTGCTTGAAGCGAACAAGGTCGAAGGTGAGTTTGGTAAAGTCAGCAGCAACCTCGCCTATATGACGCCAACCTTGGCCTACACCGACACCCACGTGGGCCTGATCTATGCCCGCAACGACGTGCCACTGGAAACCTTTGCCACGACCGAGAACAGTCGGGCACTCGCCAATAGCCTCGAACCCGAGCAACAGAGCGCCCCGGTTGCCGCAGCGCCACACGATGAATCCCCGCCCACTCCAGCAACCGCCGATATCGCGCCAGCGCTTCTGCCAAGCCCACCGGATGAACATCAACCAGCACTTACTCCTGTGATGAATACCGCCATCAATGCCCTGCTCACCAGCAACACCGCAACGGCCGCCATAGCGCTGGAGCAACTGGCCGGCGTCAGCAACGCCAATCTCGCCAGTGCCACTTTGAGCAGTGTCCGGCCGGTCAGCGCGAGCATGCTTTCGACCCTGCGCGAGTTGAGCAACGATGCGAGCCTGCAAGATTTCTCGGCAACCGGTCACGATACCAACGGCAGGGTCTGGGTCCAGGCCCTGGGCAACTCCGCAACCCATGATGACAAACTGGACGACAGCGCCCTTCGGCAACGCACTCACGGCATCGTGGTGGGGGCCGACTGGTCACTCGATAATGAATGGCGCGCGGGCTTACTCGGTGGCAAATCACAGACTCGCCTGGACGGGGTGCTGCTGGACGGCGATCTCGACAGCTGGCACCTCGGGGCCTATGCCTTGCGTCAAAGCGGCCCGCTGGCATTGCGATTGGGTGCGACTTACAGCAGTCATGACGGAACCACCAAACGCAACATTGCCTTCGCTCGTTACAGCGACCAGCTCAAAGGCAGCTATGACGCCAGCAGCCAGCAGGTTTTCGCCGAAGTCGGCTACAACCTGAGCAGTGGCGCCCTGCAGGTCGAGCCTTTCGCAAGCCTGGGGTATGAACATTATCAACGCGACAGCTACCGGGAAAAAGGTGGAGATGCTGCGTTGAAAGTCGACAAGCAAACCCTACGCAACTTCAACAGCATCTTTGGCCTGCGCCTGGCACACCGCAGCGACCTGGAAAACGGCATGCGCCTGACCCCGCGTATGAGCGCTGGCTGGAAGCACACCTATGGCGATGTCAGCAGCCATGTACGTCAGACTTTTTTGGCGGGTAGCGAGTCGTTCTATGTCGAAGGCATTCCACTGGATCGCAACAGCCTGACACTGGAAGCGGGGTTGGACTTGAGGGTCTCGAAGCATCACGCTCTGAGCGTTGCCTACAACGGTGAGATGAGCAGCAACAGCCACGAAAGCGGCGTGATGGGTCAGTGGCGGATGAGTTTTTGATAAGGACTGGATGGACAAACACCTGTCACTTCTGACAGTAGACGACCTTATAACCTGCAGCCTAGCCTATTTCCCTGAAGCAGGTGTCGACTACTTGCTCTGATTTCAGTTCTCCATCGTTAAGGAGTTTCCGTGATGAACAACGAGACATCATTAGTAAGTCTGCCTGCAACAGCAAAAGCGGGTGATTTCATCTCACTAACGCATGAAAAAGTCCGGAGTATGACTGGAGTTTATTCAATCCAATTTGTACCTCTAGCGGGAGGAGCGGTACACGTAGCAAACATCTGCCGTCAGTCTGAAAGCTATGCGTGGTTCACAGTCCCTTATGTACAGCCAGGCGAGTACAACATAAAAGGCACATACCCGGCGCAAAGCCCGATAAAAGATCCGCTAATCGGAACACTGAGGATCGTTGTCTAGCAGTTCCTTGCACATGGACAAAAAAAGGGGGGCACATGCCCCCCCGAGGTAAAGCGTTGCAGTCGAGGCTGTTAAATCAGCCTTCGATCTCGATCAGTATTTCGCCCGGATTGACCCGGTCGCCCTTGGCCACGTGGATGGCGGTGACTTTGCCGGCGATGGCCGCTTGTACTTCGGTTTCCATCTTCATCGCTTCGGTGATCAGCACTGCCTGGCCGGCTTTCACGGTGTCGCCTTCCTTGACCAGCACATCGACGATGTTGCCTGGCATGGTGGTGCTGACGTGGCCCGGTGCGCTGGCTTGCTTGCGCTTGCTGCTACCACCGCTGACGAACTCGTTGAGTGGCTCGAACACCACTTCTTCCGGCATGCCGTCGATGGACAGGTAGAAGTGACGCTTGCCTTCGGACTTGACGCCCACACCGGTGATGTCGACGCGATAGGTTTCACCGTGAACGTCAATGACGAACTCCGTCGGCACACCTTCGCCGCCCGCCGAGGTCACACCGCCGGCTTCCGGAATCGGCAACAACACTTCCGGAGTCAGGGTGCCGGCTTCGCGTTCTTCAAGGAACTTGCGCCCGATGTCCGGGAACATCGCATAGGTCAGTACGTCTTCTTCAGACTTGGCCAACGCACCGATTTCGCCGCGCAGCTTGGTCATTTCCGGCTTGATCAAATCCGCCGGGCGGACATCGATGACTTCTTCGCTGCCGATCGCCTGACGGCGCAGCTGCTCGTTAACAACACCCGGCGCTTTGCCGTAACCGCCTTGCAGGTAGAGCTTCACTTCGTTGGTGATGGTCTTGTAGCGCTCACCGGCCAACACGTTGAAGAACGCCTGAGTACCGACGATCTGCGACGTCGGGGTCACCAGCGGAGGAAAGCCGAGGTCTTCGCGAACCCGCGGGATTTCGGCCAATACTTCGCTCATGCGGTTCAGCGCGCCCTGCTCTTTCAACTGGTTGGCCAGGTTGGAAATCATCCCGCCCGGCACCTGGTTGACTTGCACGCGGGTGTCGACGGCGGTGAATTCACTTTCGAACTGGTGGTACTTCTTGCGCACGGCGTAGAAGTACAAACCGATTTCCTGCAGCAGCTCCAGACTCAGGCCGGTGTCGAACTCGCTGCCCTTAAGGGCGGCAACCATCGACTCGGTGCCCGGGTGGCTGGTGCCCCAGGCGAAACTGGAGATCGCGGTGTCGATATTGTCGGCACCATTTTCGATGCCCTTGAGTTGGCACATCGCGGCCAGGCCGGCGGTATCGTGAGAGTGGATGAACACGGGCAGCGATTGCTCGCTTTTCAGTGCTTTGACCAATTCGCCAGTGGCGTACGGGGTCAACAGGCCGGCCATGTCCTTGATCGCCACGGAGTCGCAACCCATGGCTTCCATTTGCCTGGCTTGCTCCACGAACGCCTCGATGGTGTGCACCGGGCTGGTGGTGTAGGCGATGGTGCCCTGGGCGTGTTTGCCGGCCGCTTTCACCGCTTCGATGGCCACCCGCAGGTTACGCACGTCGTTCATCGCATCGAAGATGCGGAACACGTCAATGCCATTCACGGCCGCCTTGGCGACGAAGGCTTTGACCACGTCGTCGCTATAGTGCCGGTAGCCCAACAGGTTCTGGCCGCGCAGGAGCATTTGCAGACGGGTGTTAGGCAGCGCTGCACGCAGTTTGCGCAGACGCTCCCACGGGTCTTCTTTGAGGAAGCGTACGCAGGCATCGAAGGTCGCGCCGCCCCAGACTTCCAGCGACCAGTAGCCGACTTTGTCGAGCTTGTCGCAGATCGGCAGCATGTCGTCAGTGCGCATGCGAGTCGCGAGCAGCGATTGGTGAGCGTCGCGCAGGATTGTGTCGGTTACGTGGATTTTTTTAGTCATTGGAATATTCCTCACAGGCCTGCGTGGGCGGCAATGGCGGCGGCGATGGCCAGGGCCAGCTCTTCGGGTTTGCGCTTGATCGAGTAGTTGGTCAGCTCAGGGTGGCTTTCAACGAAGCTGGTGTTGAACTGACCGCTACGGAATTCCGGATTACGCAGGATTTCCTGGTAATAGGCGGCAGTGGTCTTGACCCCTTGCAGACGCATGTCGTCGAGGGCGCGCAAGCCACGGTCCATCGCCTCTTCCCAGGTCAACGCCCAGACCACCAGTTTCAGGCACATGGAATCGTAGAACGGTGGAATGGTGTAACCGGTATAGATCGCCGTGTCGGTACGTACGCCGGGACCGCCGGGTGCGTAGTAACGGGTGATCTTGCCGAAGCTCGGCAGGAAGTTGTTTTTCGGGTCTTCGGCGTTGATCCGGAACTGCAGCGCAAAGCCGCGGTGCTGGATGTCTTCCTGCTTCACCGACAGCGGCAGGCCGGAGGCAATGCGGATCTGCTCACGGACGATGTCGATACCGGTGATTTCTTCGGTGATGGTGTGTTCCACCTGCACCCGAGTATTCATCTCCATGAAGTACACCTCGCCCTCGGCGAGCAGGAACTCCACGGTGCCGGCGTTCTCGTAACCCACGGCCTTGGCCGCACGCACCGACAAGTCGCCAATGTAGGCGCGCTGCTCTGGTGTCAGTTGCGGGCTCGGGGCGATCTCGATCAGCTTCTGGTTACGACGCTGGATCGAGCAGTCACGCTCGAACAGGTGCACCACGTTGCCAAAACTGTCGCCAAGGATCTGCGCTTCGATGTGCTTGGGATTGACAATGCATTTTTCGAGGAAGACTTCCGCTGAACCAAAGGCCTTGGTCGCTTCGGAAATCACCCGCGGGAAAGCTTGTTCGAGTTCATCGCGGCTGTTGCAGCGACGAATCCCGCGACCGCCACCACCGGAGGTGGCCTTGAGCATCACCGGGTAACCGATGCGATCGCCTTCGGCCAGGGCTTCGGCGATGTCGGCGACGTTGCCTTCAGTGCCCGGCGTAACCGGTACGCCAGCCTTGATCATGCTACGGCGGGCTTCGGTCTTGTCGCCCATGCGGCGAATGACTTCTGCCGACGGACCAATGAATTTGATACCGCGCTCGGCGCAGATATCGGCCAGCTCGGCGTTTTCCGAAAGAAAGCCGTAACCTGGGTGCAACGCGTCGCAACCGGTTTCCACCGCGAGGTTCACCAGCTTGCGCGGGTTCAGGTAACCGGCCAGTGGCTCGGCACCAATGCTGTGGGCTTCATCGGCACGTTTGACATGCAACGCATGGCGATCGGCGTCGGAATAGATCGCGACCGAACGAATGCCCATCTCGGCGCAGGCACGTACGATTCGTACGGCAATCTCACCACGGTTGGCAATCAGGATCTTTTTTATCACTTGGAGGTTCCCTTGAGCCGGTTGCTACCCACGACCTTGGACTGGGTCGGCGCGTGACTAAATGTTTCAAGCCAGTCGCACAGTCACACTAGCCCGCTCAAGGGATTAACAAAAATCAATAATAATTGGGTCAGGCATAAGTAAAGACTTATAGTTGAAGAGCCAACCCGCGACCAGAGTGTTTAAATAATGCGTAAGTCCTTGATGCGTATGACATTACGCCAGCTTCAGATCTTCAACGAAGTCTGCGATTTGCGCTCCTACAGCCGTGCAGCTGACGAAATGTCGCTCACACAACCGGCCGTCAGCCTACAGATTCGTCAGCTTGAAGAGCTGATTGGTCAGCCTTTGTTCGATTACGTCGGCAAAAAGCTCTACATGACCGAAGCGGCTGAAGCGTTACAGCGCGCCAGCCGGGACATTTTCGGGCGCCTGGAAAACCTCGACATGCAGCTCTCGGACATGCAAGGTTCATTGCAAGGTCAGCTGAAACTGGCCGTGGAATCCAGCGCCAAGTACTTCGTACCGCACTTGTTTGCCGCCTTCAAGCGCCAGCACCCGGAAGTGAACCTGCAACTGACGGTGGTCAACCGTGGACAGGTCATCCGACGGCTGTCCGACAACCGTGACGACCTGGTGATCATGTCCATGGTGCCGCAGGATATGGGCCTGGAGTTTTTGCCGTTCCTCAACAACCCGATCGTTGCCGTGGCGCCACCGGATCATCCGCTGTGCCACATGGGGCCCTTGCGCTTGCAGGATCTTGAACCCTACACATTGCTGCTGCGCGAGCCCGGTTCCGGGACACGGCTGGCGTGCGAGGAGTATTTCAAAGAGAAGCGCGTGCACTTCAACCAGACCCAGGAGGTCTCGTCGGCCGAAGCCCAGCGCGAATGCGTGGTAGCGGGTCTGGGCGTGGCTTTATTGACGCGCCACGCCCTGAACCTGGAGTTGGCGACCGGCGGACTCAAAGAGCTGCCGGTCGAAGAGCTGCCGTTGTACCGCAGCTGGTGCCTGGTGCAGGCCAAAGCCAAACGCCTGTCACCGGTAGCGCATGCGTTCCTGGGGTTTATCCGCAGTGAACGGGCGCAGATCAGCGCGCTGGTTGAGCGTTTCGACGCGAAGCTGCCGGTGTTGCCTGCCAATAGTTGAGTTCCAGATCCGGATATTCACCGATCTCGGCGAGAAGCTGGCGGTGCTCGCAGCGATCTTCAATCGCTCGGCGAAACGCCATGCGACGCTGGTCTTCTTGCTGACGGCGGGTTTTGACAGCGCTGTTGCGTTCTTCGTAGTGCTGGGCCATTTCGAGTCTCCCAAGGCGAGTACGGGAGTTTCAAGATAGGCGCAGGGGATGACGGTTTGGCGGCACGGGGATTACAGACAGATGAAAATTTTTGCCGCAACCAGATCCATTGTGGCGAGGGGGCTTGCCTCCGTTGGGTCGCGAAGCGGCCCCAAAGCTTTTGCGACTGCTGCGCAGCCGAACGGGGGCAAGCCCCCTCGCCACAAAAAGCCCCTTGTCGCACTATCGTCGGATCAATCGTCGAGGGCTTTTACCGACTTGGGCGACAGACGCAGGCTTCGAAGGCTGCGTTTGACGCTCTTGAGGTGGTTGACCAGGCTCGGCCCACGCGCCATGGCCACGCCCATGGCCAGCACGTCGATCACCACCAGGTGTGCGATACGCGAGGTCAGCGGTGTATAGATCTCGGTGTCTTCGTGCACATCGATCGCCAGGTTGACGGTCGACAGCTCGGCCAACGGCGTCTGGCTCGGGCACAACGTGATCAGCGAGGCACCGCTTTCACGCACCAGGTTGGCGGTGATCAACAGGTCCTTGGAGCGGCCGGACTGGGAAATGCAGATAGCCACGTCCGTCGGCTTCAGCGTGACCGCCGACATCGCCTGCATGTGCGGGTCGGAATAGGCCGCAGCCGTCAGCAGCAACCGGAAGAATTTATGCTGGGCATCCGCCGCAACGGCGCCGGACGCCCCAAAACCATAGAACTCGACGCGCTGAGCCTGGGACATGAGCGTCACAGCCCTCTGCAACTCCAACGGATCGAGCTTCTCGCGAACTTCCATCAGGGTGTGCAGGGTGGTGTCGAAAATTTTCAGGCTGTAGTCGGCGACGGAATCGTCTTCGTGAATCGCGAACTGCCCGAAACTCGCCCCTGCTGCCAGGCTTTGCGCCAGTTTCAGCTTCAAGTCCTGGAAGCCCGAACAACCGATGGCCCGACAGAAGCGCACGATGGTCGGCTCGCTGATGCCGACGCTGTGGGCAAGATCGGCCATGGAACTGTGCATCACAGCCGCAGGATCAAGCAGCACATGATCGGCGACCTTGAGCTCCGACTTGCGTAACAGATGGCGTGACTGGGCGATGTGCTGCAACAGGTTCAAAGGGCAGGACTCATTGTTATTGGCTGACGCCGGGGATGTAGCAATTTTGTAGTTATACTACAAGAATTCGCTTTTTGCCTGTTCAATCCGTAACTCAATGCCTGTGCTGCCCACGGTTTTGGCCATGCATACCCGATGTAGCTGCCTTCGCACGTTACCCCATCCGCAAGCAGCCGCTGTCGTTTTCAAGCCCCTTGACACGCCTTCATCCCTTACCTCAACTTGAAACGACAACGTCCCCCCCTCAGCACTCACTGCCGACACCTGCACTTCGCCCAACTAACAAAGTCACCCCCCCAACTAACTCTCAACGCATGAACACGCTCACATCTTGAACAACTCTGCCACTCCACAAACAAAATACTTCGCGCTAATAATGGCCGGGCAGGAAGCACTTAACTTTAACTTATGGAATATTAAATATGACTATTAAAAACAGTGACTGGGTAGCACAAATCAACCGTATGCCGAAGGACCTCTTCTTCCGCACTTACGGAACCGTGACCGTGGCGCATCCCGGCATTATACCGACATTGGTGCTGAGCCCACTGCAAGACAAGTCCTTCGACCTGAGACTTGATCTGGAACTTAAAGATTCTGGTGACATTACAACTCAGGTCGAAACAGAAAAAGCCGTCACCTATAAAAACCTGGGCGACTCACATGTCACCGGCGTCAGTATCTTCTTCGAAGGCAAACTTCTTCACCATATTAAAGACGTCATGATCACCCATTAAGATAAAAGACACTTATTACTCCCGGGTCTTTTCCTGCCAGGCTAATCACATTAACTGGCAGGCTTTTTTCGTACGTAAAAAAACTCACTCTGGGCGCTCCCCTCTTAACAAGCTTGCAAGCTTGAACGCCTCCACCGGACGGCTGATCAGGTAGCCCTGCACCTCATCGCAGGACTCAGCCTCAAGGAATGCCAACTGCTCTGCAGTTTCCACGCCTTCTGCTACCACTTTCAGCGAAAGCCCATGCGCCATGGCAATGATTGCCCGGGTGATCGCCGCATCTTCCCCGCCCTCGCCCAACCCACGGATAAACGCCTGATCGATCTTCACGTAGTCCACAGGAATGCGCTTGAGGTAGCTCAGCGACGAATACCCCGTGCCAAAGTCGTCGATCGCCAGTTTCACACCAAGATCACGCAATTGCTGGAAGGTCGCGATGATGTGTTCGACGCTGTCCAGCAATTGGCTTTCCGTCAGCTCCAGCTCGAGGTAGTGCGGCGCCAGACCGGTTTCTTCAAGCACCTGGCGCACCAGGCTGACCAACTTGCCCTGACGCAGCTGGTGGACCGACAGATTGACCGAAACCCGAATCGGCTCCAGCCCCTGACGCTGCCACTCGCACGCTTGCCAGCAGGCCTGGCGTAGCACGAACTCGCCAATGGCGCCGATCAACCCGACCTCCTCTGCCAACCCGATAAAATCCCCCGGCGGCACCTGCCCCATGGTCGGATGATCCCAGCGCACCAACGCTTCGGCGGCATTCAGCCGGCCAGTCGCGAGGCAGAGTTTCGGCTGGTAAAACACCTTCAACTGCTTTTCTTCGATAGCCTTGCGCAGCTGGTTCTCCAGCTGCAAGCGCTCAAGGGTGCTGGCCTGCAGGCTGTCGGTGTAGAACTGGAAATTGTTCCCGCCCAGATGCTTGGCATGTTGCATGGCCATGTTTGACTGGCTGACCAGCGCGGAAATTTCTCGCGCGTTATCCGGCAACATGCTGATGCCCATTGACGCACTGACCACCAACTCATGGCCTTCAACGGTCAGCGGCAAGCGCAGCTTGGTCGACAATCGAGTGGCGACCCGCGCCAGGCTCGACAGGTTGCCATAAGCGTCGAACAGCACCGCGAACTCGTCGCCGGACAAGCGCGCAATGGTGTCCGCCTCCGGCAGCGCATTGACCAGACGCCGAGCGATTTTCTGCAGCATCTGATCGGCAACTTCATGGCCGAGGCTGTCGTTGAGCAATTTGAAGCGGTCCAGGTTGATGTGCAGCAACGCCAGGCTCCGGCCGCCCTGGCGTACCCGTTGATGGGCTTCATGCAGACGCTCGCGGAACAATGAGCGGTTGGCCAGGCCGGTCAGTTCGTCGTAGTGGGTCAGGTAGCGCATGCGCTCTTCAGATTCGCGCCGGGCTGACAGATCGGCGAAAAAGCCCACGATATGACTGACATTTCCCCGAGAATCGCGCACCACATTCAGTTGCAGCCATTGCGGATAGAGCTCGCCGTTTTTGCGCGCCTCCACCAACTCGCCCTGCCAACTGCCCTGCTGTTCCAGTGCCTGATGGATCACCGAATAATGCCGCCGCGCGTCGCGACTGCACGGCAACTCGACCACATTGCGCCCCAGCAAATCTTCAATCTGATACCCGGTGACCCGGCTGAACGCCTGATTGACCGCGATCAAGGCGTAATCCGGGTCGAAAATCACAATGCCTTCGCTGGCGGCTTCAAACACTGTCGCCGCCAGTTGCCGCTGCTCTTCAAGCCCTTTGCTGACGCTGATGTCACGCCGGGTGCCGACCATACGGATCACCCGTCCGTTGGCACCTCGTTCCACCGCCCGACCGCGGTCTTCGATCCAGACCCAGTGGCCATCGCCATGGCGCACGCGGTATTCGATCTGATAATCCTCGGTGCGGCCCTTCAAATGCTCGACCAGCGCCCGCCGCAGCGGCGGCAAGTCCTGAGGGTGCAGCCGCGGTTTCAGATGACTGAGCATCGCCGTGACGAATTCCGGCTCAATGCCGAACAACTCCTTGAGCTGGGTGTGATGCACCTCATCGGTTTGCAGGTTCCAGTCCCAGAGACCCAGCTCACTGGCCTTCAACGCCAGCGCCAGCCGCGCTTCGCTCTTGCTCAGGGCCTGGTTGGCGGCGTCCAGTTCGCGGCTACGCTGGGCGACACGGCTTTCGAGGCCGACCTGAGCTTCACGCAGCTCTTCTTCGGCGTGGCGGCGCTGTTCGATTTCCCGCGCCAACTCCTGATTGAGCTGCTCGCTGCGACTTTGCGCCTGCTGCAAGTGCTCGATCAGTGCCTGATTCTGGAAACGCCGCATCAAGCCGTGCTGGATCAGCCGGTTGACCTGCCACGCGACCACACTCAGAGAGCCCAACAGAATCAGCCCGAGCCAACCCCAGCCTTGCTGCTGTTCATCGCCGCCCCAGAACAAATAACCGATCGCCGGTAACAGACACGGCAAGGTGAACGACAGGAAGGCCGGCAGGCTCACCGCATAGGCGACACTGGCCGAGAGGGTTGCCGCGCCGATCAGGCCGAATACCCAGGCTTGTTGCAGGAAGCTGTCGGTGGGCACCAGGGCAATACCGGCACCGGCCAGCGTCAGGCCGGTCATGGCCGACCCCAGCAGAAACATTCGACGCCAGACTGGCTGCGCCTGACGACTGGGCATCGCCGAGTCGAAGGCTGCGACTTGAATCACCCGCAGCGCCACCAGCGACAGTAACCAGATCAGCCAGATGCTCACCAGGAAGTAGCGCTGCGGGCTCCAGAGCAACCCGGCGCAGACCAGACCATTGATCAACATGAACAGCGTGGGCAACAACGAGCCCTGATACAGCAGACGCGTGCGCTCGACCGCCATCTCCATGGCGTACTGTTTGCGGATAACCCGCGGTTCCACAGAAGGGCCCGACAGGCTGGGGCTGAGGGTCATAGGCAATATTCTTGTTCTTATAAGGGTGAGCGTGATGAGCCCGAAATGTCGACGGAGCATACACAAGCAATGGCCCGGACCAAACTGCTCCAAATCATAAAACCGACAAAACAAATGGCCCGTTGCCAGTGTTCAAAACCACAGAAGCGCGGCCCATCAGGGCTTGCGACGAATGACTGACCGGTCGTCCCCTACGCTTCTTTCATCGGTTAATGCAAAGCTCGGTTTGCCCGGTGTGGCGTGGCGCCCTAGAATGCCCTGATGCGCGATGATCTCTCCCTTCTGCTGAACTCCCTCAACGATGCCCAACGTCAGGCCGTAGCTGCCTCCGTGGGTCGTCAGTTGGTCCTGGCCGGTGCTGGTTCCGGTAAAACCCGTGTGCTGGTGCACCGTATCGCCTGGTTGATCCAGGTCGAGAACGCCTCGCCACACTCGATCCTGTCGGTGACGTTCACCAACAAGGCCGCTGCCGAGATGCGCCATCGCATCGAGCAGCTGATGGGTATCAACCCGGCCGGCATGTGGGTCGGCACCTTCCACGGCCTGGCGCACCGCTTGCTGCGGGCGCACTGGCAGGAAGCCGGCCTGAGCCAGACTTTCCAGATCCTCGACAGCGATGACCAGCAACGTCTGGTCAAGCGGGTGATCCGCGAACTGGGACTCGACGAGCAACGCTGGCCGGCCCGTCAGGCCCAGTGGTTCATCAACGGGCAGAAAGACGAAGGTCTGCGCCCGCAACATATTCAAGCCAGTGGCGATCTGTTCCTGGCCACCATGCGCAGCATCTATGAAGCCTATGAGGCCGCGTGCTTGCGCGCGGGCGTCATCGACTTCTCCGAACTGCTGCTGCGCGCCCTCGACCTGTGGCGCGATCATCCGGGCCTGCTGGCGCATTATCAGAAGCGCTTCCGTCATGTGCTGGTGGACGAATTCCAGGACACCAACGCCGTGCAGTACGCCTGGTTACGTCTGCTGGCCAAGGGCGGCGACAGCCTGATGGTGGTTGGCGACGACGATCAGTCGATCTACGGCTGGCGCGGCGCGAAAATCGAGAACATTCACCAGTATTCGGCCGACTTCCCGGACGCGGAAGTCATTCGACTGGAACAGAACTACCGCTCCACCGCCGGGATCCTCAAGGCTGCCAACGCCTTGATCGCCAACAACACCGGGCGCCTGGGCAAAGAGCTGTGGACCGACGGCGGCGAAGGCGAAGCGATCAACCTGTACGCCGCGTTCAACGAACATGACGAAGCACGCTACGTGGTGGAAACCATCGAAAGCGCGCTGAAAACCGGCATGGCACGTAGCGATATCGCGATTTTGTACCGCTCCAACGCCCAATCGCGGGTTTTGGAAGAAGCGCTACTGCGCGAACGCATTCCGTACCGCATCTATGGCGGCCAGCGCTTCTTCGAGCGGGCTGAAATCAAGAACGCCATGGCTTACCTGCGGTTGCTCGAAGGTCGCGGCAACGATGCGGCGCTGGAACGGGTGATCAACGTTCCAGCCCGTGGCATCGGCGAAAAAACCGTCGAAGCGATCCGCGACCACGCTCGTCACAGCGATGTGTCGATGTGGGAAGCCATGCGTCAGCTGGTGACCAATAAAGGCCTAACCGGCCGCGCAGCCGGCGCACTGGGTGCGTTCATCGAGTTGATCGAGCACTTGGCGACCACCACCGCTGAAATGCCACTGCACCTGATGACCCAGACCGTCATCGAGCAGTCCGGCCTGATTGCCTATCACCAAGCGGAAAAAGGCGAGAAAGGTCAGGCGCGGGTAGAAAACCTTGAGGAACTGGTCAGTGCGGCGCGCAACTTTGAAAGCGCCGAGGAAGACGAAGACCTGACGCCACTGGCCGCGTTCCTCGGCCATGCCTCGCTGGAGGCCGGCGACACCCAGGCCGACGAGCACGAAGACAGCATTCAGCTGATGACCTTGCACAGCGCCAAAGGCCTGGAATTCCCTTACGTGTTCCTGGTGGGCATGGAAGAAGGCCTGTTCCCGCACAAGATGAGCCTGGAAGAGCCCGGCCGCCTTGAAGAGGAACGCCGTCTGGCTTATGTCGGCATTACCCGGGCCATGCAAAACCTGGTGATGACCTACGCCGAAACCCGACGCCTGTACGGCAGCGAAACCTACAACAAGGTTTCACGCTTCGTACGTGAAGTACCTAAAGGCCTTATTCAGGAAGTGCGGCTGTCCAACAGCGTCAGCCGTCCATTCGGTGGCGGCCAGAAGCAAAGCTCGAGCAGCATGTTCGCCGGCACGGAAATCCCGGAAACCGCGTTCAGCCTCGGTCAGCAAGTGCAACATGCGGTCTTCGGCGAAGGGGTGATCCTCAACTTCGAAGGCGCCGGCGCGCAGGCCCGGGTGCAAGTGAACTTCAGTGAAGGCAGCAAGTGGCTGATGCTCGGCTACGCCAAGCTCGAAGCCATCTAACGGCTATCTGCTTGATCGTTCCCACGCTCCTGCGTGGGAACGATAAACGGTGAGGATCACACATGGGCTCGGGCTTCTTTTCTTCCTGGACATTCTGGGCCCTGCTGTCGGCGGCTTTCGCTGCGCTGACGGCGATTTTCGCCAAGGTCGGCATCGAAAACGTCAATTCTGACTTCGCCACGCTGCTGCGCACGATCGTGGTACTGGTCAGCCTGGCCTTGATTTTGTACGCAACGGGCCAATATCAGTCACTGGGATCGATATCCGCCAAGAGCTACCTGTTCCTGCTGCTGTCCGGCCTGGCAACCGGTGCCTCGTGGATTTGCTACTTTCGTGCGCTGAAACTCGGGCCAGCCTCGCTGGTAGCACCCGTCGACAAACTCAGTGTGGTGCTGGTCGCCGTGTTGGGCGTAGTGTTGTTGGGTGAGCGGCTCGACCTGCGTCAATGGGGCGGAATCGGTCTGATCACGGCGGGTGTGGTGATGTTGGCATTGCGACGTTAAACAACGCTCCTGCTCTATCTATCCACTTGTCCTACAGACAAATGTACAAGCGCCTCCTTGTATCGACGGAGCTGAACGCAGCCTGTCAGGCAAAAGCCCGAAACACTCTGCCGCTAGCCAGTGTCACTTCACCTGTGCAACATGGCGCGCGTGCCATCCACAAATGGGAATTCCCTTTATGAAACGTTTTCTTAGCATCGCCCTGGCGCTGTGCATCGGCCTGACGATGAGCCTCGACGCCAACGCCAAGCGCTTCGGTGGCGGCAAAAGCGTAGGCGCTGCGCCTACCCACCAGACCAGCCAAATGGCGCCGTCCTCGCCTGGCATGGGTCCTGCTGCCGCGACCGCCGGTGCTGCGGGTGCCGCAGGCGCTGCCGCCAAAGCTGGCGGTGCTTCGCGCTGGCTCGGCCCTCTGGCCGGTATCGCTGCCGGCGGCCTGCTGGCCTCCATGTTCATGGGCGGCGGCTTCCAGGGCATGCAGATTTTCGACATCCTGATCATGGCAATCATTGCGTTCGTGATCTTTCGCTTCATCGCCGCTCGTCGCCGCAAGCAACAAGAGCATATGGCCCCTGCGGGCGCGCCAATGCAGCGTGAAGTGTACGAACAGAAGCCGGCCATGGGTTCGATCTTCGGCGGTTCGGCTGCCCCTGCTGCCGCTCGTCCGGTGATCAACGCTCCGGCCTGGTTCAACGAAGAGCGCTTCGTTGAAGCCGCACGCAACCACTTCCAGTCCCTGCAACAGCACTGGGACGCCAATGAAATGGACAAGATCGCCGAGTTCGTGACCCCGCAAATGCTGGAGTTCCTCAAACGCGAACGCGCCGATCTGGGTGACGGCTTCCAGTCCACCTATATCGACAACCTCCACGTTCAACTGGACGGCGTGGATGATCGCGCCGACAAGACCATCGCCACCCTGACCTTTACGGGCGTGTCGAAAACCTCGCGCTTCGACCAGGGCGAAGTGTTCAGCGAAAGTTGGAACATGGAACGTCCGCAAGGCGAAAACCAGCCTTGGCTGGTGGCCGGTATTCGTCAGAACGGCTAATAGCCCACGGTTCTGTTTGGAAGATGCCGAGCTAAGATCAGACAAGGCAAAAACAGGTGAGGAAGCGGAGTTGACGTTAGTCAATGAGCATTCCGAGCCTGTTTTTAACGCCGGATGATCGACGCGCAGGCGTGTTCCAGACAGAACCGAGCATGCTGTAATGAAAACCCCGGACTCGTCCGGGGTTTTCTATTTCGCAGTTGCATCTATAGCGAGCTACTGTATAAACCGCCCCAACTAAACCGCGCCATTGAGCAAGAGGATCCCGGACGTGGAAGAAATCATCGAACAACTGCGAGAAGCCAACGAACCGGTACCGGTGCCCTTGGAGCTGCCTGACGAAGACCTGCTGGTGGAAATCGAAGAACAACTGTTCATCGATATCCCGTTCGTCTTCAGAGAATTCCTGCTGACCGTCAGCGACGTCGTGTACGGCAGCCTGGAGCCGGTGACTGTCACTGACCCGCAATCGCACACCTACCTGCCGGACGTTGCCGCCAACGCCTGGGATGCCGGTGTTGATCGCAGCATGATTCCGATCTGCCAGGACGGTGACAACTACTACCTGGTCGAAGAAGACGGCACCGTGGTGCTGTGGCTGGCCGAAGAAGAGCTGTTGGCCGAAGAAACCTGGGAATCGGTGTGGCACTGGGCGCGGGACGTCTGGCTGGAAAGCTGATCTGCCTTGGTCTGTAGCAGCTGGCGTAGCCTGCGTCCGGCTGCGTAGCAGTCGTAAAATCAGGCAAAGAGGTGTTTCAGGTTAACCGAGCGGTAGGGTTTACGGTCGCTGCGCAACCGAACGCAGGCTACGCCAGCTGCTACGGCTCATTAACCAGTCCTCAATGCCCGGACGAGTCCTTGTGGTTGTCCAGGGTTTCCAGCAGGGCGACCTGCATCCGCGTGTGCACGCGGATGAACCAGCGCCAGAGCAGGGCCGCCACCGCGGCGGTCACGACGGCAATCAGCACCAGCAACTTGTTGGTCGGCAAGATACTGGCCGACAAGGCTGCCAGCAGCAGGAAAATCACCAGCAGCGAGAGTATCGGGATCACTTCGGCGATCACCCGACGCACTCGCTGCGTGTGGCGGCCCGCCATCTCCGGTTTCACGCCCATTTCCGCCAGCAACATCGAGAGCGCCTTCAGCTTGCGATAGGCGGCAATCAGGAATGTCAGCGACAGCAACAACGCCCCGCCCCAGATCAACGCCTTCTGCCAGCTCGGATCATTGATCCAGGCATGCAGATAGCTGGAAATCCGCTCGGCAAAAAAACTGCCCGAGAAGAAGATTGCCATCACCAGCGCCAGATTGACCCCGACCTGCAACAAAATCCGCCGAATCATCGACGCCAGCTGCGCACCCTCGCCCTGCGGTTGAATGCTGCGCAGCCACTCCCCATACATCCCCAACACGCGGCCCAAACGTTGCGGGATAACTGCAGCCAACTTCAACGAAAGCGGATCGGCGGCACGGATCAGGTACGGCGTCAGTAAGGTGGTGATGGCCGAAACAGCGACCGCCACCGGATAAAGGAAATCGCTGGTGACCTGCAAGGTCATGCCCAGCGCCGCGATGATGAAAGAGAACTCGCCAATCTGCGACAGGCCCATGCCGACTCGCAGCGAGGTGCGTCCGTCATTGCCGGCGATAAACGCCCCAAGGCCGCAAGAGAGCATCTTGCCGAGCACCACTGCGACGGTGATTACCGCAATGGGCCAGGCGTACTGAAGAAGAATCTGCGGATCGATCATCAGACCGATCGCAACGAAAAAGATGGCGCTAAACATGTCGCGAACCGGCTCGATCAGGCGTTCAATTTTCACCAGTTGCCGAGACTCGGCCATGATCGCGCCAATCAGAAATGCCCCGAGCACCATGCTGTATTCAAGCTTGACCACCAGCAAGCAAAAGCCAAAACACAGGCCAAGCACGGTGATCAGCAGCATTTCATTGCTGTCGAACTTCGCCACATAAGCCAGCAAGCGCGGCACCAGCAGGATACCGATCACCAGCGCGACGATCATGAACAAAGAGAGTTTGCCGACCGTGGAAAACACCTCGCCGGAGCTCACGGTGCCGCTGACGGCGATACTCGAGAGCAAGGCAATAATGCCGATGCCGAGGATGTCTTCGACGATCAGCACACCAAAGATCAGCTGGGCAAAGCGCTGGTTCTTCATCTTCAGGTCGTTGAGGGCCTTGACGATGATGGTGGTCGAGGAAATCGCCAGGATCGCGCCAAGAAACAGCGAGTCCATGGTGCTCCAGTCAAACCAGCGGCCGATTTCGTAGCCGATCCAGATCATCAGCACGATTTCCAGGAACGCCGCGATAAACGCCGTGGCACCGACCTTGAACAGCTTGCGCAGGCTGAACTCCAGGCCCAGGCAGAACATCAGGAAAATCACCCCGAGTTCGGCGAGGGTCTTGATGGTTTGCTCGTCGTGGATCAACCCGAATGGCGGGGTGTGCGGGCCGATGATGAAACCGGCCACGATATAGCCCAGGACAACCGGCTGTTTGAGCCGATGAAAAACAATGGTCACCACACCCGCAACCAGCATGATCACTGCCAGGTCCTGAATAAAACTGATGGCATGCATGGCGAGGGCTCCTTGGCGCGTGGGTGTGCTGACGTCGTTGGGCGATTACCAGATCGGATGAAAGGGCCCTTGAGGTGGGCTTTTGAAGGGTAACACCGCGACTTCGGGCGCAAAGGCGGTGCAATATATAGAAACAGATCGATTCGGGCGTGACGGCCTTCATTGGCGTGGCGTCCCGTTAACGGTGGTTTTGAAAAACCAGCCAGGCACCCACAGAGGTGCTCCCGCAATCCCAGCCTTGAACCGTGAGTAGTGTGCTATGGAACCCGGAAACGCCCAGCTGTCGATGACGGTATTGATGACCCCCGACATGGCCAACTTCTCTGGCAATGTCCACGGCGGCACCCTGCTCAAATACCTCGACGAAGTCGCCTACGCCTGCGCCAGCCGTTATGCCGGGCGCTACGTGGTAACCCTGTCGGTGGATCAGGTGATCTTTCGCGAGCCGATCCATGTCGGTGAGCTGGTGACCTTTCTGGCTTCGGTCAACTACACCGGCAATACCTCGATGGAGGTCGGCATCAAGGTGGTGACCGAGAACATCCGCGAGCGCTCGGTGCGTCACACCAATAGCTGCTTCTTCACCATGGTTGCGGTCGACGATCAGCGTAAGCCGGCGGCTGTCCCGCCGTTGCAACCGCAGAACAGCGAAGATAAACGCCGATACGCCCAAGCCAAACAGCGTCGGCAGATTCGTCAGGAACTGGATCAGCGTTATCGCGAAATCAAGGCTGACGCCTGACACCGCGCCGATCGCAGCCTCTGTAGAAACTACCGCAGGCTGCGATCTTTTCCGCCGTGACGCCGTTACAAACTGATCGCCGTCGCCTCGAACTTCACCCGAGGATGGGCAATGCGGTCCTGGGCCCGCACCAGTTCCAGCTCGTAGCTCGCGCTGGCCTGGGTTTCCAGCAGCACTTCATGCACTGCGGACGCCGCAAACTCAAAGGCCGCGACCAGGCTGTCACCCAACAACACCCGCGCCAGGAACAGGCCCGACGTCAGGTCGCCCACGCCCACCGGCTGACGTGGAAACGCCAGCAATGGACGACGCAGATGCCAACTGCCTTCGGCCGTCACCAGCAACATCTCGAAGCTCTCCGGCAACTTGCCGGGATAGTCCAGATGCTTGACCAGCACCGCCTTCGGGCCACGCGCCAGCAGCGCGCGAGCCATCGCCAGGCAATCGAACAATGACTGCGGCTTGCGACCGGAGAAACTGTCCAGCTCCAACTGATTCGGGCACATGAAGTCCGCCACCGCCGCCGCTTCAACCAGCAGGAAGTCGCTGACTTCAGCCGGTACGATGCAACCTTTCTCCGCATGCCCCATCACCGGGTCGCACAGGTACAAGGCGCTGGGGTTGATCGCCTTGATTCGTGCAACGCCGCTAAGGATCGCCCGTCCTTGAGCGGCACTGCCCAGATAACCGGACAGCACGGCGTCGCAGTTGCCCAGCTCGCCAATCGCCGCAATCCCTTCCACCAGATCGGGAATCTGCTGCGGCGCCAGCACTTCACCGGCCCACTGGCCGTATTGAGTGTGGTTGGAAAACTGCACGGTATTCAGCGGCCAGACGTTCACCCCGACCCGCTGCATCGGGAAAACCGCGGCGCTGTTGCCGGCGTGACCGAAAACCACGTGGGACTGGATGGCGAGCAGATGAGGAGTACGTTTCATGCGGGATATCCGTAAACCGATTGAAATTCGAGCCGCGCAGTATGCGACTAAACGGAGCCTGTACGACAGACCAGAGACACAGTTAAGCTGATACTAATTCGTTGGAGCGCTGTTCATGCTGACCCTTGGAAATATCTTCGTGCTGATGCTGCTGGCGACCGGTGCCGCCTGGCTGTGGCACAACCATGGCTTGCGCGAGCGGGCCCTGGAACGGGTCAAGCGGCATTGCGCCAAGCTCGACATCGAATTGCTCGACGGCAATGTGGCGTTGAAAAAAATCGGCTTCGTGAAGGACGCCAACGGGCGGCGACGCCTGGCCCGCGTGTATAACTTTGAGTTCACCGTGACCGGCGAAACGCGTCACATGGGCACCATTACCCAATTCGGTGCCCATAGCGCGCAGATCGAATTGGCACCCTACCCGGTCCCGTTCGAGGAAAAACCTGTGCTGCCCAGCGCCGAGGTGATCGAGCTGAGTCAATGGCGCCAGGACCACAACAAGTTGCGCCACTGAGCCCTGAACCGCGTTAAGTCAGGTTCACCCGGCAACTCGCAAGCTTCCCCTGTAGTGATTCGGCATCCTGCGGCTTATCGAAAATCAGCTCGATGCGCGAGTCCTGACGCCATTCACTGGGTTGCCAGCGCAGCGCGGCGTTATCCAGCGAATTGGCCGACACCCAACCCTCGGCGCTGTGGATAACCAGCTTGGCCCGGCGCCAGTCCAACGCCGCCAGGCAAGCCTGGATCCGGGAAAGTTCGAACGACTGACTCGGGTGCCAACGCCAACCAATGCTCCAGCCACCTTCCTGCTGCTGGCTCAGGCTAATCGGCTGCGTCGGATCAGGCCAGACTGCCGGCATCTGCGCCAGACCTTTAGGCACTTTGAAGTTATCCACACCCTCGACCGCTCGACTGTGCACGCCCGGCAAGTCAGCCAATGCCAGAGCGCCCTGCTGCGTCCAATACAGCGGGCATTCCGGTAACTGCGCGGTGATGCGCTGGCGATCTTCATCGTTCAGGTGCTCGGCCTTGTTCAACAGCAACAGACCCGCGCTCGCTAGCGCTTGCTGCTGCGCCTCTGGCAGTGGTTTTCCGGCAGCCAGAGCTTGAGCGTCGAGCACCAGAACGCTCGGTTGAATCGCCAGTACGCCCTGCCACGGCGCTTCACTTAATTGCTTGAGCAATTGCGCCGGATGTCCCAGCCCCGAGGGTTCGATAAACAAGCGGTCCGGCCGTGATTTGCGCAGCAACCGCCCGAGGCCAATCTGAAACGGCGCACCATTCACGCAACACAAACAGCCGCCAGCCACTTCTCCCAGTGCGATACCATCGGCGCCCGTGGTCAGCAGCGCGGCGTCGAGACCGATCTGACCAAACTCGTTGATCAGCACCGCCCAGCGTTCGCTCGCCGGCCGCTGTGTCAGCAGATACTTGATCAGACTGGTCTTGCCGGCGCCTAACGGTCCGGCGATGACGTGAGTAGGAATGTTCTGCAACATGTTCGATGGTTTCTTGGGAGGAAAAGGATGCGACTGATTGGCTTGTCGTTACTGCTGGCCTTCGCTTCGAGCGAGGCGTTGGCCCAGGCCTGCGTGGTTCACAGCCAGGCGGAGCGGCTCGACGTCAAAGTCTGTCAGCAGAACCGCAATATCCCGGAAAAAATGTTCCATGACGGTTTCTGTCAACCAAACCTCGCGGGGCAGAAGATCGACGTCGCATTCCTCGACCAATGCCCCAGCGGTGCCTTCGGTGTGTGCAGCAACGCTCAAGTTGCCAATATGCCTTACCGACAGGATATTCACTATTACGGCGTAGCCACAGACGCCGCGTACCTCAAGCCGTATTGCGAAAGCCAAAGCCAGGGCGCTTGGCTCACGCCTTGAATCAACCGAGCCAGTCGAGAGTCAGGATCAGCCGACGCTCACCCGGCGCGGGTTGCGGCGAACGATGAATCAGCCCGAAACCCTCGTTGCCGTGCCACTTCTCGCCCTTGAGCAACGCCACTTCACCACAGAGCATTTGCTCACAGTCTTGCGGCTCAGCCTCGGCGCTGGCCAGACGCTTACGCTCCATGGCGCCCTCCTTGAGCCACTGACTGCCGATGCCGGCGTAGGTGGTAATCAGCCGCACCGGCACATGATCGACATGAAAACGCGGGCACATGGCGTTATCCAGCACCCGCAAACGCAAGCCGATACGCGTCGCGCCCAGCAAGCAGGCAAACGCGCTGACCAACCATGAAACATCGGCGATAAACCCTTCGTGGCCCTCCAGGTCACTGTAGCTTTCGGCCAGGCCACGCAGATTGGGTTCAGCGTCGTCAGTCGCCAATTCCACCACCAACGACTCGGCCAGCGGCTCGTTCAGCGATAACAGCAATGCGCCGAAGTCAGCGATATGTGCCGGCAAACGACGCTGCCAGAGCGCCAGGTTGGTGCCGTCTTGAAATATCTGCGTGAAGACGTCTGGGGTTTGCCCCTGTACCTGACGAACCACCGGGCGCGCTTTCAGACTCGGCGCCAACATCAGGCCGCCTCCTCTTCGAGCCATGGACCAAACGGGTCTGCCATCAGGCGCCAGCCTTCGACACCGAGGGACATTTCGTCATCGTTGAGCAGGCAGTTATCGAGGTGCGCGGTGAGTTGGGCAAAGTCGATATTCTGGCCGATGAACACCAGTTCCTGACGGCAATCACCGGTGGCTGGGGTCCAGTTTTCCATGATCGCGGCGGTACTTTCCTGATCCTGTGGCCACTGTGCTTTCGGCACAAAGCGCCACCAGCGACCGGCAAATCCATGACGCATCAAACCACCGGCCTGCGACCAGCTACCGGCGTCCTGATGCTTGCTGGCCAACCAGAAAAAGCCCTTGGAGCGCAGCAGTTTTCCGTTCACCCACGGCTGATCGATGAAGCTGAAAAAGCGCTGCGGATGAAACGGTCGACGCGCCCGATAAGCCATGGAAGCGATGCCGTACTCAGTGGTTTCCGGCACATGCTCACCGCGCAATTCCTGCAGCCAGCCCGGTGCCTGAGAGGCTTTTTCAAAGTCGAAGCGGCCGGTGTTGAGGATCTGTTTCAACGGTACTTCACCCATGACCATCGGGATAATGTGCGCCTGGGCGTTGAGCCGCTTGAGGATTGCGATCAACTCTTCGCGCTCGGCGCTGCTGATCAGATCGATCTTGCTGATTAGCAGCACGTCGGCGAATTCGATCTGCTCGATCAGTAAATCCGTGATCGAACGCTCATCTTCCTCGCCAAGGGTTTCACCCCGTGATGCGAGGCTTTCGGCGGCCTGGTAATCAAGCAGAAAGTTCATCCCGTCGACCACCGTGACCATGGTGTCGAGCCGCGCGATGTCGGCCAGGCTTTTGCCTTCTTCGTCGCGAAAGGTGAATGTTTCCGCCACGGGAAGAGGTTCGGAAATACCGGTGGACTCGATCAGCAGGTAATCAAAGCGACCGTCCCTGGCCAGCTTGCTGACCTCTTCCAGCAGGTCTTCGCGCAAGGTGCAGCAGATACAGCCGTTGCTCATTTCGACGAGTTTTTCTTCGGCGCGGTTCAAGGTGACATCCCGCTGAACTTCGCTGCCGTCGATGTTGATTTCGCTCATGTCATTGACGATCACCGCGACCCGAAGATTCTCGCGGTTGCGCAGTACGTAGTTGAGCAGCGTGCTTTTGCCGGCGCCGAGAAAGCCGGACAGCACGGTAACGGGGAGACGATTGGGCATCAGGTGTTCCTCATCGGGAGTGGCCGGTCGGGCGATTTTTTTAATGTTATAGTATAACAACATAAAGACGCCAATCCCCTCTTGCTCCCTGCGACGAAGGACGCAATGCTTGAGCCCGTTCGCACCACGAGAAAACCCATGCACAACGCCTTGAAATGCACACTGTTGAGCCTTTCGCTGTTGGTCGCGGCAAACGCCTGCGCGCAGGCATCGAGCCAGGCGAAGTGCACGCGCAGCGCCAATCTGCTGGCCTGCGTAGACCCGGACGGCAACTCTTACAGCGTCGCTACGGCGGGCAGCACGACCTACATGCGCGGGTTTGAAGTGAGCGGTAAACGCTATTGGGCGCAGACCAGCAGCCGTTATGGCCAACTGACGTTCTTCACCGGCTTGGCGTCGGATGGCGAAGCCTGGGTCGGTTACAGCCGCCGCGTTGGCTGGACCACCCTCAATCGGTTTTCCAGCTCCGGCGGTTCCAGCGGCAAGTTCACCTGTAGCCGACTGACCGGTTGCTAGACCTGCGATTTTTGCTGCGACTGCTGCCAGGCCATGTAGCTGTTCATCGGTGGATTCTTCTGAAAATAGCGCTGCAAGCCTTCAAAAAGGCCATCGGCTACCGCCTTTTGATGCCGCGCCGTCACCAGCCTCTGGCTGTCGCGGGCGTTGGAAATGAAGCCGGTCTCGACCAGGATCGATGGCACATCCGGTGACTTCAGCACCGCAAATCCGGCCTGTTCCACACGTTTCTGATGCAACGTGGTAATGCCTGCCAAGCTGCCAAGTACCGTGCTGCCAAGCTGCAAACTGGCGGCGATGGTGGCGTTCATCGACATGTCGAGTATCACCCCGGCGAGCATCGGATCCTTGTCCTTCAAGTTGAGCAGACTGCTCGCCCCCAGCAAGTCCGCGCCGTTTTCCCGTTGCGCCATGAAACGCGCCGTGGCCGAGGTCGCGCCACCTTCGGACAATGCATAAACCGAAGCGCCAGAAGCCGTGAGCCGTGGCGCCGCGTCGGCGTGCACCGAGATGAACATGTCGGCCTTGTGCGTACGGGCGATCTCCACGCGCTTGCGTAGCGGCACGAAGAAGTCGTCGTTGCGCACCAATTTCACATCAAAACCTTTTTCGCGCTTCAAGCGCTTGGCCAGCAATTGTGCGATGGACAGCACCACGTCCTTCTCGCGCTCGCCTTTGGCGCCAATTGCGCCGGGGTCCTTGCCGCCATGGCCAGGGTCGACCACGACGATGATGTCGCGCTTGGGGTGAGCCTTGTCAGCCGGTGTTTCTCGCTGGACCAAAGGTGCCGCCGCAGCGATCTGCACGGGCGCGGCGTTAAGCAGGTCGAGCACCAGACGATGGCCCTGCCCGTCCTGTGGCGGCAGTTGAAAACTATTGAGCCGCACCGGACCGGTAAGGTCGAGCACGATCCGCGTATCGCCTTGTCCGAAGTGCCCGGAACGGATCGAACGAATCACCGTGTTGGTGAGCGCCAATTGGCTGAAGTCACCGCTGAGCTGCGCACCGCTCAAGTCGATGATCAGTCGCTCGGGCGCGCTCAACGAGAAGGTTTTGTACTGCACCGGTCCGCTCAGATCGAGTACCAGGCGAAGCTTGTCATCCGAACGCCAGAGCCGTGCATTGCGGATCTGCGTGGCCGACACGCCGAAGGGTAAAACCAGCGCAGCGCTGGCCAACAACAGGTTGAGCAATTGTCGCCTGTGCATAGTGAAAGACCGCTCGAGAAAAAGGTATCGTCGACTGTATTGTTATAATATAACATGGCAAAATATTTCCAACGATGGACCTGCTCATGAATGCGCTGACTTTGCCGGATATCGCCGCGCAGGCCTCACGCCAAGCCTTGCCACTCGAATGGGTGGGCATGTGCGGCATTGCTCTTCCTGTTGTGTTCGACGGTCAGCGATTAAGCGCAAGAGCCGACGCGGGCGTCAGTCTCGATGATGGCGAAGCGCGTGGCATTCATATGTCGCGGCTGTATCTGGCGCTGGAGATGCTGGAGCAAGAAAGCCTCACCCCGGCGTTATTGCGGCAAGTTCTGCAACGTTTCCTCGACAGCCACGAGGGTTTATCCAATGCCGCTTACCTGCGCATTCACGCTGATTTACTGCTCAAACGCCCAGCCCTGATCAGCCCTTTGGCCGGCTGGAAAAGCTATCCGATCAGCATCGAAGCGCGCTTGGAAAACACAGTGTTCCACGTGGAACTTAAAATTGAAGTTCTTTATTCGTCCACATGCCCCTGTTCAGCCGCACTGTCGAGACAACTTATTCAGCAGCAATTCATCGATGACTTTGCCAACAAACCGTTGCAGCACGCCGACGTTTTGACTTGGCTCGGATCATCAAAAGGCATCGTCGCGACGCCCCACAGCCAACGCAGCAGTGCGCAATTGCGGCTACGACTGGATGACTATCTGGACGATCTGCCCTTGATCGCGGCGATCAATGATGCGGAAGCCGCGCTCGGCACCGCCGTTCAAACCGCAGTAAAGCGTGCCGACGAACAAGCCTTCGCTCTCGCGAATGGCCAGAACCTGATGTTCTGCGAAGACGCTGCACGACGTTTGAATCTGGCGTTGAAACGCTCTCCCGGCATCAAGGCATTTCAGTTGCGCGTGGTTCACGCTGAAAGTCTGCACGCCCACGATGCAGTCGCTGAAAGTCGTTGGAACTGGGAGGCCGCATGATTCGCTGCCAAAGGCTCCGCTGGGGTGCGCCCGGTCAACCGCTCACTCCCGCCCTCGATTTCAATTTGCCCCGCGGCAGCCTGACCGCAATCATTGGTGCCAACGGCTCGGGCAAAAGCAGCTTGCTGAAAGTCATCGCCGGTCTGCAAAAGCCGCTAGCAGGTAAAGTCGTCCTCGATGTTTCACCACGAGGTGGCTTGTCCTTTTTGCCACAACAACAGCACCTCGACCGACAGTTCCCCATCAGCCTGCAAGAGTTGGTGAGTGCCGGATTCTGGGGCAACAAACAAACTCCGGACGTTCGCCGCCAACGCCTCGACAGCGTGCTGAACGACTGGTGTCTGAACGGTTTGGAACAACGCCCGTTGATGGCGCTGTCGGGCGGCGAATTGCAACGCGCCCTGCTCGCTCGTCTGAGCCTCGCCGAAGCGCCACTGTTGCTGCTCGACGAACCTCACGCCGCACTGGACGAACTCGGCCAGGCGCTGCTGTGGAAACACATCCACAGCTGGCACAACGAGGGCCGAACGCTGGTCGTGGTGTGTCATGACCTGGCTGCGGTTCGCCAACACATTCCTCAAGCATTGCTGATCAAAAGCTCGGGCTGTGTCCTGGCGCCGAGCCGTGAACTGATCCTCCAGCAACCACATACGCAGGTGGCGTAATGCTCGTCGCTGCGCAACTTTGGCAACCGTTCCACGAATTCGTGTTCATGCGCCGAGCTCTAATCGGCGGTCTGGTATTGGCTTGCAGCACCGCACCGCTTGGGGTGTTTCTGATCCTGAGGCGCATGAGCCTGATCGGCGACGCCGTGGCTCACGGCATCTTGCCTGGCGCCGCATTAGGGTTTTGGTTCGCCGGTTTGAGCTTGCCAGCACTGACCATCGGTGGCCTCGGCGCGGGGCTGAGCATGGCCGGATTGGCAGCGTGGATCACTCGCCGCACTGGCCTTCGGGAGGACGCCAGCCTGGCGGCGATCTACCCCATCTCGCTGGCCAGTGGCGTGCTGATTCTGGGGATAGCCGGCAAACGCCTCGACTTGCTCCACCTGTTGTTCGGCTCGGCATTGGCTGTCGATGGCCCAACATTAACCGGCATGCTCTGGGTCTCGGGGATCAGCCTGATCGCCATGGCGCTGATCTATCGGCCACTGCTGCTGGACACCCTCGACCCACTGTTTCTGCAAACCGTCAGCCGTCTTGGCCCTTTGGCACACGGCGTGTTTTTGACCCTGGTGGTGCTGAATCTGGTGATCGGTTTCCAGGCCATCGGCGCACTGATGGTGGTCGGTTTGATGATGTTGCCGGCCGCTGCTTCACGCTTCTGGAGCCGTCACTTGCCAATGTTGATGGCCATCGCCGGGCTGCTCGGCTGTCTCTCGGTATGGTTCGGTCTGTTGCTGTCGTTCTACTACTCGCTGCCCAGCGGCCCGGCCATCGTGCTGGTAGCCGGCGCGTTGTACCTGCTATCCGTGGTGTTCGGTCCGGTGCACGGACTGCTGCGGCGCCCGCCTTTGCTCACGTCCCAATGAGGTGTTTCCCGATGCGCGCTCTACTCGTGCTATTCAGTGTGTGGTTGTCGATGTCGCTTTCAACGGCATCGGCAGCCGAAAAGCTCCCGGTGGTCACCAGCTTCAGCATCCTTGCCGACATGGTTCATCAGGTCGGCGGCGAACACATCCAGATCACCAACATGGTCGGCCCGGACGCTGACGCTCATACCTACGAGCCCACTCCGGACGACGCCAAGGCCCTGCTCAAAGCCAAGCTGATCTTCAAGAACGGCCTCGGTTTCGAGCCGTGGCTGGACCGCATGGTTGCCAGCACTGCCACCAAAACCCCAGTAATCACCGCTAGCCGCGGGGTGATTCCAAGGACCATGAACGAGAACGGCGAGACCCTCCCCGACCCGCATGCCTGGCACAATCTGGCGAATACCGAACTCTATGTGAACAACATCACCAAGGCGCTGATCGCCGCAGACCCGGCGAACAAATCCGACTACGAACACAACAGCCAGACCTACCTGAAACAGATCTACCGTCTGCTGGCCGAAGCCAAAGCCAAGCTCGGCGCATTGCCTCCGGGCAACCGCAAGATCGTTACGTCTCATGACGCCTTCGGCTATCTGGGTCAAGCGTACGGCATCGACTTCATGGCACCTCAAGGCCTGTCCACCGAACGCGAACCGTCTGCCGCCGAAGTGGCCGCATTGATCACCCAGATCCGTCAGGCCAAGGTCAAAGCGGTGTTCATGGAAAACATCAAGGACGCCCGCCTGCTCAAGCAAATCGCCGATGAAAGCGGCGCGCACATTGGCGGCACCCTGTACTCGGATGCACTCGCCGCCGAAGGTCCGGCCAGCACCTTTTCCGGGCTGTTCGAATACAACCTCAACACGCTTTACAACGCCTTGAGCACGCCATGATCCGCAAGAACCCGTCCGGTGATTTACCGCGGATTGCCGAGTCCGCCTACGTCGATAAAACCGCGATCATCTGCGGCAAGGTAGTGATTGGCGAGAACGTCTTCGTCGGTCCTTATGCGGTGATCCGTGCTGATGAAGTCGATGACTCGGGCGAGATGAAACCGATCACCATCGGCGCCAACTCGAACATTCAGGATGGTGTGGTGATCCACTCCAAATCCGGTGCAGCGGTGACCATCGGCGAGTTCAGTTCCATCGCTCACCGCTCCATCGTCCATGGCCCGTGCACCGTCGGGAACCGGGTGTTCATCGGTTTCAACAGCGTGCTGTTCAACTGTGCGGTCGGCGACGGCTGCGTGGTGCGGCACAACTCGGTGGTCGACGGGCGAGACTTGCCGGCCGACTTCTATGTGCCGTCCACCACACGCATCGGCCCCAAAACCGACTTGTCGCAGTTTCCGCCGGTCAGCATCAGCGCCTCAGAGTTTTCTGAGGACGTGGCGCGCACCAACGTCGATCTGGTGCGCGGCTACAAAGCCCTGCAGAACGAGTTTTGAGCATGAGCAGCGTGCTGATTCGCAACGCCCGACTGGTCAATGAAGGCCGCGAGTTCGACGCCGATCTGCTGGTGGATCACGGGCGCATTGTGAAGATCGCCAGCAGCATCGAAGGTGAAAACGCGACGCTGGAAATCGACGCCAATGGCCAATGGTTGCTGCCGGGAATGATCGACGACCAGGTGCACTTTCGTGATCCGGGTGCACCGAACAAAGGCAGCATCCATACCGAATCGCGGGCAGCCGTAGCGGGGGGTATCACCAGTTTCATGGACATGCCCAACACCCGACCGGCAACCCTGACGCTCGATGCACTGGCCGAAAAAAAGCGCCGGGCGGCGATCCACTCGGTGGCCAATTACGGCTTTCACTTCGGCGTCAGCAACGACAACCTCGACACTGTCGCAGCTCTCAACCCCTGCGAGGTCGCCGGGGTCAAAGTCTTCATGGGCGCCTCCACCGGCAACATGCTGGTGGACGACCCGAAAATTCTTGAACGGCTTTTTGCCGAGGTTCCGACGATCCTGCTAGCCCATTGCGAACACACGCCAAGCATTCAGACCAACGAAAACAACCTTGCCGAACTGTTCGGGGAGAACATTCCCGTTGCGGCTCATCCGCTGATTCGCGATGCCGAGGCGTGCTTTCGCTCCTCCTCAATGGCGGTCGATCTGGCCAAACGACACGGCACTCGATTGCATGTTTTGCACCTGACCACTGCTCGCGAACTGGCCTTGTTCGAAGACAAACCGCTGAAGGAAAAACACATCAGCGCCGAAGTCTGCCTGCATCACTTGCTGTTCGATGATCGCGACTATCTGCGCCTGGGTAATCTCATCAAGTGCAACCCGGCGATCAAGACTCAAGCTGACCGCGATGCATTGCGCCAAGCGTTGCTCAGCAGCCGACTGGACATCATCGGCAGCGACCACGCGCCCCACACCTGGGCTGAAAAACAGTTGCCCTACCGACAGGCACCTTCCGGGTTGCCGCTGGTACAACACGCCCTCCCCGCGCTGCTGGAACTGGTGGCCGATCAGTTGATTCCACTGACCACCCTGGTGGCCAAAACCAGCCATCGCGTGGCCGATCTGTTTGCCATACCGGATCGCGGTTACCTGCGTGAAGGTTATTGGGCCGACCTCGTTTTGATCAAACCAGAGCCTGCCGGCAAAGCTGTTTCCCAGCAGCCGATTCTCGCTCAATGCGGCTGGACACCGTTCGCCGGGCAGCACTTTCGACACAGCGTCAGCACGACATTGGTTTCGGGGCAAATTGCCTGGCACGCCGAACGTCTAAATGAAGACTGTCAGGGTTTGCCCTTACGGTTTATGCGTTGAATAGCGTTTTGCATGAGACACCCAGGAAAACCGACGATGATTCACATCACCCTGCCTGACGGCTCGCTGCGCGAGTACGACCAACCACTCTCGGTATTTGAAGTTGCAGCCAGCATTGGTATTGGCCTGGCTAAAGCGGCGGTCGCCGGCCGGGTGAATGGCACGCTGGTGGATTGTGCATTCGTGATCAGTCAGGACGCACGGGTGAACATCGTCACACCGCAGGAACCGGAAGGTCTGGAGATCCTTCGCCGGTCTTGCGTGCGCTTGTTGGCGATGGCGATCAGGCAGCTCTATACCGAGGTAAAGCTGTACGCAGGTGCGGTTGTCGGTGATGGTTTTTACTGTGAACTTACCCACGAACAATCGTTACAGCTTGACGACCTGAAGCTGATCGAAGCGCGGATGTACGCCCTGGCAACCACCAACCACTCGATCAATTACGTGCTGTCGCAATCTCGGCAGGGGAACTTCGAAGAGATGGGTGATGGTCCGTACGTACCTTCAACCAGAGTATTGCAGGCGTTCACCCTGGCCCATCTTTGCGGAACATCGCGGCAACGGATTTACGGCGTGTGCTGGGCTAGTCAGCAGGAGCTCGATGAATGGCGAGCCCCGCAACAGGTAGTCGTCGTGAACATCGATGAGCGTCAGATCGGCTACGCACAATCAGTCACCGAAGCACTGCGTCGCGCAGGTTTTCGCGCCAACTCCGATCTACGCAAGAAAAACATCGGGAACAAGATTCGCCACCACACTCTGCTGGCGGTGCCCTACTTGCTGGTGATCGGTGACAAGGAAATGGACGGCGGATTCGTCAGTTTGCGCAGCGGCAAGGGCGAGGATTTTGGGCGGATGAGTGTTGAAGTGGTGTGTGAGCGGCTGCGGATCGAAGTGGACGCTGTCGCTGGCAAGGCCGCAGCCTTGCCAGCAATAGAGATCAAGCGCGAGGTTTGACCGTTCCGCAATCCTGTCCCAGCCACACGGCGCGTGTATCCATGCTGCCCTTTTGCTGAATGCCGGTGGCGTTGAACGTGCCGTTGACCGTGGTGTTGAATTCGCGATCGCTAAGGAACGTAGCAACACCGGCGCCCTGGGCTTTCGGGCAGCTGAAGCGGAATTTCCACTGGTTGCCGCTGCGGTCGGTGACCTGCTGCGTGCAGCCTGACTGTGGGTCTTGCAGGGGAATGGTGTCGGATTGAACCTGTGCCTGGGTCAGGCACACACGAATCCCTTTACCCCCCATGGTGATGCCCTGTTTCTCCAGTGCAGCCTTTTGTGCCGGCGTCATCTGGCTGCCCAACTGGTTAAGGATCAACTGCAGATCCGGGAGGTTCTGGTCATCGACCTTCATGTTGCTTGAGGTCAACTCCCACAAACCCGGTTGCAGCATCTGCGCCTGAGCGACCACAGGAAGTGACAAGCCAACAGCCATGGCCAAACCCAGCAGACGTACGTTCATCGAGTAACTCCTAGACAATAGTGCCCGTTAGACGTCGCCAATCTACTTCGGTTGCATGTCTAATTAAATAGCGACATTCACCGTGGAACATGGTCTGTTAAGCATTGAATTGTCAGGAGCATGATTGCCCCATGGATTTTTTTGGACCCCATCTTTTCGCGTATCTGATCGCGCTCATCCACTCACTGGGCACGATCGCCGCCATTCACGCCGTATTGACCGTCAGGACCGCTCAAGGCTCGATTGCCTGGGCCTTGTCACTGGTCTTCATACCTTACCTGACGCTGATCCCTTATCTGGTCTTCGGTCGCAGCACCTTCGACGCTTATATCAAGGCTCGTCGGCAAGCCAACGAAGAAATGCACAAGGCCATCGCCGACCTGAACTGGCGTCCGTGGATCGAGGAAGCGCTGACCGCCCGCGCCTCCAAAGCCTACACCTCGTTGCGGGCGATGCCGAAGCTGGGGCGGATGCCGTGCCTGGCAAACAATCAGGTACGGCTATTGATCAACGGCCAGGCAACCTTTGATGCGATTTTCGAAGCGATACGCACCGCCCGTGAAGCCGTGTTGATTCAGTTTTTCATCGTCCATGACGACCAGCTCGGCCGACGCCTGCAAACACTGCTGATGGAAAAATCCGCTGAAGGCGTCGCTATTTACCTGCTCTACGATCGGATCGGTAGCCATTCCCTGCCTCACAGCTATGTTCAACCCTTGCGTGATGCCGGGGTGCAGGTCGAAGCGTTTGCCACACGCAGTGGCTGGCTCAATCGGTTCCAGGTGAACTTCCGTAACCATCGCAAGATTGTCGTGGTCGACGGCGCGCTGGGCTTTGTCGGCGGGCATAACGTCGGTGACGAATACATGGGCCAGAAACCACCGCTGGCACCGTGGCGCGATACGCATATCGCCGTCAGCGGCCCCGTGGTTGCGTGCATGCAGGAGTCTTTCGCGGAAGACTGGTTCTGGGCCTCCCGAAAACTGCCACCGCTGATACTGCCACAGAGCTACCCCGATGACGGCGTACTCTGCCAACTACTGGCCAGCGGACCGGCGGACCCTTACGAAACCTGCTCGCTGTTTTTCGTTGAAGCCATCCACTCCGCGACCGAACGCGTGTGGATCACCAGCCCGTATTTCATACCCGATGAAGCGGTATTTGCCGCGCTACGCCTGGCGGTGCTGCGCGGTGTCGATGTGCGGCTCCTGTTGCCATCTCGACCGGATCACCGGATCGTCTATGCCGCCTCCAGCCTGTACGCTTTCGAAGCGGTACGCGCCGGGGTTCGGGTATTCCGTTACCAACCGGGCTTCCTGCATCAGAAGGTCGTGCTGATCGACAGTGAGATCACGGCCATCGGCAGTGCGAATCTGGACAACCGTTCGTTCCGGCTCAACTTCGAAGTCATGCTACTGACCGTCGACAGCGAATTCGCAGGTTTGGTGGAACATATGCTCAACGACGACTTTGCTCAGGCCCACGAAATTGCCAAAGGCGAAAGCCGGAAGACCCACCGCCTGCAACAGCTTGGCATGCGGGTCGCCCGGCTTATCTCGCCGATCCTTTAAGGGTTGTAGATATCGTCACGCGTCCACGGTAGCTCATGGCTGCCGTCGGGATGGGTCTTGACCGCGAGGATCTGGTGCAAGTTGATCCAGCCTCGTGCGAACGCATAGGCGCAGCCTGCCAGGTACAGTCGCCAGATCCGCAGCGCCTGCTCCGGCACCTCTTTGGAAGCGGCTTCAAGGTTGTCCTCCAGCCGCTCGCTCCAGTGGTCCAGCGTGCGTGCGTAATGCAGACGCAGGCTTTCGACGTCGACGATCTCCAGCCCCGCTTCACTGATTTCAGCCGAAATCATCGACAGGTGCGGTAATTCCCCGTTAGGGAATACGTAGCGCTCGATGAAATCACCCGCTCCGCGTCCGACCGGCCGGCCATCTGTGTGCTTGGCGGTAATGCCATGGTTCATCACCAGGCCGCCTTCACGCACGGCACCGAACAATGTCTTGCAGTACTCCGCCAGGTTGGCGTGCCCGACGTGTTCGAACATGCCGACACTCACGACTTTATCGAACCGCCCATCCTGAGGCAGATCGCGGTAATCGAGCAGTTGTAGCTCAACCTGATCCTGCAAACCTTCAGCGATCACCCGCTCCCGGGCCAATGCCAACTGCTCCTTGCTAAGGGTGATGCCAAATACTTTCACCCCGAACTCTCGCGCCGCATAACGCGCCAACCCTCCCCAGCCGCAGCCGACATCCAGCAGGTATTCGCCGGGTTGTAGCCGTAGTTTGCGACACAGGTGGCGGAATTTTGCTTGTTGGGCCTGTTCCAGGGTTTCGCTGCCGGTTTCGAAGTAAGCGCAGGAATACGCCATGTCACTGTCGAGCCAGAGCTGATAGAAAGCATTCGAGAGGTCGTAGTGATAGGAAATCGCCGCCGCGTCGGTGGCTTTGTCATGGACAGAGCGCACCGGCTGCTTGCCGTCGGCATCATCCAGCAACGCTTGGCTCCACTCATCACATACCCGGATCACATCGCTGATCTGGCCTTCAAGTTCGAGCTTGCCCTCAACGAAAGCGGCGCCCAGCAGGTCGAGACTTGGGTGGGTGAATTGAGACACCATTTGTGGGTCCTTGACCACAATCGTGACGCTGGGCGCAGGGCCCAGATTAAATTCATGGCCGTCCCAGAGTCGCAAGCGAAGCGGTAATTGCAGATTCTGTAGGGCCGGTGGCAGTTGCGCGAGCATGAATAGTCCCCCTTGTTTCAGACGTCTGATTTGAGGGTAGACCATTGTGGAAAATTAGCTGGCTATCGATTTAATAGCCTTTTCCTATGAGTCACGATAGAGCAACAAGCTGTCGTAAACCCACTGTTTCAGCCACGTAACGACCTGAAGAGGTGCGCCCTCTTCACAGTTGACTGTCAATTGTGCGCACAGTTCGCCAGCTGCTACAGGTCGCGTTACGAACTGACCGGCCACGTCCTCAACCTTCTTCTTTCAGCTTCAGCAGCGGCTCCTGGAACCGCAACAAACGCCCGGCATTGCCCAACACCAGCAACGTGCTCAGGTTATGCAGGACCGCAGCGATCATCGCCCCTGCCGCTCCCAGCCAGCCAAACGCGGCGAACGCGACGATCGCCAGCGTCCAGCCCAGACCGATGATCACATTGACCTGCAAGGTCTGCCGGCACTGGCGGCTCAGGCGTACGCAAGTCCCGAGTCGACGCAGATCGCTGCCGATCAATACGATGTCGGCCGAGGCCAGGGCGATGTCTGCCCCGCCCGCGCCCATGGCCACTCCGACCACGCCAGCCTTCAGCGCCAACGAATCATTGATGCCGTCGCCGACCACCATCGGCCGGAAACCATTGTCGATTTCAGTCAGGACGCGATTGAGTTTGTCTTCCGGCAAGGCTTGCGCCTCGACATCGCTGATGCCGACTTCATGGGCCAGGCTGTGGGCGACGCTTTGTCGATCACCGGTCAACAACAACTGCCGGCCAAGGCCCAGTTCGCGCAGTTCTCTCATGGCAAAACGCGCTTCCGGTTTGATGCTGTCTGCCAACAACAGCCACGCGAGGAAACGCCCATCCAATGCCAGACCGGCAATCGGCCCATCGTGCACCGGCACCGTCGAGGTGGCGATGCCCAACTGCGCAAACAATTCAGGTCGGCCGAGCGCCGCTTCGCCCTGTTCGGTCATCGCCACCACACCCAAACCCTGGCGTTCCCGAATATCCGACAGCAACAGGAAATGCTCCTGAGCGACCAACCCGGCCAATGCCCGACTGACCGGGTGGCTGCTGGCCGAACCGAGGCTGGCGGCCAGTTTCAGTAAGGTGCTGCGGTCCTCGACCGGGCTGTCGATCGACTGCAAACGCAACGTGCCAAACGTCAGGGTGCCAGTCTTGTCGACCACCAACGACGTCAGGTCCGCCAACTCTTCGAGGAATGCCGAGCTGCGAATCAGGATGCCATGGCGCGCAGCCACGGCGATCCCGGCAATCGCCGTGGCCGGGGCCGACAGCACCAATGCACATGGGCAGGCGGCAACCAGTACCGCGAGCATTGCTTGCGCATCATTGGTGACGAACCAGGTCACTGCGGCCAACAGCAACACCAGCACCATGTAGCTGCCGGCGTAGCGTTCCAGCAAACGGGTGATCGGTGGCTTGGAGCGCTCGGCACTTTGCATCAGCGCGATGACTTTGCCGAGGGTCGATTCGTTGCCGGTGCGGGTCACTTCCAACCGCAGCAAACCATCGAGGTTGATCGCCCCGCCGAACACTTGCATGCCGACGATGGCCTCAAGCGGCACCGACTCACCGGTAATCGGCGCAGTGTCCAGGCTCGCTTGACCGGACAACACCCGCCCATCCGCTGGGACTCGATCGCCTGCGCGCACTTCGACGATGTCTCCAGCCTTCAGCGTAGCGTTGTCGATTTCGATAATCGAGCCATCGGCCTGAACCTTGCGTGCGTGGCTGCGCGTCAGACGGCCCAGCGCGTGGATCGCTTCCTGAGAGCCAATCACGCTGCGCTCTTCCAGGACATGGCCGAAGATCATGATGATTGGCAACAAGGCCGCGGTCAGCAGATCTCCCGTCGCCCAGGCGCCCATCATCGCCAAGGCGATTAGTTGATCGGTGATTCCGTGCAGGCTCGGATAGCGCAGGCTGTACCAAGCCGAACGCATGACCGGAACGGCCACCAGCAACGAAGCCAACCCGAGCAATAACTGGCTGACACCGGTTTGCTCCGGCGACAACCAGCGCCAGACCAGCCCCAGGCCGAGCAAGCCCAAAGCGAGCATCGCCAGGGTCAACTGGCGTGCGGCGCTGCGTTGTTCAGCCGTGCTCAACATGCTTGGCGCGGCGGCGGTTTGAACGGTCATTGTTCGGCTCCCTGAATGATCAGGCGGGAATCGTCTTTAGGGTTGACCGTGGTAACCGAACCGGCCTGACCGAGAATTTTCGGCATACGCTCGCGATAGATCCGCAGGAGCATTTCCGGGTCGCTGCCCTTCTGTTGTGCCTGGGCCAGGCTGAGCACCGTGGCAGTGTCGGCCGACGCTTTGGCCAGGCGTTCACTTGCTTGAGCGTGAGCCACTTGCAGCGTGCGATCAGCTTGTTGGGTCGCGGTCTGAGTAAGTTTTTCGGCTTCAGTACGTGCGTTCGCCACGGCCTTATCTGCCTGCTGACTGGCAGTCAGTACCGCGTTGAAAGCATTGACCGCCGGTTCGGGCAGACTCGATTGCACGTCGACCCGGGCGACTTCGATCCCCAGTCCCAACCCCGTCGCGGCTAACTCGGACAAGCGCTGATTGATCCCTTGCACCAGATCACCGCGCAGACGTTCGCGACGTTCGGCGGCCTGATTGTCGGCACCGATCAACTCCGGCCGAGCGACCAGAATGGTGTCCAGGTCTCGTGCAGCCGTCAGCGCCACCGCACTGCGAGTCACCAAACGATCCAGCGCCGGCAGCACATGTTCACCCTGCAGGACGAAGGCGTAAGGCTCGGTCACTTTGTAAAACACCCGAACATCCAGTTGCACCACGCCCGAATCGCCAGTGAGCAAATACCCAGAGCCGGCCAGCGCATCGCTCAGTGGATTGGCGAAATTCGCCACACGCTCACCTTGCAGCGCAGCATCGGAGCGCAGCAGATTTCCCACCCGCCGTTCGATCACCCGATCCGCTGCCGGCAACAAAATCACCTGCTCGAACGGACGCGGCCACGCCAACAGCAAGCCGGCGTTCTGGATGCGATCCAGCGCGCCGAAGTGCATCACCACGGCGCGATTCTGCGGATCAATCTGCCGCACATTGGAGAAAGCCCAAGCCAACGCAGCCAACACCGTTACCGCATAAAGCGCGAGAAATGCCAGACGCCCCGCCTGAATCCACGGGCTGTCGAGTTCATTTGTTCCACGTGGAACCACACTCATGGCTGCGACCCAGATTTGTTATCCAGCGTCGGCGGTCCATCAACCAACACTCGGAATGGCGCAGCATCGGTACGCAGAATCAGCTTTGTGCCCGGCTTTACCATCGTGTCCAAGGTGTCCAGCGAACGCAGCAAGTTGTACAACTGCGGCGAACCCGCGTAAGCCTTGCCGTAGATTTGCGCGGCTTCAACCCGCGATTGAGCCTCGATGTCCGCAGCCTTCACTGTGGCGTCGGCCTGGACGATGCGCGCATCGCGCTCGGCGGCAGAACGGATTTGCGCCGCCTCGCGCTTGCCGATGGCCGTGCGTTCGGTGGCAATGGTTTCACGCTCGGCGCGCATACGATCGACGGTGGCAGTCAGGGTCACTGACGGCAATGTCAGCCGTTCGATACCCACTTGCAGCACACGCACGCCGTAAGTGGTCAGCAGCTGTTGATCGATCTGCTTGCGCAGTTGCGCCTCGAAATCAGCGATATGCACCTGGTTGGCGTCGGTGTTCACCAGGTTGGCCAGGTCGAAACTGCTGGCAGTGGTTTCCAGCGCGGAGCCGACAAACGTACGAATCTGCCGCGCTGCTTCGTCCGGTTGGTTCTGCACCGCTCGCATGAAGCGTTGCACATTGTCTGGATCACCCTGCACCTGCCACGCGACATAAGCCTGAACGATGATCCGCAAACCATCGCGCGTGCCCACGTCCTGCAAACCGCTGGAGGTGGTGCGCAGACGCAGGTCGACCGGAATCGCCGCCTCGAACGGTGTCGGCCAGCGCCAACCGAGGCCGGGCTCCAGCAGCACCCGCGAAGGATTGCCGAAACGGGTAATCACCGTCGCCTCGCCCGAACGCACTTGCACCAGGCTCGCCGCCGCAATGGCAAACAGCACCAGCAGCGCCGCCCAGCCCATGCGTCGCCACGGGAAGGGGCCCGCCTCTTGCTGGTCGCCATGGTGATGATGGTGATGGCCGTGATGATGCCCGCCATGGCCATGGTCGTGGCCGGCGTGGTCGTGATGATCATGCGGCTCGTGGGAATGCGACGGGCTCAATTGGCGGCTCCTGACTGAACGGGTTGACGTGACGGCGAAGTGTCAGTCGGTAAGGTGGCGGGTAACGTGTAGCTGCGTAAGTCGATGGTCGGCGTACTGTTGCCGCCCAGACGATGATCGAGGACCAGTACTTTGGCGTTGGCTAATCCTTGGCTCAGTTGTGCGAAATATTGCTCCAGCACAAAGGCCCGACCGGCTACGGCGTAGGCTTTGCGCTCGGCAGCGAAGCGCAGGTCGGCGGCCTGGGCCGTAGCGTTGACTTCGCGGGCCGTAGCCAGCGCCTGGTCATGGGCGACACTGGCCTGCAACTGCGCCTGATTGGTCTGCTCGGCAGCTGCGCCACGCTCGCGCGAGATCAATGCTTGCGCGCCGATCTGCGCCGCTTGCACGCCGTGATAGGCGTTGGCAGCGCCGGCCGGAGGGTGAATCGCTTCGACGACCGTGGCGAGGATTTCCACGCCACTGTCGAGTTTCTGCAAATCAGCCTGCACGGCACGACCAATGTCTTCGGCGAGCCCTACCCGATCTGCGCCGAGCAAACCGTCGAGGGTCCGCGAGGCAAAGTCGTGTACCAGAATCCGGCTCGCGGTGCTGCGAATCAGTGTAGGTACATCGGTGCTGTTGTAGGTCGCCGCCAACGCGGCCTGATCGCTCAAACCGATGCGGTAGACAAAACGCACGTCCATGTTGACGATCTGGAAGCTCTGTTTATCGTTACTGCTACTGGCAATCACCTGGGACTTGTCATTCACGTGGCTGGCGTCCCACAACCGGTTGGCAATCGCCGGCGCGGGCCCTTCCGCAGGATCGGCCACCGTCACCGCTGGCGTGTCACCGACGCTGGTCGCCAATTCGTGAACCACACCATTTTCGACACTCAGCACCCGCCCCAACGGCCAAGGCAAACCGGCATGCAAACCCGGGCCAAACACCTGCACCGGCTTGCCAAAGCGCTCGTAGATCCCCCGCCCTTGCAGCGGTATTTCGTGAATCCCGGTGAGCAGCCAACCCACGAACAGCACCACGCTCAGCACAGGCAAGAAGGCCCGACGCATGTAAGTGAAAGCCCAGATCTGTCGCAGATCGATACCAAAGCGGTTATGCAATTCGTGCTGCAACGCCAACAAAGGTTGTGGTGGCCAGCGCAACATGTCCGCGACAAAACTGCGCGCCAGCAACGTCGGTTCGAGCAGATCGCGACGCGGACTGAACAACGACAACACCGCACGCAGCAACAACTCTGCGGCGACCAGCCCCGGCAATAGACCGATCAATACCGCCAGACGCACCGGCCAGACAGCAGTTTCGCTGCTGAACAACAGGCAGAATGCGCCGGTCACCAGACAGATGATCGCCACGCGAGTGAGCTGCGCCAACTGCCCGGCTTCGGGCCATTGCGCGGGAACTTCCTGAGTCAGTTGGCGCTCGCACACCAGCAAGCCGAACGCCAGCAACAACGATAGCGCCGCCCCAACGCTGGCCGAAAGACCCAGTGCAGCGGCGGGTAATGTCAGGTTCCAGAATTGTTCGAGGCTGAACAACGCCAGCAATGACCAACCGGCCAGCCACAACGTCGGTGCGCCGATCTGCGCCAGCAACCCGATCCAGCGCTCACCCGCTCGCGCCAACAGTCGCTCATACCAGCCGAGCGCCTCGATCGGTTCGAGCTGCTCCGCAGCCAGCACAACCACCGGTTCAACCAGCGCCCGCGCCCGCCATTGGGTGATCCACCAGGCCGATTGCAAACCGGCCACCACCACGATCAACGCCGAAGACTGACTGACCAATAGCGGCGGCCAGATCGATTGCGGTGCAAATAGCCCGACAAAAAACGCCAACAACAAGCCTGCTGCTGCGAGACTCGCCAGGCCGATGCCCACCCGCTTCAACCGACGTCCGTGAAACACCGCCTGCTGAAAACGCGGCAGTCCTTCCACGTTCGTCCCCTCAGCCTCCAGATCGACTTGCATACCACCTCAGTACTTGCTGTTACGTGAACCAGACCTGTGGATAAGTCGTCAGGCCGTTGCATTTTTTGCAAATCGTTACGATATAACGATGGTAGTGAATTTTTGGCTCCCCGCCCATCACCCAACCCGCACATATAAAGATGAAAGCGTAGCCGGGCTGAGCATCAGCTCGGCAAATGCCCCAGCGGTAATGGTCCTGGGGTTTTCACCGTATGAATTGCGAAGTTGCTGCGAATATCACTCACACCCGGCAACTTGAGCAGACTGCCGGTCAGAAAACGCTCATAACCGCGCAAATCCGGCACCACCACCTGCAGCAGAAAATCCGATTCGCCTGACACCAGAAACGCCGAAATCACCTCGGGCAATGCCGTTACCGCCAGTCGAAACGCTTCGGCCTCTTCGTCGTTGTGGCGCTCGACCTTGACCCCGACAAACACGGTCAGCCCCAGCCCCACTTCGTCGCGATCCAGGTTGGCTTGATACCCGCGAATCACCCCGGCCTCTTCCAGCATTCGCACCCGACGCAGACACGGCGAAGCGGACAGGCCGATCTCATCCGCCAGTTGCACGTTGCTCAGGCGACCGTCGCGTTGCAGCGCGGCAAGGATTCGGCGGTCGTAGGCGTCCAGTTTCATGGTTTGGCAGTTCCCGACTGTTTTTATTCATTGATTGGCAGAAGCTGCCAAGTCTAGCTGTTTCCAGCCGCGACTACGCAACCACCTGCCCTGCCCTTCGGCCCTAGACTTTGATCACCGAATCGCTAACGAATGGGGTGCAGCATGGCAGGACTCTGGATGTTCTTTTTGGCCTTGGCAGTGGTTTACCTGTTGCCCGGCCCGGACATGATTCTGCTGCTGCAAACCGGTGCCCGACAGGGCAAAGCCGCCGCGCTGGCCACCGCCATTGGCCTGGCGATTGCCCGGGGTTGCCACGTTGCGCTGGCAGCGCTGGGCCTGGCGACGCTATTCAAGGCTGCACCCTGGACCTTTGAAGTGGTGCGCCTGGCCGGCGCGGCCTATCTGCTGTGGCTGGGGATTCAATGCTTGCGCTCAAACATGCTGCCGAACCTGAATGCCAACGGCACAGCCGTTGCGAAACTTGCGTGGCGCGCGGCGATCCAGCGCGGCTTGTTGACCAACCTGCTCAACCCCAAGGCGCTGCTGTTTTGCTCGGTGCTGTTGCCGCAGTTCATCTACCCGCAGGCAGGGCCGGTGCTGACGCAGTTCGCGACCCTGGGCGTGTTGCTGGTGGTGGCCGGTTTGCTGTTCGACAGTGGTTACGCACTGATCGGTGCCTGGCTCGGTCGCTGGCTTGAACGCAGCCCCTCGGCGCAGCGCATGCAGCAATGGCTGTTTGGCAGCCTGCTGATCGGTTTTGCACTGCGCCTGACGTTCGTTCAGCAGGCTTAACGATGGGCCTTGCGCTTGTGGCGATTGATCAGCAACAGGGCCAATGCCGTGAACATCACCACAGACCCCATTTGCAGCCACTTTTTATAGGGCCGCAAGGTTGAACGCACGGGCTCCAGGACTTGAGTCACGTAACGTTTATCGGCGTTCTGAAAGTCGGGATAAGGGCATTGATGCCCGAAGTTCACCGCCCAATCCACATAAGGTCCTTCTTTGACGTAACGTTGGTAGAAGGCCTTTTCCTCCTCAACGCTGGTACCAAAACCCGCCGCTGCACACAGAACCGCCGCGAACGCCCCGCTGCTGTGGGGCAACAGGTCCGCCGCCTTGCTAGCCAGGCCTGTAGCAATGTAACGGTAGTGGAAACGTTCGTCCGGTTTGGCTGCGCTGGCCTGCTGGCGTTGCACCTCCCCTTCTGAAATCAGCGGACCGACTTTTAACTCAGTTGTCTCAAGGCTGTAGTTGCCATCGAATGTCGCGTAATCCGGGGCCATTTCGTAACCGAGAAGCTCCATTCCCCAATGACGAGCAGCCATGCCTGCATTGAAATAAGCCGCTGCACGACGAGTGGGCCACCACGCTGATTCAGCCTCCTGGCGCAGCTCGGCGTAATGTTTGGCCTTGGTTTGCAACTCAGGATTATCAAAGTACCCCGGTGCTTCGTCGTAGCGCTCTTCACGCAGCAACCGACGCCCGAGCAAGTTCCGCAGACGTGCCGCGATCGGTACCGGCACATAACGCTCGCGCTCCTGCTGGGTCAACGGCGTTGGTGCTGGCACCTGACGATCGACAAACTGCTTCAATTCATCGACGGTAAGCACCCGTTCCGCGACAACAGCCGCGTCTTCCCAGTAGAGATCCTGGCTGCGATACAGCTGCTCAAAGGCTTGCAGGTAATCACCACGCTCCAGCGCCAACAGCGCACTTTCACCGTCGACCCGGCAGCCGGGTTTGAGCGTTTCGTAGTCGCCGCTGGACGCCCTGCGATCGCCCCAGTTTTCATCCTGCGGGAAGGCTTTGGCTGCCTTGGCATAGGCGCCGGCAGCCGCCGCTTTGTCACCCTCACGCAACGCCATTTTGGCTCGCAGCCACCAGGCCAGGCCGCCGTCACCGGCATGTTCGAGCAAGGCTTTGGCGGTGACGTAATCACCGATCTGATAATTCAGCGCCGCCAGACGGTCGGCGTTATCCAGACTGCCAACGGTGCTCTGGACCAGCGACTTGATCATTTTTTGTTCAGCTGGCGGTTGTTCACCGTACGACCAGCCGACATGGCTGATCAACGCCGCCGTGACCAATTGCTGCACCGCTTTGCCTTTGAGTACCTCGTTGAGCTGCGCCTCCGGCATCTCGCCCAGTTCATTCATCAACTGCTTGAGCGAGCTGTAACCGACTTGCGAGCCTTGCAGGCTTTGGGTCGCGTAAAGCTCGACGGCGGTGTTCCAGTCGCCGGCCAGACGTACCAACCGCGCTTCTTCGCCGAGGCTGGCGACGCCCAATTCCTGAGGGTCGCTGAAGCCTTCGATACTCAACTGGCGAGCCTGCACAAAGGCCTGACGGGCCTGTTGCAGACTCTCGCGGCGCCCGGTTTCATCGAGGTCATTGGCCTCCTGACTGATGGCGAACAAGGCCCGTCCCAGCGAGTAAGCCGCCCAGGTGCTGCGCAACGCCCGCTGATCGGCCGGCAACGCCAGCACTTTGCGGAAATACTCTGCCGCCACGGCATGTTCGCCCGCATTGAAGGCTACCGCTCCGGCGGTGTACAGGCTGAGTTCAGGCGGCAGGTTGGCGCCCTCGGCTTGCACTTGTTGCGCGTCCGGAAGTGTTCGCAACTGCGCTACCTGCGCGCGCTGAGCGTCGCTCAAACCCATCTGTTCAGCGGTTTTTCGCGCCTGCACATAAAGATCATTCTCTGCGCCGTAAACAAAGTCGCCCGTCATGACCTGTGCAGGCTTCAAACCGGCGATGGATTTGCCCAGGCGATTCACTTCGAACCGGAAGCTGCCCTCCGGCAATTCACCCAGGGTCTGTGCCCGGTCACCGAGCAAGCGCAGCGGAAAATCAGGCCCACAAGCCATCGCGCAGCCCAGCGGCAGACAGAGACCTAAAGCGAGCAATTGACGCGGCCAGTTAGGGATAGACATGAGAACTTCCTTGATCAATTTTTGTGCAGCGCGCCCAACCAAGGGTGCGTTCGGCCTCTGCCGGCAATCGGCCGTCTTTGAGGCGGGTAAAGCTGAGTTGTCCGGGTGTCTGCTGCACGGCATAGCCGTTGAGCGCATCCACCGCATCGCATTCAGTGACCGCCAGCGTCACGCGCTCGGGCAGACCTGCGTCGAGGTTGCCGCGATTGCTCACCGCAATGTCGTACAGACCGTCATGGCTGGAAAGGTTCAGCTCGAGCTGACTGGCCAACCGATCACCGTGCGCCACCGCGCGCAACGTTGCCAGACTCCACGCGCGTCGATCGCTCTTGAGCGGCAGACGAAACCAGATCAACCCGGCCAGATGGGGCGGTGGCTCGGCGCGCAATTGACTGGCGAGTGTCGATAACTGGTGCGGATCAGCCAGCAACTCACGGCGCTGGCCAACGCGTTCTAACGGCACTTCGCTTTCGACTATCGGCGCCCCGCCGTCCCCCGGCAGCAATGCGATACCGTAGGCCGGCAACGCCAGGTAGAAAGGTTTCGCAGTGATCCGACTCCAGCGCCCGGTCCATTGTTTCGCCTGGGCCGGATCAAACAACCCGTGTTCGGGACTGCTCACCGCGTGCACCTGCAACACGCTGCTGTCGACCACCGCCAGCAACCCCGGCAGTTCGGGACTGTCGAGCCAGGCCGGCAGCGCCGTGATGCTCAGTTTCAACGTAGCCGGCAACACGTTGCGCAATCCAACGAGAAACTCACGGTAGGCCGGCAGGCGCGCCGTGCCAGCATCGTGGTCAATTTCGACGCCCGCCGGTGTCAGCCCCTGAGCCTGCCAATCAGCTACTACACGCTGGATCTGCGCTATGGTTTCGGTTTGATCCAGGCTCTTGAGCTGGCCATCGAGTCGAATCACCGCAATCAGCGGGCGACCATCATTTTTCAACAGCGCCGGGTTGATTCGCGCGCGACGCCAGCCAGCCTGTGGATAAGTCTGTAAGGCCAACACCCGCAACGTCGAAAAGTCCCCGCGCGATTGAGCCAGAGCATCCTCATGGGCATCGGTCCATTGCCGCTGCCAGACGTAAAGCTGTTGATCGAGCGGCGGCGCGTCCTGCTGCTGGCACGCGCTGAGCAGCAAAGCGGCTAGTACCAGCGTGCAACGGACAAAGAATATCGCAGACATTAAGGCATGGAACCTTTGGGGACGGCCGTGCGCCGACCCCACATGGATTGCGCTTAACTGACTGACACTAGCCACTCAGAATCACTTTTTCGCTACAAGCTGATGTCGAGCCTGCCTCACTCTTTCACCGCGCCGGGGAGAATGTCAGGCGTTGACGGGCGAGGCGGTTGGGGGGCTGACTCAGTTTCCAGGTGTGCCAGTTTGCGCCGGGCGATTTCCGCACCCCGGCGTCGCAAGGGTGTTTCGATGAAGCGGTAGTTCAGCTCAGCGCATACCAGCATGATTGCCACCGCTGTCAGTAGCAGTTCGGTGGTGAAACCCTGAGCAAGTGTAAGTCCTTGTTCCGTGGCAACCCGCGACCATATTTCAGTGCTCAGGTGATAGGCAAACACATGAATCACATACAGTGCGTACGAGCGCGAGCCTAGCCATTCCAGCACAAGAGACAGTGGCGAAGGGCTGAACACATAGCCTTTCTGGTAGCTGGCCAGCCAAACGAGAATGACCGACACGATCGCGACCAGGCCGTAGGCAATCGGTGTCGAACTCAATTGCGCACCCGCGGCACCGAGCATGTAAAGCAAGAACAGAGTCACACCCAGACGTTTGAGCAGGCTACTGCGCAGGACTATCGGTTCCATCTGTTTGTAGAGGTCGGTGCGGGTGAACATGCACAGTAAAATGCCCCACATCATGGCATCCAGACGGAATGAAAACAGCATGGCCGCCGGGGCAGGAGCGAACATGTTGCGATCAAGACCGAACTGCGCAGCAATCAGCAGCAGCAACACGATGACTCGCCAGCGCTGCGAGGTAACCAACAATAGGAACAGGGGGAAAATGAAATAAAACTGCTCTTCCAGTGCCAGACTCCAGTAAACGGAATTGGGACCCAGCAACATTCCATATTGATTCGCGAGGTTACCGCTGAAGGTGGCAACTGCTGTGAAACTGCGAACGTTGTTGAACCAGGAATCAAATGCATTGGATTGGTTATAGAAAATCGAAAAGAACAGCGGAATCAGTACCCAGAGCCAAGCTGTAGGCAGCAGTCGGTACGCACGCCGCAGCCAGAAGGTAAAGGTCGCAAGACCGTAGCTACCCTGTTGCCGGTGTTTGTCGAAGTAGTCCAGATAACTTTTGCTTACAACGTAGCCTGAGATGCAGAAAAATAAATCCACCCCTGACCCCATGGCATACAGATTGAACACACGGGAAAAAAAGTCTTTGTAGAACGGCAGCAGCATCGACAGATGCGCGAAGAGGGTCAGGCCAATCGCCATGCCACGCAGGTATTCGATTTCCAGGTTTTTCTTGCTACTCATCGAACGCTCTACATTCATTATTGGTTTTCATCTGCGGCCGCCAGTCAGCTTGATTGACCGGCAGTTGTCATTCGGGCGCCTGGCTGCTCAGCGCTAGGCAGACAGCGGCTTGCGGGCAATGATCACCTGACTTTTTGCCACGGCCGCATCCAGCGCCTGCTTGAGCTGCGGACCGCGTGGGGAGTCAAGAATCAGCCGCCACATTTCAGCCCAGTGATTGAGCAGCGGATGATCGGCATTGTAGAGATCGACCTTAGTCTCCCAGAACAGCAACATCCACATCGACCAGTAGAAGCCGAACTGGCTGTGACTGATCACTTCCAGGCCGGCATCACCAACCATCTGCTTGAACTGCTCTTCGCCGATGACCCGGATGTGATTGGGCTTCTGGAAATATTGCTCGGAGGCAATGCCCTTTTGCAGGTGTTCGGAGCTGGGGTGGGGAACACTGAGCAAGTACAAGGCGCCTGGCTTGCCAACCCGCACCAGTTCTGCGAGAAACTGCGCCGGATCGTCCACGTGTTCGATCACTTCGGTGGACACAATGCGCGTGGCAATGGCGTCAGGCAATGGCAGCGGGTTGCAGTCCGTGACATAGCATTCGACATCACGCGCCGGGGTGTCCTTGAGGCGCTCGCCGGTAGCTGCAATCTTTGCGGCGTCGATGTCAGCGACAATGATTTTCGCGCCGCTCATCGCACAATAACGCACGTTGCCGCCGTCCCCACAACCGACGTCCAACACCGTGTCCTCAGGGGAAATCTTGAACCCGGTATACAGCTCGTGGATTTGCTGATTGAACCAGCCACTGAGCATGGCATCTTCCAGGCCCAGCTGGTAGGAGTCGACCTTGGGCGGGGTGGCTGCCGCAACTTCTGCCTGCATCGGAGCGGTTTTTTTGCCCGCCGTAAGTTTTTTCAGAAGGCTCAGCATGAGGTGGCTCCAGTGTGGGGGTCGCTGCTTGCGTAGGGTTTACGGGCAATAATCACTTGGCTTTTGGGCATGAATCCGTCCAGCATCTGTTTGATCGCCAGCCCGTCGGGTTGCGCCAGCAAGTCCTGCCAGGTACGCGCCCAACTCTCCATCAACGGTGAGAACGGTGGCGTGATCCGGTCACGCACCGCCCCGCCCAGGTCACGCCCGGCCGCACGCTCGCCGGCCCAGAAAAAGATCATGCCCATGACCCAGAAAAAGCCTGCGGCCTGACGATGCTCGATCACCAGCCCAGCGTCTTCAACCAACGCGGCAAAGCGTTCCGGGGTGAAGATCTGTACATGGTTGGGCGATTGAAAATAGCCAGCGGGCGCGATGCCCTTTTGCAGGTGTTCACCTACCGGCGCCGGCACACTCAGCAGGTACAACGCGCCGGGGCGTCCCACGCGCACCAGTTCGGCCATGAACGGCTCGGGCTGATCGATGTGCTCAAGCACTTCCATGCACACGACCTTGCTTGCACAGCCATCGGCCAAGGGCAGCGGCAGGCTGTTGCTCACCAGCCCCAGGCTCGGCTTGTCTGACTGGGCTTCCACTTGCCGGGCGAGGTCGCGGACCTTGTCGTGCTCGCTGTCGGTGAAGATCACCGACGCACCCTGGCGCACCGCAAACAACGTCGCCACACCTTCACCGCAACCGACGTCCAGCAAGGTGTCGTCCGCCGTGATGGCGAAGCCCTTGAGCAACTCACCGCTGTCACCCGAAAACCAGCCGTCGAGCACGGCGTCGTGCAGACCCACATCCCTGGGCGAAACCGGGCTCGGCACAATCGGTAACGGTTTGGATTTCACCGCTGGAAACAGGCGTTTCATCAGTGCGCGGATCATGCCTTGGGGGTTTCCATGGCAGACACCGCACGGGCCTTGAACAGCCGAGCAAAAAATCCTTCAAGGCGTTGTTCAGCGGTTGCCTGGCTGCAGAAGGTTTCGAGACTGGCCACCGCATGGGTGGACATCTGTGCGTAACGCCCGGGATCGTCTTTGGCAACCTCGTAGCTAGCCCGATAAGCCCTGCACAACGACGCCCAATTGGTGACGTATCGCAGGGTGCGGAATGCCCTTCGCGGGTCGTGAGGCCAGGCGGTCAGTTCGTCAGTGGTATCGATCAGGAAAGCGTTGTCGACATCCAGGTAATCGATCATCGCCGTGGTGCGTGGCGCCACCGCCGGCTTGCCGCAGGACATGAACTCCATCAACGGCAGACACTGGCCTTCACCGTAGGATGTGTTCACCACATAACTGGTAGCCTGAACCAGACGCTCGTAGTCCGCATCCGCGAGGTAGCCGTAAATCAGTACGATACGGCAGCGATAAGACTGGTTTTTGTACAAGTGGTGAAGAATGTCGGTCAGCGCTTCTTCGGCATCGTGGTGGGTCAGTTTGAGCACCAGCGTCGCGTCTTCCACCTCGCGGAAGGTCACGCAGAAGGCACTGAGCATGTCTTCCCAGTTCTTGCGCCCGTCACTTGGGTTGAATACCGAGGTGTAGATCACTCCGTCGAGGACTAAATCATGCTCGCGAGCCGGCGCCTGGAAATCGATACCTTTGCCGGCGCGCAAATGCGCAGGACCAAAGGCACGCAGGTCGAGCTGGCGACTGTCTGCCAACAATCCCCTGATCTTCAATCGCACCTGACGGGCCAGCGGCTGGCGCTGTAACTGTGCACCCCGCGAGGCAAAACGGTCCCACACCGGCGCGGGTACTGCCACGATCGGATAATCGGCGCCCATTGCCTCGCGCACTGCATTGACGGTGTAGCTGGAATGGGTAATCGCCGCGCCTGACGCCCGCAATACGGTACGCCAGTCATTGTGCGGTTCACCGGCAAATGGCTCGTTGGGAATGGTACTGAACTCCCATGCGAACACCGCCAGGGTCGGACAGGCAAAATGTACCGGTGTGCGATGAGGCGGCGAGAACGACAGGAACACACAATCTTCCCCACGGGACAGGCAGTCGAGGTACAGGGCATCGACTTCGGTCTGCGGGTCGCTGACTTCCACCACCGTCCCCAATCGCTCCAGCACCGGCCGGTATTCCTTGAGCACGAAGTAATAGCTGTACTCCGAGCGCCCAAGGTTCTGGGCGATGGTGTGCTGGTTGGTTTCCGAATGAATGATGATCAGCATGAGGCGTTATCCGTCACAGCTGTTGCCTGCGAAGTCAGCGGTGCCAACCCGAAAAAATCCGACAGGCGCTGTTGCACCGGGGCGAAAGCGCAGTAGTCGTACATGCGTTCGATGGCGGCGCGAGACATACGCTGATAATCCTGCGGTTGCTCCTTGGCCATTCGATAGCTGTTTTCGTAAGCCGTTTTCAACGATCCCCAGTCCGGCCGATAGCGCAGGGTGCGGTAGATGATGCGACTGTCCTGAGGCCAGATGGTCAGCTCTTCGCTGGACTCGACCACGAACGCCACGCGCTCGTCGATGTAATCCTCCATCGCCGTGTGGTCCGGAGCGATCACCGGTTTGCCACTGGCCATGAACTCCATCAACGGCAGGCACAGGCCCTCGCAGCGTGAAGCGTTGACGTAGTAACTGGCGGCTTCGTAGAGCCGGGCGTATTGCGGATCGTCCAGATAACCGTGCATCACCACCACCCGACAGGCGAACGGCGACAGCTGCGCCAACAAGGTCATCAGTTCGGTGTAGTAGGACGACAGATCGTTGTGGGTAATCTTCAGCACCAGCGTGGCGTCCTCGGTTTCGCGGAAAGCCCAGCAGAACGCCGAGATCAGCCGATGCCAGTTCTTGCGACCGTCTTGAGGGTTGAACACGCTGACGTAGATCACGCCGTCCACATCGGTTTCGACCTGGGCGGTGGTGTCGGGATAATCGATCGGGGCAGGCTCGGGTGCCACTATCGACTGCGGGCCGGCGATGGCCGGCAGGACCCTCGCCAGTCGGTAATGGGCAGCGTCCGACAAAAGATCGCGAATCCCCTCCCAGTACCACTGGCTCAGGAAATGCGTGCGATGAACCGGCACCGGTTGCGCCTTGCCCAGATCCAGCGCCCACAGGCGCAGGTAATGGCGAGCAATGACCACGCGGCGCTTTAGCGTCAGCGGTGGCGGCCGCAAGGCTTCCAGTTCCGCCAGTTGCTCGGCGGTCAGCGGCACGGGAATCAGCGCATCGGCAGACAGCCCGAGCGTGCGGCTATCGAAGATGCAGCCCTTGATGTCGAGGGTCGATCCCGAGTTGACCGGCCTGCTGGTGTGGCAGCTACGAATGGCCGAGAAGTTTTCCCATATTGGTGTCGGCAAGACCAACACCGGGAAGTCTTCGCCCATGGCCCGACGAATCGCCCGGGCGGTGTGACTGGAGAGCGTGATCACCCGCCCCTGGCGCGCGAACATTTGCGTCCAGTCCTGTCGCGGATCGTTGTCCCACTGCTCATCGGGAATCGAGTCGAACTCCCAGGCGACTACACAGATCGTCGGGCACTCAAGGTCGTTCGGGGTTTTCTGCGGCGGAGTGAAGGACAGGAACAGGCTGTCTTCGCCGACGGCAAGCAATTGTCGATAGAGGGGGTCGACCTCGGCAGTGGAGGACACCACATGCACCCGCCCAAGGCTTTCGAGCACCGGGCGATAAGCCTTGAGCACGAAGTAATAACTGTATTCGGGACGACCGAGGCTCTGGCTGATGGAACTGTCGTTGACGTCCGAGTAAAGAATGAAATTCATGGCATCCCACGATGAAACTGCCGTCCCGGCAGCCTCACTCTATGACGGCAAAACCATGGATCGAGTCGGTATTTGCCGGCCCTCGTCCATCGTCTTCTTGCCCGTCTACGTTCTTGTTTTAGTGGTCAGTTTCGCGGAGTTTCAGAACAACCCGCCGAACCCTGGACGATCATGACGAGGGGCATTCTAAACACATCCGCCGAGGGTTCGTGAACCGTCCGGCGAGAATAAATCAGGCTACGCTGACGAGAACTGACCGGTCACGGTGGGACTTATTGAAATTGCCGCGCAATTGGCACAGATTGGCTACCAAACAACTACAACAACGACTTCGCATACCAGACATTTCCGAGAAAGCAGCCTCTGCTTTCCGGTTTTACCTAGTAAAGACTGGGGTTGCCGAAGTTTGCTCATTGAGGGGGCTGCTGCTTGAAGAAGCGTCTGTTCGTTACGGGTCTGAGTGGATTCGTAGGACGTCACATCCAATCCCGTCTGAACTCTTCTGACTCGGGTTGGGAATTGTCGCCCGTCCCATCCCGTTATGACCTGTGTGAACCCAAAAGCCTCGACGGCCTGTGGCCGCATATGCCGGATGCGGTGATTCATCTGGCAGGGCAAACTTTCGTCCCCGAAGCCTTTCGCGACCCGGCTAAGACTTTTCAGGTCAACCTGCTAGGCACCCTGAACCTGCTGCAAGCCCTCAAGGCGCGGGGCTTCAACGGTACTTTCCTGTATGTCAGCTCCGGCGATGTCTACGGCCAGGTCAGCGAAAGCGCCTTGCCGATCGACGAACGCCAGCCACCCTGCCCGCGCAACCCGTATGCCGTGAGCAAGCTCTCGGCGGAAATGCTGTGTCTGCAATGGGGCATGACCGAAGGCTGGCCCGTGCTAGTCGCGCGTCCCTTCAACCACATCGGCACCGGGCAGCTGGACAGCTTCGTCATCGCCAGCGCCGCCCGGCAGATCTGCCGGATCAAGCTCGGCTTGCAAGCGCCTGAACTTGAAGTGGGCGACATCGACGTGACGCGCGACTTTCTCGATGTCCGCGATGTCGTCTCCGCCTACCTGGCATTGCTTGAACGCGGTGCGCCCGGGCAGGTCTACAACATCTGCTCCGGTGTCGAGCAGAGCATCCGCGCCCTGATCGAGCAACTGGCCGATCTGGCCCAGGTCGATATGCAACTGATTCAAGACCCTGCGCGTCTGCGCCGCGCAGAACAGCGTCGCGTCTGTGGCAGCCATGCCAAGCTGCACCAGGCCACAGGATGGGCGCCTGAACTTACAACACAACAATCCCTGCGGGCGATCCTGTCCGACTGGGAGTCACGGGTACGACAAGAATGACAAAAAGTGCATTGATCACAGGGGTCACCGGACAAGACGGCGCCTACCTCGCCAAGCTGCTGCTCGACAAGGGCTATAAAGTCCACGGCCTGGTAGCACGGCGCAGCAGCGACTCGCGCTGGCGTCTGCGCGAAATGGGCGTCGAAGGTGACATCGTCTATCTGGACGGCGACATGGCAGACGCCTGTTCGGTGCAGCGTGCAGTGATCAAGTCGGCTCCCGATGAAGTCTATAACCTGGCAGCGCAAAGCTTTGTCGCCGCGTCCTGGGACCAACCCGTGACTACCGGGATCGTCGACGGGCTGGGTGTGACCCACCTGCTTGAAGCGATTCGTCAGTGCAGCCCGCACACCCGTTTCTACCAGGCTTCGACCAGCGAGATGTTTGGCCTGATCCAGGCCGAGCAGCAGGACGAAAACACTCCGTTTTATCCGCGCAGCCCGTATGGCGTGGCCAAACTCTACGGCCACTGGATCACCGTGAACTACCGCGAAAGCTTCAACCTGCATGCCAGTAGCGGCATCTTGTTCAACCACGAATCACCGCTGCGTGGAATCGAGTTCGTGACCCGCAAAGTCACCGATGCCGCCGCCCGCATCAAACAGGGCAAGCAGCAGGAGTTGCGCCTGGGCAACATCGACGCCAAGCGCGATTGGGGCTTTGCCGGCGACTACGTCGAAGCCATGTGGCTGATGCTGCAACAGGACAAGGCCGATGACTTCGTAGTCGCCACAGGTGTGACCACCACGGTGCGCGAGATGTGCCAGATCGCCTTCGAGCATGTCGGCCTCGATTACCGTGACTTCGTGAAGATCGATCCGGCGTTTTTCCGCCCGGCCGAAGTCGACGTGCTGCTGGGTAATCCGGCCAAGGCGCAACGGCTGTTGGGCTGGAAACCAAAAACAGATTTGCAGACCCTGATCCGCATGATGATGGATGCGGACATGAAACGCGTCGCCAAGGAGTAGGCCATGCTGATTCCCGTGATTCTTTCAGGGGGGGCCGGAACCCGGCTGTGGCCGGTTTCGCGTGAAGGACATCCCAAGCCTTTCATGACCCTGCCCGATGGCCAGACACTGCTAGGCAAGACCTATCAGCGCGCGGCCGGGCTGCTCGGCACACACGGCGATATCGTCACGGTGACCAACCGTGACTACTACTTTCAAAGCAAAGATTACTATCAGGACGCCCATCTGGGTCATCACCGCGGACACTTCGTGCTCGAACCGGTAGGCCGCAATACCGCCCCGGCCATCGCCGCCGCCGCCCTGTCGCTGCAGGCATTGCATGGCAACGAAGCGATTCTGGTGGTGATGCCGGCTGACCACCTGATCCAGAACGAAGAGGCTTTCAAGACCGCCGTCAGGCATGCCGTGAAACTGGCCGAGGCCGGACATCTGGTGACCTTCGGTGTGATCCCGACGGCACCGGAGACCGGGTTCGGTTACATCGAACGCGGTGAGTCGCTGGACGAGCAAGGCGCGGCCAAGGTCGCACGCTTCGTCGAAAAACCCGACCTGCAAACCGCCACGCATTACCTGGAAAGCGGCAATTTCCTGTGGAACTCGGGCATGTTCTGCTTCTCGGTCGGCACCTTGCTGGCGGAGTTGCAGCTCCACGCCCCGCAACTGCTGGAACAAGCCGACGCGTGCCTGGCGGCCAGCGCCACAGTCGAGACCGGCGGCTGCCTGCAACAGGAATTGTCGGCGACACATTTCGCCGAAATGACTGATATTTCTATCGACTATGCCTTGATGGAGCGTTCCGACAAGGTGGTGGTGGTGCCTGCCGGCTTCGATTGGAGCGACATCGGCTCATGGGGGGCGGTCAGTGCCCTGGTTGCGGCCGACGCGCAGAACAACCGCGCCAGTGGCGAAGCGCTGTTCATCGACAGTCACAACAACTTCGTCCAGAGCGATGGCCGCATGATCGCGACCGTAGGCGTGGATAACCTGATCGTCATCGACACCGCCGACGCCGTACTCGTGGCCCACGCCGACCGCGCGCAAGACGTGCGCAAGGTGGTCAAACAGCTCAAAGAGAAAGAGCACGAAAGCTATCGCCTGCACCGTACCGTCAGCCGGCCGTGGGGCACTTACACCGTGCTGGAGGAAGGCCCGCGCTTCAAGATCAAACGCCTCGTGGTCAAACCCGGCGCCAAGCTGTCGCTGCAAATGCACCACCACCGCAACGAACATTGGGTGGTGGTCGAAGGCATGGCCAAGGTCACCAACAACGGTTCGGGATCGCATCTGGTGGCTAAAAACGAGTCCACCTTCATTGCCGCCGGGCACAAGCATCGTCTGGAAAACCCGGGGGTGATCGATCTGGTGATCATTGAAGTGCAAAGCGGTGAGTATCTGGGAGAGGACGATATCGTCCGCTTCGAAGATCAGTACGGCAGGACGGTCTGAATGTTGCTCAACGTGTATCACTCGCTGTGGAGCTACCGGGGTTTCATCCTCGGTAGCGTCAAGCGAGAGTTCCAGTCGCGCTATCGCAACTCGTTGTTCGGTGCCCTGTGGACCGTGCTCAACCCGCTTTCAATGATCGTCGTCTACACCGTGATCTTTTCCCACATCATGCGCGCCCGCTTGCCGGGCGTGGATGACGGCATGGCCTACAGTGTCTACCTCTGCGCCGGATTACTGACCTGGGGCCTGTTTTCGGAAATCACCTTGCGCAGCCAGAACATGTTTCTGGAAAACGCCAATCTGCTGAAGAAAATCAGCTTCCCGAGAATCTGTTTACCGGTGATCGTGCTGCTCAATGCCGGCATCAACTTCGCGATCATCATCGGGCTGTTTCTGGGTTTTCTACTGATCACCGGGCGACTGCCGGGCATCGCCTTGCTGGCGCTGGTGCCACTATTGGCCTTACAGGTGATCTTCTGCGCTGGACTGGGGATGATTCTTGGCGTGCTGAACGTATTCTTTCGCGATGTCGGACAGTTATTCAGCATTTGCCTGCAATTCTGGTTCTGGCTGACGCCGATCGTGTACCCGATGGCGATCCTTCCCGAGTGGGTCCAGCGCCTGCTGCAACTCAACCCCCTGACCAACCTGATCAGCAGTTACCAGAACCTGTTCCTCTACGGCCAATGGCCGATATGGAGTTCCCTGCTGCCGATCCTGGTGATCGGTGTGTTGTTCTGCGTGATCGGCCTGCGACTGTTTCGCCAACGGGTCGGCGAAATGGTGGATGAACTCTGATGGGGCACATACGCGTTACCGGCCTGGGCAAGGCTTACAAGCAGTACCCCAGCCGCTGGAGTCGACTGGCCGAATGGCTGATCCCGTTTTCGCCGATCCGCCATCGCCAGCACTGGGTGCTGCAAGGTGTGGAGTTCGAGATTGCCCCCGGCGAAGCGGTGGGCATCGTCGGGGTTAATGGTGCCGGCAAAAGCACCTTGCTGAAGATGATCACCGGGACCACCCAGCCATCCTGTGGACAGATTCAGCTCGAAGGCCGGGTGGCCGCGCTGCTGGAACTGGGCATGGGCTTTCATGCGGATTTCACCGGTCGGCAGAACGCGGTCATGGCCGGGCAACTGCTGGGCATGCCGATCGAAGAGATCGAAGCCCTGATGCCCGAAATCGAACGTTTCGCGGAAATCGGCGACGCCATCGATCACCCCGTACGCACCTATTCAAGCGGTATGCAGATGCGTCTGGCCTTCAGCGTGGCTACCGCCCGGCGCCCCGACATCCTGATCGTCGATGAAGCCCTGTCGGTAGGCGACGCCTACTTCCAGCACAAGAGCTTCGAGCGCATCCGCAGCTTTCGCAAAGCCGGTACCACGCTGCTGATCGTGTCCCACGACCGGTCGGCCATCCAGTCGATCTGTGATTCGGCGATCCTCCTGGAAAACGGTCGCATGGCCATGCATGGCACACCCGAAGCCGTCATGGATTACTACAACGCCTTGCTCGCCGAACGGGAAGGCCAGACCGTGCGTCAGGAAATGCTCGCCAGCGGACAAGTGCAAACCGTTTCCGGCACCGGCGAAGCCGCAATCCTCAGCGTGCGCTTGCTGGATGAGCACGAACGCACCATCGACGCCGCCGAAGTCGGTCAGCCGGTGGTACTGGAGGTGCAGGTCGAAGTCCGCCAGGACATCGAACGGCTGGTGCTGGGTTTCATGATCAAGGATCGCCTGGGCCAGGCCATGTACGGGATCAACACCCATCGCCAGGATCAGGCGCTGACCGACCTGCAGGCCTCTGAGCGAGTCACCTACCGCTTTGTCTTCGTCATGGGCCTTGGCAAGGGCAACTATTCCGTTGCCCTGAGCCTGTCTCGGCTGGATTCGCACCTGGACCGCAATTTCGAATGGCGCGACTACGGCCTGGTGTTCCACGTCATCAACAACCGGCATGAAGACTTCGTCGGCTGCTCATGGCTGGGCGCGAAAACCACCATCACCCGCACAACCGCACAGGGTGTTTCGGAGATCGCGTCATGACTCGCCTGCTGGTGGAATGCACCCATGTGTTCCAACACCCCAAGGTCAATTCGGGCATTCAGCGGGTGGTGCGCAACGTCATCAATCAACTGTCGGAAAACGTCGACGACGCAGAATGCATTCCCGTCGTGATGCTCAAGGGCAAGCTCTATCGAGTGCTGAAACTGGGCCCTTTGAACACTCCGTTTTTCGATAGGTTGATGGCATTCGGCGGACGCCTGGAGCGCCTGGCGCATCGCTACTGCCAACTGCACCAACGTCTCGACAAACAGTGCACTTCGCGATGGACCCAGCGAGCGTTGTATGTGGCTTACCGCCTCACGGCACTGTCAGTATTCAGCGTTCCGTTGCGCCTGATTGATCAGGTCAACCAGTATCAACTGCCCAAGCGTTGCTCGCCGCTGCAGCATCAACCAGGGGATCAACTGGTGCTGCTGGACTCGTCCTGGCATACCGATTTTTTCCCGTTTGCCGAACAACTCAAACGCGAAGGCGTGGGCATCGTTTCGGTGGTCTATGACCTGATTCCCCTGACTCACCCGCAATTCTACGACACACGGCTGGTGCAGATTTTCAACGAGTGGTTCGACTGGATCAGCCAAACCGCCGACGGTTACGTGGCGATTTCCTCCACGGTGCGCGATCAGGTGCGTGAAGAATTGCATCGCCGGGTCGGACCGGCGAAAGCCGAAACATTGTGGTTCGACTATTTCCACCTCGGCTCCGAACTGGACCTGAGCGAATCCACCGCTGCCGTGGAGCCGCGCCTGGCCCGGTTGTTCACAACACCGGAACCGGTATTCCTGATGGTCAGTACCATCGAGCCGCGAAAGAACCACGACTATCTGCTCGACGCCTTCGAGCTTGCCTGGACAGCGGGCTCTAAAGCACGACTGTGCATTGCCGGCAGAGTCGGCTGGAAGTGCGATGCCCTGCTCGACCGTGTGCGTAAGCACCCGGAGCTGAACCAACGACTGTTCATGTTTAACGACCTGAGCGACACCAGTCTCGAACATGCCTACTCTCACGCCAGTGCACTGGTATTTCCGTCCTACGTCGAAGGCTTCGGCCTGCCGCTGGTGGAGGCGATGCAGCGCGGCCTGCCGGCGATGGGCAGCGACATTCCGGTGTTCCGCGAGATTGGCGGTGAATTCATGGCCTATTTCGATCTCGCGGCCCCGCAAAGCTTGGTTGATTTGGTCACCCACATGGAAAACACCGGGACTTTCCCGGCCGCGCGCAAGGTGAGCGAATGGCGCTGGTTCGGCTGGCGCGAGGCCAGTGCACAATTGATCGAGCGAGTCCTGCGCAACCTGAAGAGGACTCCGGTAGCCGTTGAGAGGCAACATGCAGATTGCCCTTAACGCACGAATCCTGCAGGCACCCCGAACCGGTATCGGCCACTACCTAGCCGAACTGGTCAATGCACTGACCCATGAGCCTGACCTGGAACTGTCATTTTTCCACGGCTGGGGCTGGAGCTCGTCGCTACCGGCAGCAGCAATGCCCGGCTACTCACGACTGACTCCGTTGCTGCGGCAGATCCCCGGTGCCTATCAGGCACGTCGCTGGCTGGAACAACGGCGCTTCGACCAAGGACACTCGACGGCCATTGACCTCTACCACGAACCAAGTCTGTGGCCCCTGGCGTTCAAGGGCCCGACCATCATCACCCTGCACGACCTGACCCACCTGCACTACCCGTCGACCCAACCGGCAGCGCGGTTACGGGAGATTGAACGTCGACTGTGCCAAGGCGTGCGCCAGGCACGCCTGATCCTGACCGACTCACAGTTTGTCGCCGACGAGGCCCAGCGTTATTTCGGTCTCGGGCCCGAGCGCTTCGTGGTTGCCCCTCTGGGGGCTGCAGCGCGTTTTCATCCACGTTCGAAGCAGTTCTTGCAGCAGGCGCTGCACACTCACGGCGTGCAGCCACAGGGGTACTTTCTGTGTGTCGGTACTCTGGAGCCGCGCAAGAACCTGTCGCTGGCATTGCGTGCTCACGCGCAGTTGCCTGAAACAGTGCGTCAGCACTTTCCTTTACTGGTGGTGGGAATGGCCGGGTGGAAAGGCGACCAGCTCGTAAATGAATTACACACGGCGCTGGCAAGCGGTCATATCCGCCTGCTGGGGTACCTGCCGGATGAACAGGTCGCAGAACTGCTCGCCGGTGCCCGAGCGCTTGTTTTTCCGTCAATTTATGAAGGTTTCGGCCTTCCGGTTCTGGAGGCCATGGCCAGCGGTACTCCGGTGATATTGACCCGACGTTCGGCCATGCCGGAGGTCGCGGGTGCTGCAGGTAACTATATCGAGCCTGACGATTTGCACGGATTGAGCGAGGCCATGAGGCGTCTGGCCGACGATCAAGCGCATTGGCAGGCATGCCGAGAAGCAGGGTTGCGACAAGCGAAGCTTTTTTCCTGGGAGCGTTGCGCGGCGATTACAGCTAGCGCCTACCACCAGGCTCTGGGAGGTTGAATGCGCGTACTCCACTTTTTCAAAACGTATCTGCCCGACTCAGTCGGCGGTATCGAACAAGTGATCTTTCAATTGTGTGAGAGTGGCACCCAGCACGGCATCGAAAGCCAGGTTCTGACGCTTAGCGCTAACCCGAGCCCGGCAGTCATCCAACTGGGGCAGCATGAAGTTCATCGGGCCAAACTTGACGTGCAGTTCGCTTCCACCGGTTTCTCTTACAGCGTGTTCAAGCAGTTTCGGAAAATGGCCGCTGAGGCCGATGTGATCAATTATCACTTTCCGTGGCCATTCATGGACCTGGTGCATTTTTTCAGCGGCATGAACAAGCCCTGCGTAGTGACCTATCACTCCGACATTATTCGTCAGAAACACCTGCTCAAACTCTACCAGCCGCTGATGAACCGTTTTCTCGCCAGCGCCGACCGGATTGTCGCGGCATCACCGAACTACCTTCACACCAGCGACGTTCTTCAGAGCTTTCCAGACAAAACCCGGGTCATTCCCTATGGCCTGAACAAGTCAGGCTATCCAAAACCTGACACCGAACGTATGGCTTGTTGGCACGAGCGCCTGGGTGAGCGGTTTTTCCTGTTTGTGGGCGTCATGCGCTATTACAAAGGCCTGCACATCCTGCTCGATGCGCTCAAAGGCGTCGATTACCCGGTGGTGATTGTTGGTGCCGGGCCACTGGAGAATGAGCTGCACGCCCAGGCGGCAAGGCTGGGTCTGCGCAACCTGCATTTCCTTGGGCGCCTGGATGACGAAGACAAAGTCGCGCTGTTGCAGCTGAGCTACGCGATTGTGTTCCCGTCACACCTACGCTCCGAAGCATTTGGCATCTCCCTGCTCGAAGGGGCGATGTACGGTAAACCGATGATCTCCAGCGAAATCGGCACCGGTACCAGTTACATCAATATTCACGGTGAGACCGGGCTGGTGGTGCCTCCGAGTGATCCACAGGCGTTTCGCGAAGCCATGTGCACGCTATGGGAAAACCCTCTCCAGGCAGCGGAAATGGGTGTGAAGGCTGAAGCGCGTTACCGGCAGTTGTTTACCGCTGACGAAATGGGTCGCAAATGGACCGAGTTGTATCAGGAGTTACTGGCAGAGAAATCGCTGTCTTATGCGTAGCTCCCACACTGATTACAGATCAAGCACCAGCGGTTGCTGGCCCTCTGCCGGAACCGCACAGCAAATCAGCACTTCCCCCGCACCGGGTAACTCCGCCGGGGGCTGTGGATAACTCACCTGACCGCTGATCAAACGGGTCTTGCAAGTGCCGCAGGAACCGCCGCGACAGCTGAACTCTGGCCGCAAACCCTGGCTTTCTGCCAACTCCAGCAAACTGCCGCCGTCCGGCTGCCAGCGAGCATCAATGGCCGAGCGCTGAAACACCACCGCGACCGAGGTGGTGGCCACTGGAGGCTGATCGATGACTACCACCTCTGGATCCGGCTGCCGACGTAGCGTCGAAGGACCAAAGGTTTCGGCGTGAATCCGCTGATCGCGGATATCCAGCCCACGTAAATCGTCGTATAGCCCTTGAGTGAAACTGCTCGGACCACACAGGACAAAATCCAGCTGATCGTAGTCTTCCACCAACAGGATGGTTTTAAGCAGTGCGAGGTCGATGCGCCCGGTCAGGTCAAAATCCTCGCCTTCCAGGGCTTCGCGTTCCGGCTGGCTGAGCAGACGTAATACCCGAACTGCGTCATCCGCGCCCTCCAGCAAGCGCTCAAGCTCAGCGCGAAATGGCTGATCAGCCAGGCTACGCGAACTCTGGATCAACCAGGTCGGGCGGGTACGCCGTGTGCGCTGGCCCTGGTAAACCACTTCACGGAGCATCGACAACAAAGGCGTGATACCGACCCCGGCCGCCAACAGCACCAGCGGCCGGCGTTCATTGGCGGCCAGCGTGAAATGCCCTTGCGGTGCGCGGGCTTCAATCAGGTCACCGACCCGAATGTGTTCGTGCAAATGTGACGACACCAACCCTTCACGTTTCACGCTGATACGAAAGAACTCATCGGAGGGCGCACTCGACAGACTGTAAGTGCGGATGTGCACCTGGCCATCAAGCGTGAAACGCACCGGCAAGTGCTGCCCGGCCTGGAACAGCGGTAACCCGGCGCCGTCAGCCGGCTCCAGATAGATCGAGCGAATGCTCTGGCTTTCCCGCTCGATCCGGGACACCCGCAATGGCCGCCAGTGATCGCCCAATGCCGCTGCCTGCAACCTGGCGGCAGCCTGTTCCCAGGTGCCGGTCAGCAGACTGGTGGGCGAAATCCCATCGAAGCGCCAGCGCAACGCCAACGCTGCGGGTCGCCGAACTACCTGCTGCACATGCAGCTTCCACAACCGTTCGGCGCCTTGAAAGGCTTCTACTTGTGGGCCATCGAGGATGATTTCGGTACGACCGCTGACCTGCAGCAGATCGCCCGTAGTGAAATCGATAAACAGCAACCCCGCCCGCGGATTGAGCAGCAGGTTGCCCAAGGTATTGAAGTGCAGATTGCCGGCAAAATCAGGGATGGTCAGGCAGTCACCCTCGACCTGAACAAAACCCGTCAGGCCACCACGGTGGGAAACATCCACAGAGCGCGAGTTATCCACATCCACGTAACTGGCGACAAAAAGGGTGTCGGCATCCCGAATCATCGCCGTGGCCGCGTCATCCAGCGAATTCAGGCGCTGTGCGATACGGGTCGACGGATCGGCCAACGGCACCGATTCGAACTGCCGCAATTGAATGTACTGCGGGCAATTACCGAAAGACTGCTCGACCGAGACGCTCAGGCCTTGCGCGCCAATCGTGCTGACCCGGCCGTTGATCCGGTTACGCCGCCTGGTGTGTAACTCGATCCCCAGCAAACCAATCGCCGCCCCGGCGTGTAATTGCGCCGGGTCGTTCAGCGTTGGCAGGCTGTCGAGTTGCAACTGTGCAGGTTCAGGGGAATGGGCGAACCCCGGTGGGCCTTCGAGGATACTCGCCCAAGGGTTACCGTCGGCGTCCACGGCACCGAACACCATGAACGGCAACTGCCGATAGAACTGCCGATGCTGATCCGGCATTTGCTTGCGGATCACCTTGCGCCCGTGCGCTTCCATACGCTCGGCAACCCCTGCATGAGCCTGCAACTGTTTCTCGCCGGCATGCCAAGGTGAAAGCTCCATCACGGTTCTCCCCTGCGCACCCGGCGCAGTGTGAACGGCCCGACATCGTCGGGCCGTAGCGCTTCAGGCAGTTTGCAATCCGGCCACGGTGCGTGGCATGCCGACAAAACCGGGCAAGGCCTCGATCCGCGCCAGCCAGGCCCGCACGTTGGCATAGTCAGTCAACGACACGTTGCCTTCCGGCGCATGGGCGATGTAGCTGTAGGCGGCAACATCGGCGATGGTCGGCTCATCACCCGCAAGATAGGCCGATTTGCTCAGTTCCTGATCAATCACTTTGAGCAGGTTGTGCGAACGGGTAATCACTTCATCGGCATTGTTAGGCGCACCAAATACCGTGATCAGCCGGGCAATGGCCGGACCAAAGGCAATCGGCCCGGCCGCTATCGACAGCCAGCGCTGAACCCTGGCCGCACCGACCGGGTCGGCGGGCAGCCAGCGGCCCTTGCCGTATTTCTGCGCCAGATAGACCAGAATCGCGTTGGAATCGGCCAGCACTACACCCTGGTCATCGATCACCGGGACCTGACCAAAGGCATTGAGTGCAAGAAAGTCCGGCTGTTTGTGCGCGCCTTTCGCCAGATCGACGAAGATCAGTTCGGTGGGCAGCTCAAGCAGTGAGAGCATCAGCTCCACACGGTGGGCGTGGCCAGAGCGAGGGAAGTTGTAGAGTTTGATGGCGTGCATGGTCGACTCCGCGGCTGGATCGCGCGGTTCAGGAGGGAACCGCGCTAAGTGGCGTTATCTTCCACCTGCCATCAAATCAACAGAATAACCAGAAAACACAATCAATCATTTCATCCAGCGCAATAACACCTCAGGCGCGCAATGCCGGATGTTCACGTAATGCCTTCACCGCATAGTCCACGAAACTACGTACCCGCACCGGCGCCTTGCGCCCGCCCTGATACACCACATGGATGGGCAACGGCGGCAGTTCGAAGTCTTGCAGGACGATTTCCAACTCACCGCTGGCGACCTTGCTGGCCACTTGATAGGAAAGAACCCGGGTCAATCCAAGCCCCAGAGCGGCGGCCGTGATTGCCGCCTGATTCGCCGTGACGACCAGACGCGGTTCAGGGCGAATGCTCAACACCTCTCCGGCCTCGCTAAAGGGCCAGTTTCGCTGCTGCCCAATGGACGAGGTGGCAACAATCCGCGCTCGGCCCAGATCATTGGGATGCATTGGCCGGCCATGACGCTTCAGATAATCGGGAGACCCGCAGATAACCCGCCGCACCTCGCCGACCAGAATGGCGTGCTGATTGCTGTCAGGCAGTTCACCGATGCGCACAGCGACGTCGATGCCCTCCTCGACCATGCTCACCACCCGGTCGACCAGCAACGCGTTGATACTGATGTCGGGAAACTGCTCAAGGTAACCAACCATCACCGGCGTCACGAACAACTCACCGAATAGCACCGGCGCGGTGATCGTCAGTTGACCACGTGGCTGCGCGTGACTGCCGGCGGCTGACGCCTCGGCTTCCTGAATGTCCGCCAGAATGCGTCGACAGTCGTCCAGATAACGCTGACCGGCCTCGCTCAAATGCAGGCTGCGCGTGGTCCGTGTGAGCAATTGAGTACCGATACGCACCTCCAGCGCCGCCACCGCCCGCGTCACGCTGGCAGCAGACAACCCCAGGCGCCGTGCCGCCGCAGAGAAACCCTGCTCTTGCGCCACGGCGACGAATACCTGCATTTCCTGGAGTCTGTCCATGAGCTACCTGTTGCATCGTCGTGTCCGGCCCTGAATGAGCCGGTTACAGACTGCCTTCGACATCTTCCAGACTGAAAGTCTCGGTGTTGTCGTCATAGGAGAATATTTCGGCGTACCGGCCCCAACTGATCACGTTCTCCAGCGTTTCTTCTACTGCGGTGTCACTGAGCGAGTCCCCCAACTCCTGCTCGAAACGCACACGCGGCGCCCAATGACCGCGTCGCTCCTGCAACACCTGGCGAATACGGGCGGCCAAGGGCACATAACGGAGCAGATGATCGGCAAAAATGGTTTTGCGTTCCTGGGTGCCGTACTCATCGAACAGCTTGCCCGCGTCGGTCAACTTGATGTCGGCGCCCTTGAGTTCGGCAAACCCCAGATGCTCGAGCATCTCCGCCACCGGAAACAGGTCGTCGACCTCCAGCAACAGGCGCTCGGCAACATTGGAGAGGCTGTCCTGCCCATAATACGGCTCGGCCGCCAGTGCGGAAATCAAACCCGCCATGAGGTTTGTCGACACGTCAGGCAATGGGCTGCCCAATTGCAGTTCGGCCTTGCCGGTTTTGGCATCGGCACTGCGACGGTTGGTCATCAGTGCATAGATGTCATCGACCATTTTGCGAAAGGCCGGGTCCAGACGGTTGCGCGGGTGGGCGAACGGCACACGGATTTGTGCCACGACCCGGCCGGGGTTCGACGACAACACCAACACGCGGTCACACATCAACACCGCTTCTTCAATGTTGTGAGTCACGATCAGGATGGACTTGATCGGCAGCTGGCCGCCGCTCCACAGGTCCAGCAAATCGGTTCTCAGGGTTTCTGCCGTCAGTACGTCCAGCGCCGAGAAGGGTTCATCCATCAACAGCAAGGTCGGATTGACCACCAGCGCCCGGGCAAAGCCTACGCGCTGGCGCATGCCACCCGACAATTCCCGTGGGTACGCGTTTTCAAAACCGTCGAGGCCGATCAGGTCGATCGCTGCCAGTGCACGCTTGCGCGCGGCCTTGGGTTCAACCTGCAACGCCTGAAGACCGGCTTCGACGTTTTCCAGAACGGTCAGCCAGGGAAACAGGGCAAAGGTCTGAAAGACCATGGCCACGCCTTCGGCAGGTCCGGTCAATAACGAGCCGTTATAGCGAACCTCGCCTGAGGAGGGCAGGATCAGACCGGCAATGATCCGTAGCAGCGTCGATTTGCCGGAGCCGGAGCGACCCAGCATGCCGACGATTTCACCTTCGCGCAGGGTCAGATCGACATCGCTGAGTACCTGTAACTCGTCCTTGCCCTTACCGAACCCTCGACAGACGTTCTTGAGTGCATAAATTTCGGAGTGCGCGCCTGTTTTTTCAGTCTGGCTATTCATCAAATCGACCCCTGTTAATTCAGACGGAGTTTGTTTTCAGCAACCGCGTACAACGGTCGCCACAGCACGCGGTTGAACGCCACTACAAAGAACGACATCACCACCACACCCAAGGTAATTTTCGGAAAGTCACCAGCCGCAGTGGTCTGGGCGATGTAGGCCCCCAAACCGTGAGCGACCACCTTGTCCTGCCCCCAGGAAACGAATTCGGACACGATACTGGCGTTCCACGCCCCGCCCGAGGCGGTAATCGCACCGGTCACATAATAAGGAAAGATGCCGGGCAGCATGACCTTGCGCCACCACTGCCAGCCGCGAATACGGAAATTGGTCGCAGCCTCGCGGAAGTCGTTGGGAAAGGCGCTGGCACCAGCGATCACGTTGAACAGGATGTACCACTGGGTGCCTAACACAATCAGCGGGCTTAACCAGATATCCGGGTTCAACTGATAGCGCAGAATCACGATGACAAACACCGGAAACAACAGGTTCGCCGGGAACGCTGCGAGGAACTGGGCCAGCGGCTGGATTTTCTCCGCCAGATGCGGGCGCAAGCCGATCATCACGCCCAGCGGGACCCAGATCAGCGAGGCCACCAGAATCAACAAAGCCACCCGCAGCAGGGTGATGGTGCCCAGACCGATCACATGCCAAAGTTCGCCCAGCGTCACCTCGCTGCCAACGTAAATCACGATGTGATACAGCGCGTACAGGGTCATTAGCGCAATCGCCGAGCCCCAGACCCAATCGATAACTCTTGAAACCGTCGGACTGGCCTGAACGGCCACCGCTTTGGAACGTGGCAGGCTCAGGCGCATGTTGGTGATGCGCACGATAACCCGGATAAAAGGTCGCAACAGGCGCTGAACGACGCGGGTGCGCTGGATCAGATTCAGTACCCAGGACTCGGGAGCCCCGGCCTGTGAAGCCGTGTTTTCCATCCGGAACTTGTCTGCCCAGGCTACCAGAGGCCGGAACAGGAACTGGTCGTAAATCAGGATGACCACAATCATCGCCAGAATGACGTAACCCACGGCGTGCATGTCGCGTTGTTCGATAGCGGTCGCCAGATAGGAGCCGACGCCCGGCAAGGTGATGGTTTTGTCTCCCACGGTGATCGCTTCCGAGGCCACCACGAAAAACCAGCCACCGGACATGCTCATCATCATGTTCCAGACCAGGCCCGGAATGGCGAACGGCACATCGAGTTTCCAGAACTTTTGCCAGCCGGAAAGCTGCAGGTTGCTGGACACCTCTTCCAGATCCCGAGGCACCGTACGCAGCGACTGGTAGAAGCTGAACGTCATGTTCCAGGCCTGGCTGGTGAAAATGGCAAAGATCGCTGCGCACTCCGCGCCCAGCACACGCCCTGGAAACAGCAGCAGGAAAAATGTCACGGTGAACGAGATATAGCCAAGCACCGGCACCGATTGCAGGATATCCAGCACCGGCACCAGCAGCTTCTCTGCCCGCCGGCTCTTGGCCGCCAACGTGCCGTAGACCAACGTGAAAATCAGCGCCGCCACCATGGCCGCGAGCATGCGCAATGTCGTGCGGATTGCATATTCAGGCAGGTCGCTCGGGTCCAGTGAAATGACCTGCGTCTGCAACGTCGAAATTGGAGCCCAGGTCTCGCGCGCACCAATCGAGAAAAACAGCAAGAAGCCAATCACCAACGGCATGGCGATCAGGTCCCATCGGTTGGGAAGCAATCGTTGTGCCGTGGCCGGTATGTAATGACGCAATACCTTATTCATGTTCAGTGATTCCAGTAGCGTTCTGGAGGTGATCGTTGACCACCGATCAACAGGTTCTAGAGCAACCGCGCACAGAACGGCTCAACAAGCAGTTGAAGTACAGCTAAGTACACTCTAGCGGGGTAATAAAACGACGGAGGGAGGCCACACAAACGAACGCTACGGGGCGATGCAGAAAATGGTTCAGTGGCTCAGAACTCCGGGGATCCGAACACACCATTTACCCTCTGCGCCTCACTCGGCATCTCAATGGGTGGCCCGCCGAGAATCGGCAGGATCCATGGCTGGAGTCTCCTGAACGGGAGTGAAAAGGATATTTGGACAGGAAAAGCACGACGTCATTCGGCCGCAGGTTTTGCCTGCGGCACACGCAACCGAGATCAATGCCGACGCGCTGCATTTCCGGGGCGGATTGTACGTTTCAAATTGTTACAGAAACATAAAATTGACGTATTTTTTACGTATTTGTGAATGACCACCATCCCCTTGGCAGAATCGATGCCTGTCGCCGCACCCCGATTCCACGGGCCATCTGGTAGCGAGCGGGGGGTTGGGTGAGCTGTGTTGACTTTCCCTGCTCGGCTCGCCAAAATTTACAACTTGTTACATCTGAGGTCATTTTTCTTTGGACAGTCATTGTTGTAAATCGGAGAAATCCTCCGTAAAAACTCGGCACGACCTCAGCTAGATCCCCTTAGCCAACGTCTTGCCGAGAGCAGGACGTTGCGCGCATCAGTATCAAACTCCTTCGCGTAACTAAAACATCAAACCTGAGCGGGCGGATTTTTCTGTGCGCTTCTAATCCGTACGTGCGCCTCGCGTTCGCTACGGTCACAGGTTTCTGACCCATCGCCTGCCTTCATCTGTGCAGTAGCGATTGTTTTAACGTGTTCGTACCGCCAGGTACGTAAAGGAGGGCGTCATGCCACCTGAAAAGAATCTACAGCCCTCTCAATATTTGAAGCTGTGCCGCCATGAAAAACATGAAGGAGAGACCACCTATGGACCCCAGTAATAGTAGTCCGGTCACTCTGACTGAAATGGCGGCATCTAGCGGGTAGCAGCACAACCATCACTGGCTGATCTCCTTCCTGTATTTCCCCCGCATTTCTCTCCGTGTGACCTCTTCACGACCCTGACCACTTTTGTGTCGATGGTTTAGTGCCCGTTTATTTCGCGCCCCTGAGCGCCAGGACGCCTGATTTTTCACTCGGATCCAGCTTCAGGCTGTGGTTTTCAGAGGGAAAGCACCTACGCACCTGTCCGGCGGGAATCGAAAGCGGCATCCAGCGTTACGCTTTTGGAGAGATTCGTTATGTCCAACTTGAAGATTGAAACGGCTGTTCTTGACAGCGCCCACGCCGGAGACATCCGCGGAGCATTCGGTACCATCCGTCATGACGACATCGCCCCGCGCAAGGGTTGGTGGCAGCGCTTCAAAACACTGATGGCCATCCTCGGCCCCGGGTTGATCGTAATGGTCGGCGATAATGACGCCGGCGCATTCAGCACTTACGGCCAGGCCGGCCAGAACTACGGGACCATGCTGCTGTGGACCATGGCACTGTTGATTCCGGTGTTGTACGTCAATCAGGAAATGGTGCTGCGTCTGGGGGCCGTGACGGGTGTCGGTCACGCCCGACTGATCATTGAACGCTTCGGCAAGTTCTGGGGTGCGTTCAGTGCGATCGACTTGTTCATCCTCAACGCGCTGACCATTGTTACCGAGTTCATCGGCATCAGCCTCGGGATGGATTTCCTCGGTGTGCCCAAGGTGGCCGGTGTGTGTGTGGCAGCGGTGTTCATCATGCTCGCCGCCTGTACCGGCGACTTCCGGCGCTTCGAACGCTTCGCGTTGATCCTGGTGATCGGTAGCCTGCTGCTGGTACCGATTTTCGTGATGATTCATCCACCGATGGCACAAGTCGCTCACGACTTTTTCATCCCGCAACTGCCGACTGACGGCAAGCTGTCGGAAGTGTTGTTGCTGATCATCGGCATCGTGGGTACCACCGTGGCGCCATGGCAGCTGTTCTTCCAGCAAAGCTACGTGATCGACAAACGCATCACTCCGCGCTTCATCAAGTACGAACGCGCCGATCTATGGCTGGGCATTGCAATGGTGGTGATTGGTGCCGTGGCAATGATCGCTTTCACCGCGCAGGTTTTTGTCGGTCACCCTGAGTTTGGCCAGTTCACCGATGCCGGCGCCATCGCCACAGGTATCGCCAAATATCACGGACGCCTGCCGGGCGTGTTGTTTGCCATCGCGTTGATCGACGCCAGCATCATCGGTGCAATGGCGGTGTCGCTATCGACCGCCTACGCACTGGGTGATGTCCTGAACCTGAAACACTCGCTACACCGTAAACCAGGCGATGCCAAAGGCTTTTACCTGATGTACTGCGCCTTGATCGCCCTCGCTGCGGCGCTGGTGTTGATTCCGGGCGTGCCGCTCGGCCTGTTGACCAACGCGGTACAGACGCTGGCGGGGGTACTGCTGCCAAGCGCCACCGTATTCCTGTTGCTACTGTGCAACGATAAGGAAGTACTGGGCCCATGGACGAACAAGCGCTTCACCAATCTCATTACTGCAGTCATTGTGGCAGTGCTCGTACTGATGTCGGTCATCTTGACCGCGGCGGTGGCCTTCCCGGATATGTCCGGTGAAACCATCACCAACATCCTCATCGGTGGAGGCATGGTGGGGCTCGTCATCGCCATTGCGGTGAATGTGCTGCACGCTCGCGCAGAAGTCGACAAAGGGATGCTGCCTGAGAGCACCGTTACCTTCACCCAACAAATGATGTACTCGTGGCGGATGCCGCCACTGGCACAGCTGAAGCCGATGGTACTGTCGCAACGAAACCGTATCTGGATGGGCGTGTTGCGCGGTTACCTGGTGGTGGCAATGGGTATGGTGATTTACAAAGTCATTCAACTGGCACTCGCCTAAATCTGTGAGCAGGCGGGCCGGATTGCGCAAGCTTTCGTCCCGCCTGTAAAACAACCGCTATCCCTTTGTAAGCGTCCGAACTACACCGCCTTGCAACTCAAACCTTAATCCGTTTAAACCACCGATTCACGCGCTCGCACTACTCATTGATCACAGTCAAACTAACTGAACCATACGAACCTGAACGGTGACAAACAAAGCCTCGGCCATTAGAATTTGATTATCATCGAACGCCTTAGGGTACTGCCAACTCCATGGAAAATAAGACTGCACGACTGACTGTGCTCATTGATCCCGTCAAGAAAAAAGCCCTGGAGGAGCTCTGTGCATCTCAGGACCTGACGCCTTCACAGGTCGTCCGTCAGCTTATTCGAGACTACCTGGAGACACATGGCGTGTCCTACTCGACCAAAAGCAAAATAACGGCCAATGGTAAGTAGTTCACTCGCCATGCGGCCGGCAGATCGGGAACCCGATTATCGCTCTGCCCACTAAAGCTCCGCTCAGCCGAGGTGTGGTGTCTTGTCGATCTCGAAACTGCCCAATGCACCACTGAAGTCGGCATGATAATGCTCCGGACCGAGCGCTTGGAGTATTCCTGCTTTGTCCAGCTTGCCAAGAACCTTCTCGTTGGCTTCGCACAGTTTTACGACAATGCTGCGCTTGCGTAAGTGCTCAATGACTTCGAGCAGCGTTTGCAAGCCCGTTATGTCCATGAACGGCACTCGCTTCAGACGAATAATCAATGTCCCCGGATCGGTGTGCGTTTGGGCCAGAACACGCTCAAAGGTTTCTGCTGCGCCAAAGAAAAGCGGCCCTTCAATGGTGTACACCAAAACGCCAGGCGGCAGACGAACGTGCCCATTGATCCGTAACTCAACCTCAAGCTCTTTTTCGACCATTTGCTGCACTTCGACAGACGATGCCATCCGACGCATGAATTGCAGCATCGCGAGAATGACACCAATGTTCACAGCGATCGCTAAATCGCTGAAAACGGTCAGGCTGAAGGTGATGAGCAGTATCGCCACGTCGGCTTTCGGGGCACGCTTGACCATGCGTTGAAAATGCTTCAACTCGCTCATGTTGTAGGCGACCACGAACAGGATCGCTGCCAGCGCACACAGCGGGATATCCGAAGCCAAAGGCGCCAGGAATAAAATCAGCAATATCAATGTGAGCGCATGTACAAAACCCGCGATGGGACTGTTACCTCCATTGCGGATGTTGGTAGCGGTTCGAGCAATTGCACCTGTCGCGGCAAAGCCACCGAACAAAGGGGTGACCAGATTAGCGATGCCTTGGCCGATTAACTCCTGATTGGAGTCATGCTTGGTACCGGCCATACCGTCGGCGACAACAGCAGACAGTAACGACTCGATAGCGCCCAACATCGCGATGGCGAACGCCGGGCCAATCAACTCAATCACTTGAGGCAGTGTTATTGCGGGAAGGCCGACCGCAGGTAATCCTTGAGGAATCCCCCCGAAAGCACTCCCGATCGTTGCAACGCCAGCGAACTGAAAAAATGCCTGCAGCGCCGTCACGACGACCATGGCGATCAAAGGGCCAGGAACACGTCTTATGCCAGGTATTTTGGGGGCGGTGATCACCAGCACCAGACTCGAGAGTGCTAACAGTGTCGTAGGCACATGAAAGCTGGGGAGAGCCTGAACCAGGTGCCAGAGTCGCTCATGGAAATGCTCACCGCTGATTTTCGGCAAACCGAAGAAATCTTTCCACTGCCCGACCCAGATGATCACACCAATGCCGGCGGTGAATCCGACAATCACCGGGTCGGGAATGAACTTGATGATGGCGCCAAGCTTGGTGATACCGAGCAATAACAAAATCGCCCCGGCCATCATCGTTGCGATCTGCAAGCCATCAACGCCGTATTTGGCGGTCACTCCGGACAAAATGACAACGAATGCCCCTGTCGGGCCTGCGATCTGAAGACGGCTCCCTCCGAAAAGAGAAACCAGGAGACCGCTGACAATGGCTGTGTAAATTCCTTGCTCCGGCTTGACGCCTGAGGCGATGGCAAACGCCATGGCCAAGGGCAGCGCCACAACGCCGACGATGACCCCGGAGACGATATTTCGAAGCCAGTGCTCGGGCCTCAACAGGCCCGCTTTCCAGGCTTCTCGTATCGCAATCATGACTGGCCCTCTCTGGTGGCATGTGCATAATATTTACATGAAGTGATAATAGCAAAGCCACTGAAATACCCTTTGCACAGCATCCGCGACGCTGAAAAAACCAGTGTTGAATGATCCAGAATCATGTTTGTGGACAAAATGAGTCCACGCTCGGAGATCCACATGAAACGCGAAGACGTCAAAACCAAACACGGTGAAGGCATGCACTTCGACACGCACGTGATAGTCAACCCGGCCAACACGCACGAGTGGATCATCCTGTTTAAAAAAGAGGTGGGAAGCAGTTATTTTCTGATCAATGACAATGAAGAAATCGAGTCATTTCGACAGCTGGATGACCTGATCCATGAGCTTCGGGAGATCGGCATCAAATCCGCTGAGATTCATTTCTGACTGCCCCTCCCCTGGAGGGGGGTCATGTCGGTAGCGAGCGCTCTGCTGTACTTGGCAGGCCATACCCATCGACCAGCAAGGAGAACAGCGGCCAGCCCCAGCGTGGGCAACCACACCCATAAAATCTCAGACTGCAGCACTGCCCAGCCGCGCTGACTCAGAAACTGCGTCAAACCGATGGGGGACACTTCGATCGGTCTGAACGGCATGAACCACCGTAGCTCACTGAAGGGCCAGAACAAGGCAACCCCGAGGCCGCCATCGGTGCAGGCATCCAGTAATGGATGAGACACGGCCGCCAGGAAGAGAAAGCTGATGCAGCGCCCAAGGCTCGTATGCAGTGACTTATAAAACACACTCGCCAGACAGCTAATGGCCAAGGCAAAAGCTATCGAATGGGCTGCACCGCGATGCCCCCAGGTGTCGGTATAGGCAATGCCCAGTTTGAATGAAATCACGTCGGCATCAGGTAGCGCGGCCAGCACCGCGCCCATGATCAATAACCTGGCGCTGATGTGGCGCCGCCCCATCGCCGCTCCAACAATAAGGGGCACGACAGCATGGGTGATAATGCTAGGCATGGAGCGTTGTTCCTCACGGTAATAACAGGAGTGAAGGCTGAAGGTCCTTCACGTTTAAACATCCGCCCCTTTGTTCGCGCCCATCGCACTGAGGAACCGCTGTTGGAGCCTCAGCATTTCACTGGGACCGATACGCTGGTACTCAAGGCCGAAACGTGGAGCAACCTCGCTGATGAGCTGGCTTAAGGCCGGATAATGCCGGTGGCTCCAGTGCGGGAACAGATGGTGTGTCAGGTGCAGGTTGGCCCCGCCGAGCCAATACCCCAGCCAGCGCGGCGTTGTCTGCCAGTCGATGGTGGTAGAAAACACATGGCGATACCGGCCGTGAGGTAATACGCCACTTTCCGGCGCCTGGTAAAACTTCGCCTTTGCCCAATGAGTACCGATGATCAGCATCACGAACAGCAACGAGGAGAGCATTTGACTGCCCAGGTAAACCAGCACGATGTCGAGCGCGCTGATGGTCGCTGGCAAAACCCGGAGCGGGATCAACAGCGCCAATACCAGGTGCGTGCCTTTGCCAAACACAAACACACTCCAGCCGCGCACGCCGTGTTGCGCCATTCGCCTGGTCACCGGCGTTTGCCCCGCCCGGTCCAACCAGTCGAACAGAAAAATGTAATAAGGGAAGGTCATGGCCGCAACCAGTGGCCAGTAAAAGCGCTGCACTCGCATAAAGGGCTTCCAGCGCTGGAATGGGGTCTGGCGTAGAACACCATTGGGCTCAATATCGAGGTCGTAGCCCTCAACGTTATTGTGCCAGTGATGAAAAATAACGTGCCGCACTCGCCAACAATCAGGATCAAGACCCAGCGGTATGCTGACCAGGCAATTGAGCCAGCGATTGGCCCAGCGTCGTTTGAAAAACGCATCATGGGACGCATCATGGACCACGTTGACCGTGATAAACATGGCCGTAAAAATGAAGCCGAAGTAATAACCGCAGTAAGCCCACCCTGTGGACTGCTCCAGGCTCATGCCGTAAAACCCGGTACATAGCAGCACCAGCACCAGTAGCTTGGCGATCATCCAGGTATCGGCGAAACGATGATCATGGTGCGCCGCCAGATAGTCGCTGGCCGCCCGCATCAGCGCTTTATGCACATCAGCGTCATCGCGCTGGAATGCTAGCGGTTTCATTATTGGGGCACCTTGTCCATGGACGTCTCCTGCCCCATCTGGCGCAGGAACTGTTGCTGTTGCCTCAGCAGTTCGCGATAGCCAATACAGCGATAGTCCATGCCGTGTTGCACCGCCAACTGTTCAATGATCGCCGCCAGCGCGGGGTAATGACGATGACTCCAACCGGGGAACAGATGATGGGTCAAATGGTAATTCAGCCCACCGGTGAAATGGCGCAGCCAGGGCGGCGTGGTCAGCCAGTCGCAAGCCGTAGAGAAATTATGTCGATACCAGCCATGGGGCATCACCGCCATATCAGGCGCACGATAAAACTGCGCCTGTGCCCAATGCGTACCAAGCAGCAAGTAAACCACCAACAACGACGCACACATCTGGCTCACGGCATACGCCAGCAGCACCGTCGACCCACTGATGCCATTGAGCTGACAAACAGCCAACGGCACCCCCAGCACCAATAGCAAATGGGTAACCTTGCTGACGACAAACAGCGTCCAGCCCCAGCGGCCCGGCAACACGTCTTTTGACTTGAGTGGCGTTTTTCCTAATCGATCCGACCAGTCAAATATCCAGGCGACATAGGGCAGCGACAACGCCGCGATCACCGGCCAGTAAAGGTGTTGATAGCGCATGTGTGCACGCCAACGCTGGAACGGAGTCTGTCGGAAGATGCCGTTCTCTTCCGTATCCAGGTCGTAATGTTCGACGTTGGCGTAGACGTGGTGAAAATCGACATGGCGCACCCGCCAGTAATCCGGATCCACACCCAACGGCAGCGTGACCAAGCGCCCTACCAGGCGGTTGGCCCAAGGTGCACGGAAGAAGACGTTGTGAGAGGCGTCATGATTGACCACCACGTTTAACAGCATTCCCATCATCACAAACAGGAAGTAGCAACCGACAAACGCCCACGCGTTGTGCTGCATCAGGCTCACGGCGTAGAACCCCGCGCACAACACCAGCAACACCAAGGCCCTGGCGAGCAGCCAACCATCGGCATAACGGTGGTCATCCGCCAGATAGGCGCGAGCCGCGCGCTTGAGTGCTTGATGAAAGGCCTGCTCGCCATCGGCGGGAAAGACCAGGGGCCTGAGCGACTCAGCCATGAGATTGCTCCACCGCAGGCGCAGCGTCGGATCGCCGCCGGGTGCAAGACCACAGCACCGCTACTCCGTGCACCCCAAGCGAGACAAGCACGACCTGCCAATACCCCTGTGACCACCTCAGCAGCCCGAGAAACAGCATTGGCAGCCCCAATGAAATTGCCAGCCACCCCATTACGCTCCAGGCGCGCCCTTGCACCATGCCCGCCAGCGCCACCGGTCCCAGCGCCAACAAGGTGAACAGCGCGACTTGCGGCCAATGAACGTTGGTGTAGCCGTAGCCATATTCATAGACATAGGCAATCACCCCGACAAACACCAGCAGCGCACCACTGAAAACGGTCAGGTTCGAGCAACGCCAGCGTCCGCCTTCATCGGACACGCTCACCGGCATGTGCATGTAGCGCAACAACGGCAGATTGCTCGCCCAGAATGGGTTTGCAGACGGTTTGGCGCCATCCACGCCATAGTCGAACGGCACTTGCGGCAGGCTGGGACAAAACGTGCCGAACAGTTTGTCCCAGAAGATGAAACTGCCGCCAAAGTTCTTGTTCGAGTAGGCCATGTCTTTGACGTGATGTACCCGATGATGGGCAGGCGTGACGAACACCGACTCCAGGACTCCCAACTTGGGCATCAATGCACTGTGATTAAACAGTTGAATTGTGTAATGCAGGATGGACACCGTGACAAACACCGACAACGGTACGCCCAGCACAGCCAACAGCATAAAGAATGGAATGGAGGTCAGTGACGAGTACCAAGAGTTGCGTACCCCCAATGACAGATTGAAATGCTCGCCCTGATGATGAACCACGTGCACCGCCCACAGCACACGCAAGTAGTGATGCGCCCGGTGCAACCAATAAAAACCGAAGTCCCAGGCAAACAGTGCAAATACCCAAGTCAGCACCGGTGGCCATGACTCAAACAGCGAGAGGCTGAAGCGGCTGGCGACATAGCCGTAACAGGTGATTTCCAGCCCACGGAACAACCACAGCATGAGATGGCCGGAGTTCAGGTTGAACATCACGTCATGCCAGTTGACCACGTCACGCTGGCGCCACTGCACGACCAGCATCTCGCCAATCACCACCAGCAACATGAACAGGATGGGGAACGCCAGATCAATCATCACGCCACTCCTTTGACCGCACGATAGCGAATCAAACCAACACACCGCACCAGCCATCCAGCCACCAGTGCCAACAACGTACCGCTGACCAGGTCAATCAACAGGTGTCGGCGTAACTGCAGGATCGAAAAGGCAATCGCCACAGCCCATAGGATGAACAACACCGTTCTCACTTTGTGCCTTTCATCGCCAACTGCCCATACGGCCAGCACCGTCAGTGCCATGTGCAATGACGGTAAGCAATTTTGCTTTGAGTCGAACCGTGTTAATGCACTCAACACTTCAGAACTGAGGGTGGTGCCGTGATCGAGCGGATAGACCATGGTCGTCGGCCACAACACATAAACGACCCCCGCCCCTATCGCAGTCAGTTGCATGGCCCTGGCCAACCATTTAACCCGATCAAGCGGGGCAAGCAGGTAAGCCAACGCAATCATGATGAAGAACGACAGGTACAACCAAATGGCGTGCGGGCTGAATGTGATCAGGCGATCAATCAATGAGGGCGAGATGACAGTCCCCGCGTCTTGAAGACGGTCAGTGAGGTTGTAAACAACCCCCACAGATCCCCAACCCAACAGCATGTGCCACAACCTTGGAAAGATTGCCTTGATCATGGATTCATCTGCCGAATGATTCGTCGTCTTTTCTGATCGAACGCTGGCATCACGGCCTGTACCGTCAGTTGCCACTCCAGTGGTTCGGTGGCGATCCCCTGTTGCTCGAGCACTGCCACGAGTTGCGCGTGACACTGTGCCAACTCCTGTTGTGAACAGTCGGCAACGAGCTGTAAACGATGTTCGGCCTGTTGAATCAACCGGTAATCACTGGTCAGCGGCAACGCGTTGGCAATGGCCCGCGTGCACAGATCGGCAAATATCACCTGCGGCGTCCCCTGGCGATTGAGCAACAACAACTGGTCATCGCATCGACCTTCTATCCGTTCAATGGCCATGGTCGCTTGCCCGCACGGGCATGGGGTGGCCTTCCTGACCAGTACATCATCGAGCCGGTAGCGCACGATGGGTTGTGTGCTACGGGTGAAATCGGTGATCAACGGCGTAAAGCGATGCTCATCGATCCACTGTGGCTCGATGTAGAGAAACTCTTCATTCAAATGCAGCGTGCCATGGGAACATGAAGCTGCCAGAAAACCCTCGGTGGCCTGATACACCTCACCGATGTCAGGAAACACCTGCTCCAGTATCCGTCGATCATGCATGTCCAGGACTTCGGCTACCGAGATCACTTTCTTGACGTTGAGGGCCAGTTGCTGATCGAGGACCGCGAGCGCAAGCGCCCTCAACACCTGGGCCGGCGCGACAATGATCGTCGGTGCCTGCTGCTGCAAGCGCGGCAGTTGCGCCGGGAAAGGCGCAAACAGATCGTAGAACTCCAGGCTCAGCCAGCGGTTGTTCACGCTGTGGTAGAGGTTGTTGTCCGCACGTAAAAATAGCGCGACGCGTTCACCGGCAAAAATACCTTCGGGCAGCATCTTTGCCAGCATGCCACCGGCCCAGACCTGTTGCTCCCGCTCACTGACGACAAACACACCGCGCTGCCCCGACGTGCCAGACGACAACCCAACACTGTAGGCGCCGACCGTGGGGGTGAAGTCGCGTTCGGTTTCGCTGCGTCGGGCACACGCCAGTAACTGATCGCGCTGCAATTGGGCGGTGTTCATCTGGTCGAACTGCGCCATCATCAGCGCCTTATCCATCAGCGGCCACTCGGTCACCGACAGCGTGCTGTAAGGGCGAAAATAGGGACTCTGTGCAAGGACCCGTCGAGCGAAGCGCTTCAGCTGTTTTGCCTGATAGGCTTGCAGCACCGCGCGATCGGTGAAGCTCAAACGTTGGGTACGAAAGTAGTGCCAGAGGGTCTTCACCGGGATCATAGGTCGCCCTCATGACACAGACGGATGTCGACATGACCGGCCGCCCACAGCTGGTTCAGTCGGCGGAGCGTGTCGTAATAGACGCGGGAATCATCCATCAGCAAATTGGCCAATACCGAGGGTCCGCGCAAGGTTTGATAGCTCTGGGCAGACCATCCGGCGTCACTGGCCAACAACGTCCAGCCTTCGTCGGTGAGAATGAATGCGCCGATATGCCCCGCCGCATGGCCTGGCAAAGGCACCAGGAAGATCTGCCCCTCACTTCCCGGCAGTTCAAAGCCGTGATCGAAAGGCGCCAACTGCTCAGACAAGCCCACCCGTGCAAAACTCTCCATAAACTGCAGTCGTGCTTCAAAACTCTCCGGGATCAAGCCGGGAATGAAGGCCTGCTTCAGCGCCGCAAACCCACGCAGTGTCCGGGTTTGTTGCCAACCCTGGCCCGAGCAGATGAAATTGGGCTGGCTGAAATCGCGCAGCCCGGCAATATGGTCGGCATGAAAATGCGAAAGGATCAGCCCCTCGATGTCATTGCCCGCCAAGCCTGCGCTGCGCAGTTGCTCGAGCAATGACTCGCGTGGGTCGAAGTACACCGGAGTGACCTGACGGTACACACGAAAGAGGCCGGACTGCGTCTGCTCCTGGAAATGCGTCGAGTAGCCGGTATCCCATAGCCAGCGACGACTGCCGACCTCCAGCAGATACGCCCGGGCCGGGAACTTACACACGCGCAGACCGGCCCCGCGTTGTGCCATGCAGGCGATATGGGTGCAGTAGCCCACCTCGAATTGGGTGACTTTAGCCATGAGCCGCCGCCCCCTGTTGCCTGAACCAGGCACCTGTTTGCTCGATCCCCTGCTCCATCGTGTAGCGTGGCGAGTATCCCAGTTCCTCAGTGGCGCGCACCTGGCTGAGCGTCATATCGAAATTCAACGCGGCGACGCTGTAGCGCGTCAGTTGCGGCTCTTTGCCCGTAGCGCAGCTCAGTAGCTCCAGCCCGCCGGCCAGTGCGTGCAAGAGCGGGTAGGGAATCGCCTGCAACTGATAGCGCAGGCCCAACTGTCCATGGAGCAAAAGATGCAGCATGTCAGCCAAGCGCATCGGCTGGTGGTTGGTGATGTTGTAGGCCGCCCCGGAAGGCAAAGGGTTGCTGCGGCTCGCCAGGTCCATGGCGTGCACCACGTTGAGCACAAAGGTCAGGTCCAACAGCGCTTTGCCGCCGCCGGGAAGGCGCAACACGCCGCGATCGTGCTCAAGCCGGCTCAGCACCCTGGGCAGGATCACCCGATCATGTGGGCCGAACAGGCCACGGGGCCGCAAGATTACGTAGGTGGTTTCCGGATAGCGCGGCACCAGCGCCTGGATGCCCTGCTCCGCCGCGTACTTGCTGGCGGCGTAATGGTTGGCAAACCGTGGGGCGCGGTAGCTCTCGACGATTTCATGATGATGCTGGAAATCAAAGTAGATCGAGGGCGTGGAGATATGAACAAAACGCCGAACACCGGCACGCCCTGCTGACTCAGCCAGTTTTTGCGTGGCAACCACGTTCGCCTGGTAGAAATCTTCCCGGCGACCCCACGGCGAAGACTTCGCGGCGCAGTGCCAGACCGCATCACACCCGCTCATCAATGGCTGGCATTGCTCAAGGCTTGCATGGGTTAAATCCAACGCCGTAAAGTCGGCGCCCAGCTCACGCAGGGCGTTACCAACCTGGGTGTCGCGACCGGTGGCATGCACCGCATGACCGGCGTCGAGCAGCCACTGTGCTGCGTTTCGCCCAAGCCCGCTGGTGGCGCCGGTCAGCAGTACCTTCATGGCAGCAGGACCATGCCGGCCAAGGATAAACCAGCCGCTGTGCCGATGAGCATAGCCGGCTCGGCGCGATTAAACCGTCCACTGGTGACCGCCGCGTGCAATGCCGTGGGGATCGATGCGGCCACCTGGTTGCCGTGATAGCGGTAGATATCCACCAACACGCTGGAAGAGACATTCAGGCGTCGACGCATATGCTCCAGCGACAGATGGCTGGCCTGATGCGGCACCACCGTGGCGATTTGTTCCAGGGTCAACCCGCTCGCCCCCAACAGACGAGCCAGGTAGTCCTCGATCAACGCCGAGGCTTGCCTGAACAATTGCTTGCCGCGCATCTGGAACAGGAAGTCGCTATCGGTCATACCTGCGCGCGGATTGCGTCGTGTGCCGCCCGCCCGTATCTCACAGAGTCCGCTGCCTTGGGGGTGGGTTTCAACCAGGCTGGCGAGGATCCCACTGGTGCCATCGCCCCGTTCAACGATGGCGCACGCTGCACCGTCGCCGAAAATCAGTGAGGATTCTTCATCGTCCCAGTCGATCCCGCGTGACGCCAGGTCGGCCGACACGATCGCAATGCGTCGGTAGGTGCCGGCATTTAACAGCCCTGCGGCGACCTGTAGCGCCGAGATAAAGCTCACACAGCTGCTATTGATGTCGAAACCAGGGGTGCCGGGCGCCAGCTGGGAGACCTTTAGGATGTGCACCGCCGTGCACGGCAATGCCTGCACGGAAATCGCCGAAGCCGAGATCAGCAAGTCGATTGATGCGGCGTCGATACCCTGGCGGTCCAGGGCGTCGTGAAGAGCGGCTGCCGCCAGCTCTGCCTGGCTGGCATCATCCGAGGCATGATAGCGATAGATAATGCCCGAACGCTTCTCGACATAGCCCGCAGGCTTGTTCAACAACCGATCAAGGTCGACCGAATCGACGCGATTGGGCGGTAGCGCCACGCCGGTGGCGATGATCTTGAGGGGAAGCAATGCGGGCGATGAAAACGGTGACTTCATTAAATATTCGACCTTGAATTCAGCAATGAAGGACGGAAGGCCGACAGACATCGGCACCGAAGTTGTTACTGCGCAGGGAGGAAAAACCGGCATTCGGCGAGGTCTTGCTCAGGGCACCGCGGTGGATAACCCACTCGGCGCGCAGCGCACAGACCACTAGAACCCACGAAAAAGACCCCAGCCAGCATATCGATTCCATCCATGGTGTGAGCGCTTGTTAGTTGTTGAGGAGACAGCGGGTATTTATAAAAACGAAGGAGCTTAGTCAGCCAAGGAGAGACGATTACCTCAAGTGCAGACACGGAAAAGTGTGGGAACTGTTCTCGAATGTCTATGACGTTTTCGGAAAAGTATTACATCGTACTCAGCGCGACGGAAACCTGATGAGCGGCGAGACCAAAAAATGAAAACCCTTTTTATTTAAAGGGTTTTCATTGTGTCGTACTTAATGACTACTGTGTCAGACGTTAATTATTCTATGTCAGTGTGATTTATTGAAAACCACGAGCTCCTGATCGCCGCAATGACTTACTCCACCGTCACCGATTTTGCCAGGTTACGCGGTTGGTCGACGTCAGTACCTTTAAGCACAGCGACGTAGTACGAGAGCAGTTGCAGCGGAATGGTGTAGAGGATCGGCGACAGGATGTCGTGGATGTGCGGCATGTTGACCACATGCGTGCCTTCGCCATTGCTCATGCCGGCTTTTTCGTCAGCAAACACAATCAGCTGGCCGCCACGGGCACGAACTTCCTGCAGGTTGGATTTCAATTTCTCCAACAGTTCGTTGTTCGGTGCCACTGTCACTACAGGCATGTCGTCGTCGACCAGCGCCAACGGGCCATGCTTGAGCTCGCCGGCCGGGTAGGCTTCAGCGTGGATGTAGGAGATTTCTTTGAGCTTCAGCGAGCCTTCCATCGCCACCGGGTACTGTGCGCCACGACCCAGGAACAGCGTGTGTTTCTTGTCGGCAAACAGCTCGGCGACTTTCTCCACAGTGCTGTCCATGGCCAACGCTTCACCCAGGCGCGCAGGCAAACGGCGAAGCTCTTCGACCAGTGTCGCTTCCACGCCTTCAGCCAAGGTGCCACGCACCTGACCCAGCGACAGAGTCAACAGCAACAGGCCCACCAACTGAGTGGTGAAGGCTTTGGTTGACGCCACACCGATTTCGCGACCGGCCTGGGTCAGCAGCGTCAGGTCGGACTCACGCACCAGGGAACTGATGCCGACGTTGCAGATCGCCAGGCTGGCAAGGAAACCCAACTCTTTTGCATTGCGCAGTGCCGCCAGGGTGTCAGCCGTTTCACCCGACTGGGAGATGGTCACGAACAACGAATCTGGCTGCACGACCACTTTGCGATAGCGGAATTCGCTGGCGACTTCGACCTGGCATGGGATCCCGGCCAGTTCTTCCAGCCAGTAACGTGCAACCATACCGGCGTGGTAACTGGTGCCGCAGGCGACGATCTGCACATTGCGGACCTTGGCAAACAGCTCGGCGGCTTGTGGGCCGAACGCTTGGACCAACACCTGATTCGGGCCAAGACGGCCTTCAAGAGTGCGTTGCACTACCGACGGTTGCTCGTGGATCTCCTTGAGCATGTAGTGACGGAACTCGCCCTTCTCGGCAGATTCGGTGTTATCGCGGTACTGCACCGCGTCACGCTCGACAACATTGCCGTCGATATCCCAGATCTGCACACTGTCACGGCGGATCTCGGCGATGTCGCCTTCTTCCAGGTACATGAAACGGTCAGTGACCTGACGCAGTGCCAGTTGGTCGGAGGCGAGAAAGTTCTCGCCCAGACCCAGGCCGATCACCAACGGGCTACCACTGCGAGCGGCGACCAGACGATCCGGTTGCTGCGCGCTGATAACGGCCAGGCCGTAAGCGCCGTGCAACTCCTTGACGGTGGCCTTGAGGGCAACGGTCAGGTCGGGGAGGTCTTTGAGTTTGTGGTTCAGCAGGTGGGCAATGACTTCAGTATCGGTGTCCGAGGTGAACACGTAACCCAGTGCCTTGAGCTGCTCACGCAGGGCTTCATGGTTTTCGATGATGCCGTTGTGCACCACCGCCAGATCGCCGGAGAAATGCGGGTGAGCGTTACGCTCGCACGGCGCACCGTGAGTGGCCCAACGGGTGTGGGCGATACCGAGACGGCCAACCAGCGGTTCTTGCGCCAGGGCCTGTTCAAGTTCGCTGACCTTACCCGGGCGACGCATGCGCTCAAGTTTTTCAGCGTTGGTGTAAACCGCCACGCCGGCGCTGTCGTAGCCGCGGTATTCGAGGCGCTTCAGACCTTCGAGCAAAATAGCGGTGATATTACGTTCCGCGACTGCGCCGACAATTCCACACATGCTATTTCTCCTGGCTGATTGCCGCGCATATCACGTTAATGCCGCGGGCCTGAATCTGATCACGAGCCTCTTGCGGCAGGCGATCATCGGTAATAAGGGTATGGATGCTGCTCCATGGCAGCTCCAGGTTTGGAATCTTGCGGCCGATCTTGTCGGATTCGACCATCACGATCACTTCACGGGCCACGTCGGCCATCACTCGGCTTAGACCGAGCAATTCATTAAAGGTCGTGGTACCTCGTAGCAGATCAATGCCATCGGCACCGATGAACAACTGATCAAAATCGTACGAGCGCAGGACCTGCTCGGCGACCTGCCCCTGGAATGACTCGGAATGCGGGTCCCAGGTTCCACCGGTCATCAACAGCACCGGTTCATGTTCAAGTTCACCCAACGCATTGGCGACGTACAACGAATTGGTCATGACCACCAGGCCCGGCTGTTGGCCAAGTTGTGGAATCATTGCCGCCGTGGTGCTGCCACTGTCGATAATGATCCGCGCATGCTCACGAATCCGCGCCACCGCGGCTTGGGCAATGGCTTGTTTGTACAGGGAAACGGATTGGCTCGGGTCATTGACCAACTCTTGGGGCATGGTGATCGCGCCGCCGTATCGGCGTAACAACAAGCCATTGCTTTCAAGCGCCGCCAGATCTTTGCGAATTGTAACTTCCGAGGTTTCAAAACGCTTGGCCAATTCATCCACACTGACTTCGCCCTGCTCAGTCAGCAAGGCAAGGATATTATGGCGACGTTGTGGTGTATTGCGCTTTGACATGAGCTGGTAAGTTTCGATTCGAAAGATAACGAAAGCAATCAAAACCTATCGGCGAAACCTCGTCAAGCCGGCACACGAAAAAAGATCTGTGGATAAAAGCATCGCGGGCAAGCCTTGCTCCTACGGATCTCACCGTCTGTAGGAGCAAGGCTTGCCCGCGATGGCTATCTCACCAGCGCCACAGATACACGGCCCGAACGATCTGTGGATAACTCAGCTCTTCTGGACTTTCACCGGACGCTTCCAGCCATCGATATTCTTCTGTCGAGCCCGACCAACGGCCAGCTGGGACTTATCCACAGTCGAGGTAATCGTCGAACCTGCCGCAGTGGTCGCGCCGTCCAGGATATCCACAGGCGCTACCAACGAGTTGTTGGAGCCAATGAATACGTCTTCACCCAGGACGGTCTTCCACTTGTTGACGCCATCATAGTTGCAGGTGATGGTGCCGGCGCCAATGTTGGTGCGCGCGCCGACTTCGGCATCACCCAGGTAGGTCAAGTGGCCGGCCTTGGCGCCCTCACCCAGATGGGCATTCTTCAGTTCGACGAAGTTACCCACATGGGCGCGGGCTTCCAGCACCGTGCCCGGACGCAAGCGCGCGAACGGACCGGCATCGCTACCCTCGCCCAAATCCGCGCCTTCGATGTGGCTGTTGGCCTTGATGACCACGCCCTTGCGCAGGGTGCTGTCCTTGATCACGCAGTTCGGACCAATGACCACGTCGTCTTCGATGACCACACGACCTTCGAGAATCACGTTGATGTCGATCAGCACATCGCGGCCGACAGTCACTTCACCGCGCACATCAAAACGCGCCGGATCGCGCAACGTCACGCCCTGGGCCATCAGACGACGGCCTTCGCGCAACTGATAATGACGCTCCAGCTCTGCGAGCTGTTTGCGGTCGTTGGCGCCCTGCACTTCCATCGCGTCGTGAGGCTGCTCGGTGTCCACCACCAGACCGTCGCTGACTGCCATGGCAATCACGTCGGTCAGGTAATACTCGCCCTGCACATTGTTGTTGGAGAGCCGGCTCATCCAGTCCCCCAGATGACTGGCCGGCACCGCCATAATGCCGGTGTTGCCTTCAGTGATCATACGCTCGGCTTCACTGGCATCCTTGTGCTCGACGATAGCGGTCACGCGCCCATCAGCGTTGCGCACGATACGGCCATAACCCGTCGGGTCATCGAGTTCGACGGTCAACAGACCCATCTGCAGTGGCGCCACAAGCTTGAGCAGGCGTTGCAGGGTCGGGACTTCGATCAGCGGCACGTCACCGTAAAGGATCAATACGGTATCGGCGGTAATGAACGGCACGGCCTGGGCCACGGCGTGACCTGTGCCAAGTTGCTGGTCCTGCAACACGAAGTTCAAGTCATCTGCTGCCAGACGCTCGCGTACCACGTCGGCACCATGACCGATCACCACGTGAATGCGCTGTGGATCAAGTTGGCGGGCGCTGTGGATAACATGGCCAAGCATGGAATTTCCCGCAACCGGGTGAAGCACCTTTGGCAGTGCCGAACGCATGCGAGTGCCTTGACCGGCAGCGAGAATAACGATTTCTAGAGACATGACTGGCAACCAATCCTGGGAGGTCAGCGGCTGCGACCAAGAGGTAATTTGCAGAAAAAGAAAAAGGGTAGCCGAGGCTACCCTTTTTAATCAATCACACAACAAGCGGGAGGCTTATCAGCCGCCGAACTTCTTGCGGATCTGCTGGACGGTGCGCAGCTGAGCTGTCGCCTCGGCCAGACGAGCGGCAGCGGAACCGTAGTCGAACTCGGCGCCTCTTTCATGCAAGGCCTTCTCAGCAGCCTGAACGGCTAGCTGAGCGGAGGCTTCGTCCAGGTCGGCAGCACGTTGCACAGTGTCGGCAAGCACCTTGACCATGTTCGGCTGAACCTCGAGGAAACCACCGGAGATGTAAAACACCTCGGCTTCCCCGCCCTGCTTGATCAAGCGGATCGGACCTGGTTTCAGATTAGTGATCAGCGGAGCGTGACCCAGAGCGATACCAAGATCACCCAGCTCACCGTGCGCAATCACCATCTCGACCAGACCAGAGAAGATTTCCCCTTCCGCACTGACGATGTCGCAATGGACTGTCATAGCCATCTGCTTGCCTCAACCTAAATTAGCGCCCGTCGCCGGGCGCCGGGATTACAGTTTCTTGGCTTTCTCGATCGCTTCTTCGATGCCGCCGACCATGTAGAACGCTTGTTCTGGCAGGTGGTCGTAGTCACCGTTGAGGATGCCTTTGAAGCCAGCAATGGTGTCTTTCAGGGAAACGTATTTACCCGATGCACCAGTGAAGACTTCAGCCACGAAGAACGGCTGCGACAAGAAGCGCTGGATCTTACGAGCGCGGGATACCAACTGCTTGTCGGTTTCCGACAGCTCGTCCATACCCAGGATCGCAATGATGTCCTTCAGTTCTTTGTAACGCTGCAGAACATACTGAACGCCGCGAGCGGTGTCGTAGTGGTCCTGACCGATCACGTTCGGGTCCAGCTGACGCGAAGTCGAATCCAGTGGATCTACCGCTGGGTAGATACCCAGGGAAGCGATGTCACGGGACAGAACGACGGTGGCGTCCAAGTGGGCGAAGGTGGTCGCTGGCGACGGGTCAGTCAAGTCATCCGCAGGTACGTATACCGCTTGGATCGAGGTGATCGAACCGTTTTTGGTGGAAGTGATGCGCTCTTGCAGAGTGCCCATCTCTTCAGCCAGGGTCGGCTGGTAACCTACTGCAGAAGGCATACGGCCCAGCAGTGCGGATACTTCAGTACCGGCCAGGGTGTAACGATAGATGTTGTCGACGAACAGCAGAACGTCGTTACCTTCGTCACGGAACTTCTCGGCCATGGTCAGGCCGGTCAGTGCTACGCGCAGACGGTTTCCCGGCGGCTCGTTCATCTGACCGTAAACCAGTGCCACTTTGTCCAGAACGTTGGAGTCCTTCATCTCGTGGTAGAAGTCGTTACCCTCACGAGTACGCTCACCCACACCGGCGAACACGGAATAACCGCTGTGCTCGATGGCGATGTTACGGATCAGTTCCATCATGTTTACGGTTTTGCCTACACCGGCACCACCAAACAGACCGACTTTACCGCCTTTGGCGAACGGGCAAACCAGGTCGATAACCTTGATGCCGGTTTCCAGCAGGTCGTTGCCGCCAGCTTGTTCAGCGAAGGACGGCGCAGGACGGTGAATGCCCCAGCGTTCTTCGGTGTCAATCGGGCCAGCTTCGTCGATCGGGTTACCCAGTACGTCCATGATCCGGCCCAGGGTCGCTTTACCGACCGGTACGGAGATGGCTGCGCCGGAGTCCTTGACTTCCAGACCACGCTTCAAGCCCTCGGTGGAGCCCATCGCAATGGTACGAACCACGCCGTCGCCCAGCTGCTGCTGAACTTCAAGCGTAGTTCCGGCCGCGCTTTGTACTTCCAGCGCGTTGTAGATGCTCGGTACGCTGTCGCGTGGAAATTCCACGTCGATAACGGCGCCGATGATTTGAACGATACGTCCGCTACTCATAGCTGGATCCTCTGAATATTTGAACCGTTAAACCGCGGCAGCGCCGCCGACGATTTCCGAGATCTCTTGGGTGATCGCAGCCTGACGCGCCTTGTTGTAGATCAGCTGCAAATCGCTGATCAAGTCACCGGCGTTGTCGGTAGCGTTCTTCATTGCGATCATCCGCGCCGCTTGTTCAGCTGCGTTGTTCTCGACCACCGCCTGGTAGACCTGCGACTCCACGTAGCGGACCATCAAGCCGTCAAGCAGCTCCTTGGCATCCGGTTCGTAGAGATAGTCCCAGTGGTGCTTGAGTTCTTGATCCGGGGTCGCCACCAGTGGAATCAACTGCTCCACGGTAGGCTGTTGCGTCATGGTGTTGATGAACTTGTTGGACACCACGCACAGGCGGTCAATACGGCCGTCCAGGTAGGCATCCAGCATCACCTTGACGCTGCCGATCAGATCATTGATCGACGGCTCTTCACCCAGGTGGCTGATAGCTGCAACGACGTTACCGCCGAAGTTGCGGAAGAAAGCCGCACCTTTGCTACCAATCACGCACAGATCGATCTCGACGCCTTGTTCGCGGTTTACCGCCATGTCCTTGACCAAAGCCTTGAACAGGTTGGTGTTCAAGCCACCACACAGACCACGGTCACTGCTCACGACGACATAACCAACGCGCTTGATAGCGCGCTCGATCATGAACGGGTGGCGATATTCCGGGTTAGCGTTGGCCAGATGACCAATAACCTGGCGGATGCGCTCCGCGTAAGGACGGCTAGCCGACATGCGCATTTGTGCCTTGCGCATTTTGCTGACCGCCACTTTTTCCATGGCGCTGGTAATTTTTTGCGTGCTTTTGATGCTCGCAATCTTACTGCGAATCTCTTTTGCGCCTGCCATGTAACACCTATCAGGTTAGCAAGCGGGAGCCTCTCGGCCCCCGCTGCGGCTTACCAGGTTTGGGTGGCCTTGAACTTCTCGATACCGGCTTTCAGGCCAGCGTCGATTTCGTCATTGAAGTCACCCTTCACGTTGATCTTCGCCATCAATTCGGCGTGATCGCGGTTGAAGTAAGCAATCATCGCCTGCTCGAAGCTACCGATTTTTGGAATCTCGATGTCTACCAGGAAGCCACGTTCAGCGGCATACAGGGACAACGACATGTCGGCAATGGACATCGGCGCATATTGCTTCTGCTTCATCAGCTCGGTAACGCGCTGACCGTGCTCAAGCTGCTTGCGAGTGGCTTCGTCCAGGTCAGAAGCGAACTGGGCGAATGCAGCCAGTTCACGGTACTGAGCCAGAGCGGTACGGATACCACCGGAAAGCTTCTTGATGATCTTGGTCTGAGCGGCACCACCCACACGGGATACCGAAACACCGGCGTTCACTGCAGGACGGATCCCGGAGTTGAACATGGCCGATTCCAGGAAGATCTGACCGTCGGTGATCGAAATCACGTTGGTCGGAACGAACGCGGAAACGTCGCCAGCCTGGGTTTCAATGATTGGCAGAGCGGTCAAGGAACCGGTCTTGCCAGTCACGGCACCGTTGGTGAACTTCTCTACGTACTCTTCCGAAACGCGGGATGCGCGCTCCAGCAGACGGGAGTGGAGATAGAACACGTCGCCTGGGTAGGCTTCACGGCCTGGTGGACGGCGCAGCAGCAGGGAAATCTGGCGGTAAGCCACTGCTTGCTTGGACAGATCGTCATAAACGATCAGCGCGTCTTCACCGCGGTCGCGGAAATATTCGCCCATGGTGCAACCGGAGTACGGTGCCAGGAATTGCAGTGCAGCCGATTCCGAAGCACTGGCAGCTACGACGATGGTGTTAGCCAAGGCGCCGTTTTCTTCCAGCTTGCGAACCACGTTGGCGATGGTCGATTGTTTCTGACCGATCGCTACGTAGACGCAGAAGATGCCGCTGTCTTTCTGGTTGATGATCGCGTCGATCGCCAGAGCGGTTTTACCGATCTGACGGTCACCGATGATCAGCTCACGCTGGCCACGGCCGACAGGGATCATGGCGTCAACAGCCTTGTAGCCAGTCTGTACAGGCTGGTCTACCGACTTACGCCAGATCACGCCTGGAGCAACTTTCTCGACCGCATCGGTCTCGGTGTTGTTCAGCGGACCTTTACCGTCAACTGGGTTACCCAGTGCGTCGACTACGCGACCCAGCAGTTCCTTACCAACAGGAACTTCAAGGATGCGGCCAGTGCACTTGGCGCTCATGCCTTCAGCCAGAGTCTGGTAAGAGCCCAATACAACGGCACCTACAGAGTCTTGCTCCAGGTTGAGGGCCATACCGTAGACGCCGCCCGGAAACTCGATCATCTCGCCGTACATTACGTCGGCCAGACCGTGAATCCGCACGATGCCGTCAGATACGCTGACGACAGTGCCTTCGTTACGGGCTTGGGAGGTCACATCGAGCTTTTCGATGCGGCCCTTGATAATTTCACTTATTTCGGAAGGATTGAGTTGCTGCATTGCTCTGCTGCCCCTTCAAACTCAAGATTTCAATGCTTCGGCAAGGTTCGCGAGTTTGCCGCGAACCGAGCCATCGATAACCAGGTCGCCGGCGCGGATGACAATGCCCCCTATCAGGGATTTGTCTTCCTCGACTTGCAGGCGCACTTCCCGGTTGAGTCGTGCACTGAGAACCTTGGCGAGTTTGTCTTGCTGTTCTTGGTTCAACGCGAAAGCACTGGTCACTTCAACGTCTACCGACTTCTCTTGTTCGGCCTTGTACAGGTCGAACAGAGCGGATATCTCCGGCAAAAGCGGGAGACGGTCGTTTTCGGCAACGACGTTGATGAAGTTCTGTGCCTTGGCATCAAACTTGTCGCCGCACACGTCAATAAACGTGGCGGCCTTGTCTGCGCTCGTCAGTCGCGGGGCCTTGAGCACGCGCTGCATGGTGTCGTCTTGCGACACTGCTGCAGCCAGGCCGAGCATGGCTGACCAAGAGGCCAGTTGCTGGTGGGCCTGGGCATGCTCGAAGGCTGCCTTAGCGTAAGGTCGGGCCAACGTGGTCAGTTCTGCCATGATCGCCCTCGCTTAAATTTCAGCAGCCAGTTTGTTTACCAGCTCCGCGTGCGCGTTTTGATCGATTGTGGCACCCAGGATCTTCTCGGCGCCGCCAACGGCCAGTGCACCCAGTTGGGCACGCAGCGCGTCTTTGACACTGTTCAGTTCCTGTTCGATCTCGGCCTGAGCCTGCAATTTCACACGTTCAGCGTCGACACGGGCTTTATCAACAGCCTCTTCGACGATCTGATTACCGCGCTTCTTGGCTTGCTCAATGATTTCGGCTGCCTGAGCTTTAGCTTCGCGCAGTTGTTGACCCGCTTTATCTTGGGCCAATTCCAGGTCGCGAGCTGCTCGGGCGGCAGCGTCCAGTCCATCCGCGATCTTCTTCTGACGTTCGTGCAAAGCCGCGATGACCGGAGGCCACACGAACTTCATGCAAAACAGTACAAAAATGAAGAACGCAACGGACTGGCCAATCAGGGTTGCATTAATGTTCACGCCAACACCTCGCTCGTTCGTTGTCCATCAGACTTGCTCAACTCGAAAATCCGAGTGATTAGTGAGCGAGTTGACCAACGAAAGGGTTCGCGAAGGTGAAGAACAGAGCGATACCAACGCCGATCATGGTTACGGCGTCGAGCAGACCGGCAACGATGAACATTTTAACTTGCAGCATTGGAACCATTTCTGGCTGACGCGCTGCGCCTTCCAGGAACTTGCCACCCAACAGGCCGAAACCAATTGCGGTACCCAGTGCGCCCAGGCCGATCAACAGTGCAACAGCGATAGCGGTTAGACCAACTACAGTTTCCATCTTTCCTCCCGACTTTTACGTCGTATGGTTTAGGTTTTTTAGATTAAAGCGGTAAAACAAATCGTTTCATCGAGCCCGGTACGGGCCCCCTCTCGCCGAGGCGAGAGGGACATCAGACTAGCCGAAGCCGGTCTTAATGGTTCTCTTCGTGCGCCATCGACAGGTAGACGATGGTCAGCATCATGAAGATAAACGCCTGCAGGGTGATGATCAGGATGTGGAACACAGCCCACGCCCACTGCAGCACAATGCCCAGGCCGCTAAGCCAGAGCAGGCCGCTGCCGAACATCACGGCGATCAGGATAAACACCAGCTCGCCAGCGTACATGTTGCCGAACAGACGCAGTGCCAGCGAGATTGGCTTGGCAATCAGCGTCACGAATTCCAGCAGGAAGTTCACCGGAATCAGCAGCGCCTGAACAAAAATGTTCTTGCTGCCGAACGGGTGCAGGGTCAGTTCGCCGATAAAGCCGCCGATGCCCTTGATTTTGATGCTGTAGAAAATGATCAGCGCGAACACCGAGAAGGCCATGGCCAGCGTAGCGTTCGGGTCGGTGGTCGATACGGCGCGGAACGGAATCTCGTGGTTGCCGGAAATGGCCGCAGCCAGTTGCGGGATCCAGTCGACCGGTACCAGGTCGATGGCGTTCATCATGAACACCCAGACGAAGATGGTCAGTGCCAAAGGTGCAACCACCGGGCTACGGCCATGGAAGCTGTCTTTCACGCTGCTGTCGACGAATTCGACCAATACTTCAACGAAGTTCTGCAAGGCGCCTGGTACGCCGGAAGTCGCCTTCTTCGCCGCCATGCGGAAAAGAAGAACGAAGATCAGCCCCAACGCGACCGACCAGCCGAGGGTATCGACGTGGAAAGCCCAAAAGCCCATTGCCTTGGCTTCTGCTGCGGTGTGGGCAAAACCCCAGCCGCCGGTAGGTAGCTGACCGAAGGTCAGGTTTTGCAAGTGGTGCTGGATATAGCCCGAAGCGGATTCTGCTGCCATGGTTGCCTCAAACGCCCTAAGGTCTCGAAAGTCTTGTTCTCATCAGCAGGGGAGCGAACCAGCTGACCAGTTGGGTCAGCACGAAGACGCCGAATACAGCTAGCGGCGCCAGTGGCTTCACACCTGCGAACGTCAATGCAAAGAGCACTGCCGTCAAAATCAGTTTGCCTGCCTCGCCGGCATAAAAAGACCGGACAATGGCTTGAGCTGCTCGGGCGCCGGAAAACCGAAATGCCCTGTGAGCGAAATAAACATTGGGAAGCAAGGCTATCAGACCTCCGCAGAGTCCTGAGTATCCGGCTACGACTCCATGCCATCGCCAGAGCGCCGTCGCTGCAAGCAGCAAAACGACAAATTGCGCCAATAACACGGGAAAAACCGCCAAGCGATGGAACGGCAAGCGGTTTGGCGTGCGGGTTTCCATCACTTTTGCTCCTCAAAGGCCGGCTGCCAGAATTCAATAACTTGGCATAATTTGTGCCGACAAAATGCGCGCAGAGTATAGGGGCGGTTCAGCCCCTATTCAACTGTCAGGTAGTGATTTCGAACGTCGCGCTACATGAGGAAATGTTTCAGCGGATATGTGCGAGGACGCCTTGAAGCTCGTCAAGGGAGTTGTAGCCAATCACCAACTGTCCTTTGCCCTTCTTCCCGTGGCGGATCTGCACCGCAGAGCCTAGGCGCTCTGCCAGGCGTTGTTCGAGACGAGCGATATCCGGGTCCGGTTTCGAGGGTTCGGCAGGCGCCGGTTTACCACTCAACCACTGGCGAACCAGGGCCTCGGTCTGGCGCACGGTGAGGCCACGTGCGACAACATGTCGCGCCCCCTCGACCTGTTGATTTTCCGGCAACCCGAGCAAAGCCCGGGCATGACCCATTTCCAGGTCGCCGTGGGACAACATGGTCTTGATGACTTCCGGCAATGCAATCAGGCGCAACAAGTTGGCCACCGTCACGCGGGATTTACCCACAGCCTCGGCAACTTGCTGCTGAGTCAGCTGGAATTCCTGCTGCAAACGCTGCAGGGCGACCGCTTCCTCGATCGGATTGAGGTCTTCGCGCTGAATGTTCTCGATCAGCGCCATGGCGATTGCGGTTTCATCCGGCACATCGCGCACCATCGCCGGGATGGTTTCCTGGCCAGCCTGCTGGCTGGCACGCCAGCGGCGTTCACCGGCGATGATTTCAAAGCGGCCAGCACCGATCGGGCGAACCACGATCGGCTGCATCACGCCTTGGGCCTTGATCGACTGTGCCAGTTCTTCCAGCGCCTGGGGATCCATATCCCGACGCGGCTGGTACTTGCCGCGCTGGATCAGGTCCAGCGGCAGGTGTTGCAGCTCACGCTGATCGGCCTGCACCGCCAGCTCTTCAAGCGAACTGACGGTCGGACCACTCAGCAGTGCATCCAGTCCACGTCCGAGACCTCGTTTCTTGACGGCCATGGGGATTCCTTAAGTTGCCTGAGCAGCGGCAATGCGTGAATTTTTGCGTTGACGACGAACCATCTCGCCCGCCAGGGCCAGATAGGCCAGTGCGCCACGGGATTGTTTGTCATAGGCCAACGCCGGCATGCCATAACTTGGCGCTTCGGCCAGACGGATGTTGCGCGGTATCACGGTGTCGTACAGTTGCTCGCCGAAGTGTTCCTTGAGCTGCGCCGACACATCGTTCATCAGGCTCAGGCGCGGGTCGTACATAGTCCGCAGCAGGCCTTCGATTTTCAGGTTCGGGTTCAGCAGCTCAGCGATACGCTTGATGTTATCCACAAGGTCGCTCAACCCTTCGAGCGCAAAATACTCGCACTGCATGGGGATAATTACCCCGTCGGAAGCAACCAGAGCATTGAGCGTGAGCATCGACAGCGAAGGTGGGCAGTCGATCAAAATGTAATCGTAGTTCTCACGGATCGGCGCCAAAGCGCTGCGCAGACGGCTTTCCTTCATCTGCATTTCCAGCAGAACGACTTCAGCCGCGGTCAAATCGCGGTTGGCCGGCAACAACTGGTAACCACCGTGTTCGGAGAAGTGCATGGCCTGAGCCAGGTCGCATTCGCCGATCAACAGGTCGTAGACCGAGTTTTCCAGGCCGTGTTTATCCACACCGCTACCCATGGTGGCGTTGCCCTGTGGATCAAGATCGATCAACAACACCCGACGCTTGGTCGCGACCAGGGATGCTGCGAGGTTGATGCAGGTGGTGGTCTTGCCCACACCACCCTTTTGGTTCGCTATCGCGAATACCTTAGCCATTCTTGCTTGTGTTCCCAATCATGCCCTGCGGCGCAGTATCAGCAGATGGCGTTGGCCTTGGCAACCGGGTACGGCCAGGGCATGTTCGCTATCGAGGTGGAAGTCTGCCGGCAATGCTACCAGCTCATCGGCGGGATGAACGCCCTTCATTGCCAGCCAACGCGTGTCGCTATCGCCCAAGTGGCGAGTCCAGTTGCTGAAGTTCTCCATGCTGCTGAATGCCCGGGAAATAATCCCGTTGAACGGCAGTTCAGGCGTGAAGGCTTCGACGCGACTGTGGATAACTTGCAGGTTATCCAGTTTGAGTTCGAGTTTGACCTGAGTCAGGAAGCGGGTTTTCTTGCCGTTGCTGTCCAGGCACGTCACTTGCGACTCGGGAAACAGGATCGCCAGTGGAATACCCGGCATGCCGCCGCCACTGCCAACATCCAGCCAGCGACCGTTTTCGATGAAGGACATCACGCTCAGGCTGTCGAGCAGGTGCCGCGAAACCATTTCGTCCGGATCACGCACGGCGGTCAGGTTGTAAGCCTTGTTCCATTTGATCAACAGGGCCAGATAACCCAGCAGCTGTGCGTGCTGGGTTTCTGTCAGGCTCACACCGAGCTGGCGAGCACCTGTGGATAACTCTTCGGCATGTTGCGAGGTGACCAACGAACTCAAGCGCTTTGCTCCAACTGACGGCCCGCGCCGCGTTTTTTCAAATGAATCATCAACAGCGAAATCGCTGCCGGGGTCACGCCCGGTATCCGCGAAGCCTGGCCCAGGGTCTCTGGACGGGTCGCGCCGAGCTTGCTCTGGATCTCTTTGGAGAGACCGGAGATGTTCGTGTAATCGATATCCACAGGCAATTTGGTGTCTTCACTGGCCCGCAGGCGAGCAATTTCATCCTGCTGACGGTCGATGTAACCGGCGTATTTGGTCTTGATTTCGACCTGCTCGGCGACCTGTGGATCTTCTGCACCGGCGCCGGTCACCGAGATCAGACCAGCGTAGTCGATTTCCGGACGGGTCAGCAGGTTCAGCAAGTTGTATTCGTGGGTCAGCGGCGTGCCGAACTTTTCGGCAATCGCATCGCCCTGCTCCGTACCGGGGCGAACCCAGGTGCTTTTCAGGCGTTGCTCTTCCACTTCGATGCTTTCGCGTTTTTTGCAGAAAGCCGCCCAGCGCACGTCGTCCACCAGACCCAGCTCGCGACCTTTTTCGGTCAAGCGCAGGTCGGCGTTGTCTTCGCGCAGGATCAAACGGTATTCGGCGCGGGACGTGAACATCCGATACGGTTCCTGGGTCCCCAGGGTAATCAGGTCGTCGACCAATACGCCGATGTACGCTTCGTCGCGACGCGGGCACCAGCTGTCTTTGCCCTGGGCACGCAATGCTGCGTTGGCCCCGGCCAGCAAACCTTGGGCCCCGGCTTCTTCGTAACCGGTGGTGCCGTTGATTTGTCCGGCGAAGAACAGACCACCAATAACTTTGGTTTCGAGGCTGTACTTCAGGTCGCGCGGATCGAAGTAGTCGTACTCGATGGCGTAGCCCGGGCGAACGATATGGGCGTTTTCCATGCCGCGAATCGATTGCACGATCTGCAATTGCACGTCGAACGGCAAGGATGTGGATATCCCGTTCGGGTACAGCTCGTGGGTGGTCAAACCTTCCGGCTCGATGAAGACCTGATGGCTTTCCTTGTCGGCAAAGCGGTGAATCTTGTCTTCGATCGACGGGCAGTAACGCGGGCCGATGCCTTCGATCTCACCGGCAGCGGAGTACATAGGCGAACGGTCGAGGTTCGCGGCAATGATTTCGTGGGTACGCGCATTCGTATGGGTAATCCAGCAACTGACCTGCTGTGGATGCTGTTCCTTGTTGCCCATGAACGACATCACCGGGATCGGCGTATCGCCCGGTTGCTCGGTCATCACCGAGAAATCCACAGAGCGGCCGTCGATACGCGGCGGAGTACCGGTTTTCAAACGACCCACACGCAATGGCAGTTCACGCAGACGGTGAGCCAGTGCGATCGATGGTGGATCACCGGCGCGACCGCCGGAAAAATTCTGCAAACCGATGTGGATAAGTCCACCGAGGAACGTGCCAGTGGTCAACACCACGGAATCTGCGAAGAACCGCAGGCCCATTTGGGTGACAACACCACGCACTTGCTCCTGTTCGACGATCAGGTCGTCGGCGGCCTGTTGAAATATCCACAGGTTCGGCTGGTTCTCGAGAATCTCGCGTACAGCGGCCTTGTACAGAACGCGATCGGCCTGGGCGCGAGTAGCGCGCACGGCTGGGCCTTTGCGGCTGTTCAAGACGCGAAATTGAATACCACCTTTATCGGTAGCCATGGCCATCGCACCGCCAAGGGCATCGATTTCCTTGACCAGATGGCTTTTGCCGATCCCGCCAATCGCGGGGTTGCAGCTCATTGCTCCGAGGGTTTCCACGTTATGCGTCAGCAACAGGGTTTTTGCCCCCATACGTGCTGATGCAAGTGCTGCCTCGGTACCGGCATGACCGCCGCCGATGACGATCACTTCAAAACGGGAAGGGAAATCCACCACGCACCTCGTGCCTGCTTCAGTTGGGTAATCAGGAATAGTTTGAGCTCAGGTTTTCGGACCTGGTCGACAAGTATAGGGACTTCGCCCTTCCTAAAGAACCCTTTGCACAAAATTTAACCAGCTGTGGGTAAGTCACGGACAATAGAAATTAAAAAGAAAGAAATTTATTAAATCTTTGTTTTTATGTTTATTTCTATAGAGCACCTTTTCTGTGGATAGATTTCTGTAGCCCTTTATTTTCAAGGTGTACAGAGGAATGAAAGCCTGTGATCATGTGCCAAGGAGGCCCTTGGATAACCGGTGTAAGCCTGTGGATGAATGGGGTGGTTATCCACAGAGGTGGTTTTCCTCAGTTTTGAAGCCCTGTTATCAACCGTGCTCAGTGGCAGTTATTCACAGGGCTTAATCCACAGAAAAGCGCTGAATGGAGCAAATTCCGCCCACGGAAAAACCACCGAAGCGATCGATGCCGCTCGGCAATGCGAAAAATCTGGGGGATACACGGATTCGTGGGAGCTGGCTTGCCTGCGATTTAAGCAACACGGTGTGTCAGACACGCCGCCTCGCGAGCAAGCTCGGCTCCTACGGAGGGAGAGGTGAGGTTATTTACCGATACAAAAGCTGGAAAAGATCCTGCCCAACAGGTCGTCGGAGCTGAATTCGCCGGTAATTTCACCCAACGACTGCTGTGCCTGACGCAAATCTTCAGCCAGCAACTCTCCGGCACCAGCCAAAGTCAGCTGTGCGCGACCATGTTCGAGTGAAGCACTGGCATGGCGCAGGGCTTCCAGGTGACGCCGGCGCGCGCTGAAGCTGCTTTCCGAGGTTTGCTCATAGCCCATGCAGGCCTTGAGATGGTCACGCAGCAGTTCCAGGCCTTCGCCAGCAGACCTGGCGCTCAAGCTGATGGTCACGTGGCCATCTTCACTGACTTCCAGCGCTATCGCTTCTCCGGTCAGGTCTGCCTTGTTGCGGATCAAGGTCACTTTGGCCGGATCCGGGCGTTGCTCGAGGAATTCAGGCCACAAGGCAAAAGGATCGAGCGCTTCAGGCGCAGTGGCATCAACCACCAGCAACACCCGATCTGCCTCGCTGATGGCTTTCAATGCCCGTTCCACACCGATTTTCTCGACCTGGTCTTCGGTGTCGCGCAAACCAGCGGTGTCGACCACATGCAGAGGCATACCATCGATGTGGATATGTTCGCGCAGGATGTCCCGGGTCGTGCCGGCAATCTCGGTAACAATCGCGGCTTCACGGCCGGCCAATGCATTGAGCAGGCTGGATTTTCCGGCGTTAGGGCGACCGGCAATCACCACGGTCATGCCATCACGCAGCAATGCGCCCTGCCCGGCTTCACGCAATACGGTGGATAACTCGTCGCGCACCGCATCGAGCATCTTCAGCACGTGGCCATCGGCAAGGAAGTCGATTTCTTCTTCAGGGAAGTCGATTGCCGCCTCAACGTAGATCCGCAGTGCAATCAATTGCTCGGTGAGGTTATGCACACGCTGCGAAAATGCGCCTTGCAACGAACGCAGTGCATTTCGGGCTGCCTGTGCAGAACTCGCTTCGATCAAATCGGCGATGGCTTCGGCCTGGGCCAGGTCGAGTTTGTCGTTGAGGAACGCGCGTTCGCTGAATTCACCCGGCCGGGCCAGACGGCAACCCAATTGCAGGCAGCGCTGCAGCAACATATCCAGAACGATCGGACCACCATGGCCCTGGAGTTCCAGTACATCTTCACCGGTGAATGAATTCGGTCCAGGGAAATACAAGGCGATGCCTTCGTCCAGCACATCCTCGTTTTCACTGAGAAACGGGCCGTAATGGGCGAACCGTGGTTTCAGTTCGCGACCGCTGATGGCTTTCGCCGCAACACTCGCCAGCGGACCGGAAATACGGACGATACCGACACCGCCACGGCCTTGAGCAGTGGCGACGGCGGCAATGGTTTCACGAGGAGTGCTCATGATTCGATATCCAGATAAAAATGACGGATAGCAAAACGCCCCACTAGGGGGCGTTTTGAGTGGTTACCCACAGAGTAAGTTATGCAGCCGCTTTTTTGGTAGCCGCTTCAATCTTACGTGTGATGTACCACTGTTGGGTGATGGACAGGCAGTTGTTCACAACCCAGTACAGCACCAGACCCGCAGGGAACCACAGGAAGAAGAAGGTGAAGATGATTGGCATCAGCTTCATCACCTTGGCCTGCATCGGATCCGGAGGAGTCGGGTTCAGCTGCTGCTGGATGAACATGGTTGCGCCCATGATGATCGGCAGAATGAAGAACGGATCCTTGATCGACAGGTCAGTAATCCACAGCATGAACGGTGCCTGGCGCATTTCCACGCTTTCCAGAAGTACCCAGTACAGCGAAAGGAAAACCGGCATCTGCACGAGGATTGGCAAGCAACCACCCAGTGGATTGATCTTCTCTTTCTTGTACAGCTCCATCATGGCTTGCGACATTTTCTGCCGGTCATCGCCATGTTGCTCTTTCAGCGCAGCCAGTTTCGGTGCCACTGCACGCATGCGCGCCATGGATTTGTAGCTGGCAGCCGACAGCGGGAAGAAGATCCCCTTGATCAGCATGGTCAGGAAGATGATCGACCAGCCCCAGTTACCAACGATCGCGTGGATATGTTGCAACAGCCAGAAGATCGGCTGGGCGATGAACCACAGAATGCCGTAGTCGACCGTCAGTTCCAGACCTGGGGATAACTCTTTCAGTATCGCCTGGCTTTTCGGACCTGCGTACAACGTAGCGCTGGTTTCAGCCTTGGCACCTGGCGCAACGGACAATACCGGGCCAGTGAAACCGATGATGTAGTTGCCTTGGCTGTCTTTGCGAGTCTGCACCACGTTGCTGTCGTTCTTGGCTGGAATCCAGGCAGTCACGAAGTAGTGTTGCAGCCAGGCGACCCAGCCACCGTTAACGGTTTCTTTCAACGACGCTTTGTCGATATCTTTCATCGACACTTTTTTGTACGGCTCTGCACTTGTCCACAGGGCAGCGCCCAGGTAAGTCGCAGTACCGGTAGCGGTAGTCGAAGAAGGATCGGCACTTGCATCGCGCTTGAGCTGGGCAAACAGGTTGCCCGTCCAGGCTTTATCGCTGGTGTTGTCGATCAGATAAGTGACTTTCAGATCGTACAGACCGCGAGTAAAGCTGAAGCGCTTGATGTAATTGACGCCAGCGTCGCTGAATTTCAGGTCAACGTTGAGCTGGTTCTGGCCATCAGCCAGTTGATAAGTCTTCTGTTCGGTCGAGTAAACCGGACGACCGGTAGCACGAGCATCCGGACCGTTGGTACCGGTCAGGCCGCTTTGAGCCAGGTAAGTACGTTCGCCGCCGTTATCAAACAGCTGGAACGGAATTTCCGGATGGTCCTGACGACGTGGATACAGCGGCAGCATCAGCTGGGCGATATCACCACCTTGAGGATCGATAGCCAGTTCGAGCACATCCGTTTTGACATGGATGAGATCTTTATTGGTGACTACCGGCGTTGCGGCAGGGGCACTGATATCGGTATTCGCGCTGGGTACATCGGCACTGGCGGCAGCATTGTTACCAAGTGGCGTGTCCGGAATAGCCGGGGCAGCCTGATTGGAAGCAACATTCTGAGTCGGCAGGGCAGCCTGACCATAGTCCTGGTTCCATTTCAGAACCATAACGTAGGACACGATTGCCAGGGCGACGATCAGGATCGTGCGTTTAATATCCATGATTACTCGGCCATCGAAGAAGAACGGGAGGTAGGGATAGATGGAACCGGGTCATAACCACCGGGATTCCACGGATGACAGCGACCTAAACGACGAAAGGTCAGCCAGCCACCGCGCAGAAGGCCATGATTTTCTATGGCTTCATACGCGTAGCAGGAACAACTGGGGTAGAAACGACAGTGGCTGGCCATCAAAGGACTAATGGCATAGCGATAAAACTGGATCGGAACGAGCGCCAGTTTACGCATCAGTGCTGTCTACCCCTACAGTTTCGGTTTTGACTGCTGGTACCGGCGTGCTGCGTGCCAGACGTTTCCAGAGTTTGCCGAAATGCTGAATCAATTCGGGGTTTTCTACATCACCCAAACCTTTGCGCGCGACGATAACGATATCCCAACCAACCAGAGAATCCTGGTGGAGGCGAAATGATTCGCGCATCAAACGCTTGAGGCGATTGCGCTCAACGGAGAGCTTCACACTCTTTTTCCCGATAACCAGCCCTAGGCGGGGGTGATCGAGATCGTTGGTGCGTGCAAGGAGCAGGAGATTTTTCCCCGGAACCTTGCCGGTAGGGGAGTCAAAGACTGCCTTGAAATGCCGGGGGGTAAGCAAACGCTTTTCCCGACTGAAGTCCTGACTCACCTCCAGTACCGGATTATCAAACTGCCAGACGCGCACGACCTTTGGCGCGACGACGCGACAGGACGGCACGGCCGTTCTTGGTAGCCATGCGAGCACGGAAACCGTGGGTACGAGCGCGTTTGATAGTGCTTGGTTGGAAAGTACGTTTCATGTCGTGTTACCTGGTTCGTCCACAACGGGCCGGAATGGCCCCCGTTTTAAGAGACCGGGGATTCTAGAGAAAGCAAGCCTCTAGGTCAATTTCCAACCAACGTTTCCTTTAAATGGATATCCGAAGGGTTCGTCCTTGAAAGGTGGACAGCTAGATATAAAAATAAAGAAGGGAATTATTTAAAGCTTTTCTGTAAAGCTTATAAAAGCTAGGCCTGCCATCCTCTGTGGATAACTACCTTTAGCCCTTCTATTCCGTGCTGTACAGAGAATGACAACTACAGTGGAAAACGGTGGTCAGCCTGTGCTGCGCTGTCGGATAAGCTGTGTGTGGAATGGGTGGTTATCCACAGGCAGGTTATCCACCGGGTTTGCCCCCCACTTGTACAATGAGCTTAGGTAGGTTTATCCACAGGGCTTATGCACAGACCATTGGTCGTCTTTTTTACGTATAAAGCGTTGATTCTTCGACACCCGTGAGCAACCTACGTGTGGATAAGTCGGCGTCTGGTCGCTACAATGGCCGCTTGTTTTTGCCTCACCGGCTTTCAACTTAGGGGATATCCGTGTCAGTGGAACTTTGGCAGCAGTGCGTGGAGCTTTTGCGCGATGAGCTGCCTGCCCAACAATTCAACACTTGGATCCGTCCACTACAGGTCGAAGCCGAAGGCGACGAGTTGCGTGTCTACGCACCGAATCGTTTTGTTCTCGACTGGGTCAACGAAAAGTACCTGAGCCGCGTGCTCGAGCTGCTGGATGAGCACGGCAATGGCATGGCGCCGGCGCTTTCCTTATTAATAGGCAGCAAACGCAGTTCAGCACCTCGTGCTGCGCCGAATGCACCGTTGGCCGCAGCGGCGTCTCAAGCCCAGGCCGCGGCTGCACCTGTACCCGTCAGTGCGCCTGCACCTGCCACGTCGACCAAGCGAGCAACACAAAAAACCGCCGAGGTCAGCGAAGAACCGTCTCGCGACAGCTTCGACCCAATGGCCGGCGCCAGCTCGCAACAGGCCCCGGTACGTGCAGAACAACGCACCGTGCAGGTCGAAGGCGCGCTCAAGCACACCAGTTACCTGAACCGCACCTTTACCTTCGAGAACTTTGTCGAAGGTAAGTCCAACCAACTGGCCCGTGCGGCAGCCTGGCAGGTCGCGGACAATCCCAAGCACGGTTACAACCCGCTGTTCCTGTATGGCGGCGTTGGCTTGGGTAAAACCCACTTGATGCACGCTGTGGGTAACCACCTATTAAAGAAGAACCCGAATGCCAAGGTCGTGTACCTGCATTCCGAGCGCTTCGTGGCCGACATGGTCAAGGCGTTGCAGCTGAATGCTATCAACGAGTTCAAACGCTTCTACCGTTCGGTCGATGCGCTGCTTATCGATGACATTCAGTTTTTCGCCCGCAAGGAACGTTCCCAGGAAGAGTTCTTCCACACGTTCAACGCCCTGCTTGAAGGTGGCCAACAGGTCATCCTCACCAGTGACCGTTATCCGAAAGAAATCGAAGGCCTTGAAGAGCGCTTGAAGTCGCGCTTCGGCTGGGGCCTGACGGTCGCCGTCGAGCCGCCGGAGCTGGAAACCCGCGTCGCGATTCTGATGAAGAAAGCCGACCAGGCCAAAGTCGACCTACCGCACGATGCTGCGTTCTTTATCGCCCAGCGTATTCGTTCCAACGTCCGTGAACTCGAAGGCGCGCTCAAACGCGTAATCGCCCACTCGCACTTCATGGGCCGCGATATCACCATCGAGTTGATTCGCGAATCCTTGAAGGACCTGTTGGCGCTTCAGGACAAACTGGTCTCTGTGGATAACATTCAGCGCACGGTCGCTGAGTACTACAAGATCAAGATTTCGGATTTGCTGTCCAAGCGCCGTTCGCGTTCGGTCGCACGTCCACGGCAAGTGGCCATGGCGCTGTCCAAGGAACTGACCAACCACAGTTTGCCGGAAATCGGCGACGTATTTGGCGGTCGCGACCACACCACGGTTTTGCACGCATGCCGCAAGATCAACGAACTTAAGGAATCCGACGCGGACATCCGCGAGGACTACAAGAACCTGCTGCGTACACTGACCACTTGATGAACACCAGCGCAGCTAATTAAGGCAAGGGACTAGACCATGCATTTCACCATTCAACGCGAAGCCCTGTTGAAACCCCTGCAACTGGTCGCAGGCGTCGTCGAGCGCCGACAGACCTTGCCGGTGCTTTCCAACGTGCTGCTGGTTGTCGAAGGCCAGCAGTTGTCGCTGACCGGTACCGACCTGGAAGTCGAGCTGGTCGGTCGTGTGCAACTCGAAGAACCGGCCGAGCCGGGCGAAATCACTGTCCCGGCGCGTAAGCTGATGGACATCTGCAAGAGCCTGCCGAACGACGCGCTGATCGACATCAAGGTCGATGAGCAGAAACTCGTCGTGAAAGCCGGCCGTAGCCGCTTTACCCTGTCGACGTTGCCAGCCAACGATTTCCCGACAGTGGAAGAAGGCCCGGGCTCGCTGACCTGCAGTCTGGAGCAGAGCAAACTGCGTCGTTTGATCGAACGTACCAGTTTCGCCATGGCTCAGCAGGACGTTCGCTACTACCTTAACGGCATGTTGCTGGAAGTCTCGGCGGGCATCATCCGCGCCGTGGCCACCGACGGTCACCGTCTGGCCATGTGCTCGATGCAGGCTGACATCGGCCAGCCGGATCGTCACCAGGTGATCGTTCCACGTAAAGGTATTCTGGAACTGGCGCGCTTGCTGACCGAGCCGGATGGCAATGTCAGCATCGTTCTGGGCCAGCACCATATTCGCGCCACCACCGGCGAGTTCACCTTTACCTCGAAACTGGTCGACGGCAAATTCCCTGATTACGAGCGCGTTCTGCCCAAAGGTGGCGACAAGCTGGTATTGGGCGATCGTCAGGCACTGCGTGAAGCGTTCAGCCGTACCGCGATTCTGTCCAACGAGAAGTACCGCGGCATTCGCCTGCAACTGGCCAACGGTCAGCTGAAGATCCAGGCGAACAACCCGGAACAGGAAGAGGCGGAAGAAGAGGTTGGCGTTGAGTACAACGGGGGCTCGCTGGAAATCGGCTTCAACGTGAGTTATCTGCTCGACGTGCTGGGCGTGATGACTACTGAGCAAGTGCGTTTGATCCTGTCTGACTCCAACAGCAGTGCGCTGGTGCAAGAGTCCGACAACGACGACTCGGCTTACGTTGTCATGCCGATGCGCCTGTAAACATGTTCAGCAGACGCTAGATGTCCCTCAGTCGTGTCTCGGTCACCGCGGTGCGCAATCTGCACCCGGTGACCTTCTCCCCCTCCCCCCGCATCAATATCCTGTACGGCGCCAACGGCAGCGGCAAAACCAGTGTTCTGGAAGCCATCCATCTGCTGGGGCTCGCCCGTTCGTTTCGTAGCAGCCGCCTTTTACCAGTCATCCAGTACGAGCAGTTAGCGTGCACGGTGTTTGGCCAGGTCGAATTGGCCGAAGGTGGACACAGCGCGCTGGGGATATCCCGGGACCGCCAAGGGGAGTTCCAGATTCGCATCGACGGGCAGAACGCCCGCAGTGCTGCGCAACTGGCAGAAATCCTGCCGCTGCAATTGATCAACCCCGACAGCTTCCGCCTGTTGGAAGGCGCACCGAAAATTCGCCGACAGTTTCTCGATTGGGGCGTGTTCCACGTGGAACCACGTTTCATGTCTACCTGGCAGCGCTTGCAGAAGGCCCTGCGCCAGAGAAACTCTTGGCTGCGGCATGGTACACTTGACGCCGTTTCGCAAGCGGTTTGGGACAGAGAATTGTGCCAGGCCAGCGCTGAAATTGATGAATACCGCCGCGCTTATATCAAAGCCTTGAAACCAGTCTTTGAACAGACCTTGAGCGAACTCGTCGAACTCGAGGGCTTAACGCTTAGCTATTACCGGGGTTGGGACAAAGAGCGAGAGCTGAGTGCAGTGCTCGCCGCGTCCGTTCACCGGGATCAGCAAATGGGGCATACCCAGGCCGGACCACAACGCGCTGATTTGCGCCTTCGATTGGGTGCACACAATGCCGCGGACATCTTGTCTCGTGGTCAGCAGAAGTTGGTGGTTTGTGCATTGCGGATTGCCCAAGGGCATTTGGTCAGCCAGGCCCGGCGCGGCCAATGTATTTATCTGGTGGATGACTTGCCGTCCGAGCTGGATGAGCAGCACCGCCGCGCGCTTTGCCGTTTGCTGGAAGACTTACGCTGCCAGGTTTTTATCACCTGTGTAGATCATGAATTATTGAGGGAAGGCTGGCAGACGGAAACGCCAGTCGCCCTGTTCCACGTGGAACAGGGCCGTATCACCCAGACCCACGACCATCGGGAGTGAAGGCATGAGCGAAGAAAATACGTACGACTCAACGAGCATTAAAGTGCTGAAAGGCCTGGATGCCGTACGCAAACGTCCCGGTATGTACATTGGTGACACCGACGATGGCAGCGGTCTGCACCACATGGTGTTCGAGGTGGTCGATAACTCGATCGACGAAGCTTTGGCTGGTCATTGCGACGACATCAGTATCATCATCCACCCGGACGAATCCATCACCGTGCGCGACAACGGTCGTGGCATCCCGGTAGACGTGCATAAAGAAGAAGGCGTCTCGGCGGCCGAGGTCATCATGACCGTGCTGCACGCCGGCGGTAAATTCGATGACAACTCCTACAAAGTATCCGGCGGTCTGCACGGTGTAGGTGTGTCGGTTGTAAACGCCCTGTCCGAAGAGTTGATCCTGACCGTTCGCCGCAGCGGCAAAATCTGGGAACAGACTTACGTCCACGGTGTTCCGCAAGAGCCGATGAAAATCGTTGGCGAAAGCGGATCTACCGGTACGCAGATCCACTTCAAGCCTTCGGCTGAAACCTTCAAGAACATCCACTTCAGCTGGGACATTCTGGCCAAGCGGATTCGTGAACTGTCCTTCCTCAACTCCGGTGTCGGCATCGTCCTCAAGGACGAGCGCAGCGGCAAGGAAGAGCTGTTCAAGTACGAAGGCGGCCTGCGTGCATTCGTTGAATACCTGAACACCAACAAGACTCCGGTCAACCAGGTGTTCCACTTCAACGTCCAGCGTGAAGACGGCATCGGCGTGGAAATCGCCTTGCAGTGGAACGACAGCTTCAACGAGAACCTGTTGTGCTTCACCAACAACATTCCCCAGCGCGATGGCGGCACTCACCTGGTGGGTTTCCGTTCGGCACTGACGCGTAACCTGAACACCTACATCGAAGCAGAAGGCTTGGCGAAGAAGCACAAAGTCGCCACCACCGGTGACGATGCCCGTGAAGGCCTGACCGCGATCATTTCGGTCAAGGTGCCGGATCCCAAGTTCAGCTCCCAGACCAAAGACAAGCTGGTTTCTTCCGAAGTGAAGACCGCGGTCGAACAGGAAATGGGCAAATACTTCTCCGACTTCCTGCTGGAAAACCCGAACGAAGCCAAGCTGGTTGTCGGCAAGATGATCGATGCGGCCCGTGCTCGTGAAGCAGCGCGTAAAGCTCGCGAGATGACCCGTCGTAAAGGCGCGCTGGATATCGCCGGCCTGCCGGGCAAACTGGCGGACTGCCAGGAAAAAGACCCTGCCCTGTCCGAACTGTACCTCGTGGAAGGTGACTCTGCTGGCGGTTCCGCCAAGCAGGGACGTAACCGCAAGACCCAGGCGATTCTGCCCCTCAAGGGCAAGATCCTGAACGTCGAGAAGGCTCGTTTCGACAAGATGATCTCTTCGCAAGAAGTCGGCACCTTGATCACCGCGCTGGGCTGCGGCATCGGCCGTGATGAGTACAACATCGACAAGCTGCGTTATCACAACATCATCATCATGACCGATGCTGACGTCGACGGTTCGCACATCCGTACCCTGCTGCTGACCTTCTTCTTCCGTCAGTTGCCGGAGTTGATCGAGCGTGGCTACATCTATATCGCTCAGCCGCCGTTGTACAAAGTGAAGAAAGGCAAGCAAGAGCAATACATCAAAGACGACGACGCCATGGAAGAGTACATGACGCAGTCGGCCCTGGAAGATGCGAGCCTGCACTTGAACGAGGAAGCACCGGGTATCTCCGGCGAAGCCCTCGAGCGTCTGGTGAATGACTTCCGTCTGGTAATGAAGACCCTCAAGCGTCTGTCGCGCCTGTACCCGCAGGAGCTGACCGAGCACTTCATCTACCTGCCAGCGGTGAGCATGGACCAACTGTCCGATCACGCAGCGATGCAGAACTGGTTGGCCCAGTACGAAGTTCGCCTGCGCACCGTCGAGAAATCCGGCCTGGTCTACAAAGCCAGCCTGCGTGAAGACCGTGAACGTAACGTCTGGTTGCCAGAGGTCGAACTGATCTCCCACGGCCTGTCGAACTACGTCACCTTCAACCGCGACTTCTTCGGCAGCAACGACTACAAGACCGTCGTCTCCCTGGGCGCTCAGTTGAGCACCTTGCTGGACGAAGGCGCTTACATTCAGCGCGGCGAGCGCAAGAAAGCCGTCACCGAGTTCAAGGAAGCTCTTGAATGGTTGATGGCCGAAAGCACCAAGCGTCATACCATCCAGCGATACAAAGGTCTGGGTGAGATGAACCCGGATCAGCTGTGGGAAACCACCATGGATCCAGGCTCGCGCCGGATGCTCAAAGTGACCATCGAAGACGCCATTGGCGCGGACCAGATCTTCAACACCCTGATGGGTGATGCGGTCGAACCACGCCGAGACTTCATCGAAAGCAACGCGTTGGCAGTCTCTAACCTGGACTTCTGATCTGGTACGACCTGCAGTAATAAAAAAGGCCAACGCTCAGCGTTGGCCTTTTTTTGTTCACAAGAAACGGCTGGAGATTTTACTCGTTCGCAGCCGCGACGCTTTCCAGCCGATACCCATATCCATAGATCGTCAGCAACTGCCAACCCCGATCGGCCGTCAGCCCCAGCTTGTTGCGCAGGCGGTAGATGTGCGTATCCAGTGGCCGTGAAGACACCATCTCTTCATGGGTCCAGAAACGCTCGTAGAGATATTCCCGCGACAGCGGCCGGCCCAGGTTGGCAAACAGGCAGCGGGCCAGACGGTATTCCCGTTCGGTCAGGCTGATGGGTTTTCCAGCGCGGGTCACCGTCAGTTCGGCGTCATCGAAGTTCAGATCGTTGAAACTCAGCACTTCGCTGGCAGCATTGCGCTGCAAGCCGTGTCGGCGCAGTACGGCACTGACACGGGCCTGGAGCTCATTGGGACGGAACGGCTTGCTGACGTAATCATCGGCGCCGGCGTTCAAGGCCTGGACGATGTCACTCTCCGCATCGCGGCTGGTGAGCATGATCGCGGCGGGAGGTGCCTCCATATGTTCGCGGGTCCAGCGCAGCAGCGATAGACCGCTGATATCAGGCAGCTGCCAGTCGAGTATCAACAGGTCGAACGTCTCGCGTCGAAGCTGGCGTAGCAGGTCTTCGCCGCGCTCGAAGCTGTGCAAGGTCCACGCTTGCTCTCCGGCTCCGGGAATCTGTCGCAGTGTCTGTTCCACCCGGCGTAGCTCGGCGGGTTCGTCATCCAGTATTGCGACACGCATGCGGGGCGTTCCTTCATCTCGTAGAGTGCGATGGGTAAAAAATCCTATGTGCGGAGTTTAGGCTGATTGTTTGAATCTGAACAATTGTGGTGAATTGCTCCAGGTTCCTTGCGTCTGGGTAGGCTGATATCAATTGGCCGGCAATCGGCAGATATCAGCTCGAAGACTCGAGGGCGCAGCGATGAGGAACAGTCGGAATGTTCGTACACTGATCGTGAAGGTGACCAGGGACAAGGCGCTGACACGCTGCCTGTCATTGGCATTTTTGGCTTATATAGGAGTTGCTTCGCAAGCTGTGAGTTCAAGCAGCGAAGCACCGAATGAACATGTGACACAGCGCTATTTCAGTCCAGCGGTGGTGAATGTGGCGTTCAGTGACTCACGGGGCTTTGCACCGGTGAGCACTCCTGCGGACGGCGAGCAACCGTTGCCACTGCGGCTTCCTGAAGAGCAGCAGCGCTGGGTGTTCTAACGCGGACTCGGGCAATTCTGAACAAATGTGGAGAATTGCCTCATCGAACGTCGGGGTCGGTAAATTCTCAAGCGTTGAGTGGCACAGGAGCATTCGGAAGTGCTCCGACACAGGGAGTGTCATCGCCAACCTGGCGGGACCGCCGATCGCCGGTTCGCTTGCGGTCTGCAGTTCAGGGGGAAAAAAGGAGTGCCGTCTCACATTGTAAAACCGGATTGATACTGACTCGGTTCCGACACACGGATGTGTCACCTCCTCCCCTCTTCGATTTGTTTGCCTTTATGGATATCCGCGACTGCTTTTGTAATGGATGTGGACGTTATGCATAGACGTGGGCTATCTGCCGCAGAGCCCTGTCGGGTAAGGTGCGTAAGGCTGATGAATCAGATGATCGGCCAGATTCTAATAAAAGCCTGAAAAGCGAATCCAATGAGCCAAATGACTTCTTTGCATTGTCGCCACCTGGGCACCTGCCTGTTACTGGTCATTGGCCTGGTCAGTCCATTGACCCAGAGCGCATCCGCAGCGTTCTTCAGCTCAAAGCGCTTGCCGTATATCGATGACAACCAGCAATGCCGCGGACAACCCCTGCCCGCCACTGTCGAACACCTGACGGGCGAAGCCTGGAAGCTCGACCGCAAGGGCAATCAGGTGGCGCTCGAAGAAGGGATGACGGTTGACGAGCAGGAAGGCGTGAAGACCTCCCCTTCGGCGTTCGTCAGCCTGTCGCTGGGTGATGGATCACGTATCGTTCTGCCGTCCAGTTCGCAGGTCACGTTGCGATTAAACGAAGAACTCCTTGTCCCTCAGGTGATTCTTGAGCAAGGTCAGGTCGAGTCGTATGTGATCAAGCGCGCCAGCGACTATGATCGTTTTCAGATTGTGACGCCGGTCGGCGTGCTTGGGGTCCGAGGCACCCACTTTCGGGTGCGAAACAACGACAATGGGCAATCGCTGATCGAAGTGCTGAATGGCCAGGTGGCGGTCGATCGTGGTGAAAACCTTGATGCGCCAGCGAAAAAACGCACAGGCAAACCACTCGCGAAAAAAGCCGAAAAACCGGTAGATGAAGTGCAGGTCATGGCTCGCCAGGGGTTACGCATTCAGAAGGAAGGCAAGCTGACGCCGAGCGAGCTGTTGCCAGCACCGCAGTTGTTGGGGCAGACCGGCCAAACCGGCCCCGCACCGGTCTGGCAGTTGATCATGAAACCCTTGAACGGGGCCACGCGCTACCGGGCACAAGTGGCGACCGACACAGACTTCCTGAACATCAAGCAGGAACAGTTTTCCAGCACGCCAGAGATCGACTTCAGTGGATTGAAGGCGTTTTTCTACCATGTTCGACTCTCTGCGTATGACGAGCAGGGGCTTGAGGGAGAGACCGGGGTATATGACATCTTCTATTACCCCAGGACCACGCGTGTCCAATAACGACTCGGCCCATTGTCGATGAAACCCTGGCCAAGCAAGGAAGGTCGCGAGCCGACCCAGGCCCAGCGGCTGTTTCATCGGATGGTCCGTGAATGGCTGTGGGTCAGCCTGATCCTGCTGCCATTGACGGCGCTGCTGTCCTTGAACCATGGGCTGACGCTGAGCAATCTGCTGTACGACAACCTGCGTCGGCTGAGTCCGCTTCCGGTTGACCCGCGAATCCTTATCGTCACCATCGACGATTACAGCCTGCAGCAACTCGGTCAGTGGCCCTGGTCGCGAACCTTGCACGCCGACCTGCTGGATCGGCTCAGCGCTGCAAAGGTCAAGGGTGTGCTGTTTGACGTGATCTTTAGCGAGCCAGACAAGCTTCCCGACAACGACCTGCGCCTGGCACACGCCGCATGCCAGGCTGGCAACGTGTTCGTGCCTTTGCTGCGCGAAGGGGTTGCCCGTTATGGGTTGCCGCTGGGTGAAATCGAACCCGTGGCGCCGTTGAGGCTCTGTGCCAAAGGTATCGGGCATATCAACGCCGAGGCGGACGCTGATGGCATCGTACGCAGCGTGTACCTGCGCGAAGGCCCTGAGCGTAATCCAAGGGCGCAACTGGCCTGGCTGCTTTATGAGACGACCACTGAAGGTTCGGATACCCTGCCCGGCTCGCCGTTGGCATTAACGGTGCAAGGCTGGCAACGAACCAACGGCATTCGAATTCCCTTTATCAGCGCAAATGCAGGTTTTCCCAGCGTTCCTTACGTGAGCGTGCTGCGGGGTGAAGTGCCACCCGAGCTGCTGCGTGATCGCCTGATCCTGATTGGCTCTACGGCGCCGGGGTTGGGCGACCGCTATGTAACACCGCAATCAGCGAGCATTGGCACCACGCCGGGCATCGAGATTCAAGCCAACATTCTCAACGGACTGCTGCAACAGCGCAGCATCGTGGTGCTCGCCGATGGCTGGGCGGTCGGGTTGTCGACGGCCATCGTCGCGTTGCTGCTGGCCTTGCTACTGTTCCGTCCACGGCGTGCCTTGTGGTTGACCCTGGGCTGCGTGGTGATGGCATTGGTCGCCTCGGCGCTGTTGCTCCGAGTCGGTTGGTGGTGGTCGCCCAGCGCCAGTTTGCTGGGGATGCTGCTGGGGTATTTGATTTGGAACTGGCGCCGCTTGAGCGCAGTGCTCGCTTACTTCGGCTGGGAACTGGCACGGCTTGATAGCGAACCGAAAGTGTTTCCAGAGCGCCGCCGCACGCCGTCACCGGCCGGTGATGTATTGCAGGGGCAGATCGTCGCGCTGGAACAGGCGATGAGCCGGACCCGCGATACCCGACGCTTCATCGCCGACGGTCTGGAATACCTGCCGGTGGCGACGCTGATCAGCGATCCGAACGGACGGATCCTGCTGGCCAACCGCAATGCGCGGGGGCTGTTTGCCAGCGATCTGGTCGGCGAAGACCTGCTGCGACGGCTCTCGGAGATTGGTTATCCGGGGCTGCTCGAGCAGGGAAGTCCTGTGTTGTCGACGCTTGAGACCAACGAGTTTCGCGATACCCAAGGGCGAAGTTTGCGTATGGACCTGGCTCCATTGCTGCCGGCTGAAGGCGGAACGGCGATTGGCTGGTTGCTTAGCCTGACGGATCTGAGCGTCGAGCGCGATGCCGAGGAACAGCGCGCGGTGCTGCTGCGGTTTCTTTCCCATGACCTGCGCGCCCCTCATTCAGCGATTCTGGCCTTGCTCGACGTCCAGCATCACCAAGGCACGGGTGACGCGCAGTTGTTCAGCCAGATCGAGTTGCAGGTACGCAAGGCCTTGAGCCTGACCGAGGCTTTTGTGCAGCTGGCCAAAGCCGAGTCCGAGGCGTACCAGTTCGAACCGAGCATGTTCGCGATGCTGGTGCTTGACGCGTTTGATCAGGCGATGAGTATCGCGCAACTCAAGCAGATCGAGCTGTTGCATGATCTGGATGAAGAAGCGGAAGGCATGGTCCTGGCCGATCAGTCGTTGCTGACCCGGGCGCTGTTCAACCTGTTGGAAAACGCCATCAAATACAGCCCGGCAGGTTCGCAAGTCAGCGTGCGGGTCAGTTGTGCACAGGGCTGGTTGACCTGCGAGATCGCCGACCAGGGCAAAGGTATTGCAGCCGAAGAACTACCGGAACTGTTCAGCCAGTACCGGCGCTTTGCTTCGTCTCAAGGCAGTGAGGGGCTGGGCCTGGGGTTGTCGATGGTCAAGGCCGTGGTGGATCGCCACGGGGGACGGATTTTCTGTGAAAGCCAGGTTGGGCAAGGTACGACGTTCAGCGTTCAACTGCCGTTGCTGGAGGAGTGAAGCATTTCCCTCCGTAGCAGCTGTCGAGCCTGCGAGGCTGCGTTCGAGGCGGACCGCGATCGGGCGAAGTCCTCGCAAATCCTGTGTATGCGGTTTACCTGAAAGAATGCGTTACCTGATTTTACGACTGCTCCGCCCGAGCGCGGACCGAGCCGAACGCAGCCTCGCAGGCTCGGCAGCTGCTACGGATCGCGTGATAACCGGGGGTTGAAACAGGCATAAAAAAACCGGCGCAAATAGCCGGTTTTTTTTGCGTCGCGAAAACTTATGCACGTTTTCCTGCGTTTTATGAGCTTAAGAAATATCTATATAAATCATAAATTTAGCTAACAAATAAGACGCTTTTCAACAAAACGGTACACAGGTTATCCACAGAACGTCAGACAGTCTCTTTATCCGCCGCAGCAGGCAGTGGCGGTAGCGAACCCATGTCCCGCTGGGTCTGCTCGTTCCAGGCCGCAGCGCGGTCGTTGAGCTCGGCAATCGCCCTTGGGCCAGTGCCTTCGGCATACATCGGTGCACCGATGACAACGGTGATGGTGCCGGGTGTTTTCAGCCAACCGGTTTTCGGCCAGAACTTGCCGGCGTTATGCGCGATTGGCAGCACAGGCAACTGCGCATTGACCGCCAACGCCGTGCCTCCACGGGAGAACTTGCCGACGGTACCGAACGGAACGCGGGTGCCTTCCGGGAAGATCAGCACCCAGACATTGTCCTTGAGCAGTTCATCGCCCTTCTTCGCCACATGCTTGAGCGCGGCTTTCGGGTTGTCGCGGTCAATGGCGATTGGTCGCAGCATGGCCATCGCCCAACCAAAGAACGGCACATACAGCAGTTCGCGCTTGAGCACCTGGCTCAATGGCTCGAAGTAGGCCGACAGAAAGAACGTTTCCCAGGTGCTCTGGTGGTTCGAGAGAATCACACACGGCTGGTCGGGGATGTTCTCGGCGCCTTTGACTTCGTAGTCAATGTCCAGGAACACCTTGCTCAGCCACAGCGCGCAGCGGCACCAGTAGACGTTGATGAAACGGTAGCGCGCCTTGAACGGTAAAAAAGGCGCGATAAAAAAGCTCAGGCTGCACCAGAGCAACGAGCTGGTGCCCAGCAGCAGGTAAAAAAGAAAGGTTCTGATTGCCTGCAAGATCGACATAGCGGCATTTGCCTATTAAAAGTGCGCACCCGAACAATCCTTGATCAGGATGTCAGAATCGCCCTAGTTGTGGATAAGTTCTGCGGCAATCGCCGCCAGATCGTCAAAAATCAAAGTACCTACCGGTAGGGTCTTGCCCAAAGTCTTTTCGCCTTTCCCGGTTTTTACCAAAACTGGCTGACAGTCGACGGCTTTTGCCGCCTCCAGGTCACCGAGACTGTCGCCGACGAACCATAGGTCAGTCAGCGCCACGTCGTAATGTGCGGCAATGGTTTTAAGCATGCCGGGTTTTGGCTTACGACAATCGCAGCCTTCGTCCGGCCCGTGCGGGCAATAGACGATGAGGCCGAGCTCGCCGCCCTGCTCTTCCACCAACGTGCGCAAGCGCTCGTGCATGGCGTCGAGGGTGGCGACATCGTAGTAGCCGCGAGCAATGCCGGACTGGTTGGTAGCGACAGCTACCGTCCAGCCGGCCTTGCTCAACTGCGCGATGGCTTCGATCGAGCCCGGGAGCGGAATCCACTCTTCCACCGACTTGATGTAAGCGTCGGAGTCGTAATTGATCACTCCGTCCCGATCGATAATCAGCAGTTTCAACAGCAGCTCCTCAGCCCAGCAACGAGATGTCGGCAACGCCGAGGAACAGACCGCGCAAACGTGCCAGCAACGCATAACGGTTGGCGCGGACCTTGGCGTCTTCCGCGTTGACCATCACGGCTTCGAAGAACGCATCGACCGGCTCGCGCAGCGCGGCCAGACGTGCCAGAGATTCGCTGTACTGACGGGCTGCAGCCATTGGCTGCACCGCTTGATCCGCTTGCTGGATCGCCGAGTACAGGGAGAATTCGGCGGCGTTGTCGAAGTACTTGGCTTCGACGGTGCTCGGCACGCTGCCTTCGATTTTGCTCAGCAGGTTCGATACGCGCTTGTTCACCGCAGCCAGTGCAGCGGCTTCCGGCAATTTGCGGAACGCTTCTACGGCTTGTACACGTTGATCGAAGTCCAGCGCCGAACCTGGTTTCAGGGCACGAACCGACAGGTAAGTGGCCACATCCACGCCTTCGTCTTCGTAACGGGCACGCAGACGGTCGAAGACGAACTCCAGCACCGAATCAGCCAGGCCGGCAGCCTTGACCTTGCTGCCGAACGCATTGACAGCGAACGCCACGGCGTCGGTCAGGTCGAGGTCGAGCTTCTTGTCGATCAGGATCCGCAACACGCCCAGCGCAGCACGGCGCAGGGCATACGGGTCTTTGCTACCGGTTGGCAGCATGCCGACACCGAAGATCCCGACCAGGGTATCGAGCTTGTCGGCGATGGCCACGGCCGCACCGGTCAGGGTGGTCGGCAGTTCAGCGCCGGCACCGCGCGGCATGTACTGCTCGTTCAGCGCCAGTGCGACATCTTCCGGCTCGCCATCGTTGAGGGCGTAGTAGTAACCGGCGACACCTTGCATCTCCGGGAACTCACCGACCATCTCGGTTGCCAGGTCGCACTTCGACAGCAGGCCTGCGCGCGCCGCCCACGAGGCGTTGCCGCCAATGCGTTGAGCGATGAATGCGGCCAGTTTGGACACGCGCTCGGCCTTGTCGTAGACGCTGCCGAGTTTTTCCTGGAAGACCACGTTTTGCAGGCGCAGGTTGAAGTCTTCGAGTTTCTGCTTCTTGTCTTGCTTGAAGAAGAATTCGGCGTCGGTCAGGCGTGGGCGAACCACTTTCTCGTTACCGTCGATGATCTGCTGCGGGTCTTTGCTCTCGATGTTGGCCACGGTAATGAAACGTGGCAGCAACTTGCCGTCGGCATCCAGCAAGCAGAAGTACTTCTGGTTGTCCTGCATGGTGGTGATCAGGGCTTCTTGCGGCACATCGAGGAAGCGCTCCTCGAACGAGCACACCAGCGGCACTGGCCATTCCACCAGCGCGGTCACTTCATCGAGCAGGTCTGGCGGAACGATCGCGGTCCCTTCCTGACGAGTGGCCAGTTCGGCGGTACGCGTGCTGATCAGCTCGCGGCGCTCATTGGCATCGGCCAGTACGTAGGCTGCGCGCAGGTCGTTCAGGTAGTTGGCTGGCGAGGTGATGCGCACGCTTTCCGGGTGATGGAAGCGGTGACCACGGGAATCGCGACCGGCCTTCTGGGCGAGGATGGTGCAGTCGATCACCTGATCACCAAGCAGCATCACCAGCCATTGGGTTGGGCGAACGAATTCTTCCTTGCGAGCACCCCAACGCATGCGCTTCGGGATCGGCAGGTCGTTCAGCGAGTCTTCGACGATGGTCGGCAACAGGCTGACGGTCGGCTTGCCGGCGATGCTTTGGCTGTAACGCAGCTTCGGCCCGCTTTGATCGATTTCGCTCAGCTCTACGCCGCACTTCTTGGCGAAGCCCAGGGCAGCCTGGGTCGGATTGCCTTCGGCGTCGAACGCGGCCTGGCGTGGCGGGCCGTCGAGGTTGATGCTGCGATCCGGCTGTTGAGTGGCCAGTTTGGTGATCAGCACGGCCAGACGACGCGGTGCGGCGTAGACCTGCTTGGCTTCAAAGCCCAGGCCAGCGGCCAGCAGGCCCTTCTCGATACCGGCGAGGAACGCATCGGCCAGGGTGTTCAGGGCTTTGGGTGGCAGCTCTTCGGTGCCCAGTTCAACCAGGAAATCTTGAGCACTCATTGTGCAGCCTCCAGCTTAGCCAACACTTCATCACGCAAATCCGGGGTTGCCATCGGGAAGCCCAGCTTGGCGCGAGCCAGCAGGTAGGCTTGCGCAACGGAACGCGCCAGGGTGCGAACACGCAGAATGTATTGCTGACGCGCAGTCACCGAGATCGCCCGGCGTGCATCCAGCAGGTTGAAGGTGTGCGAGGCCTTCAGGACCATTTCGTAGCTTGGCAGCGGCAGCGGTTGATCGAGTTCGATCAGGCGCTTGGCTTCGCTTTCGTAGAAATCGAACAGTTCGAACAGCTTCTCGACGTTGGCGTGTTCGAAGTTGTAGGTCGACTGCTCCACTTCGTTCTGGTGGAACACGTCGCCGTAGGTCACTTTGCCGAACGGACCGTCAGCCCAGACCAGGTCGTAGACCGAGTCCACGCCTTGCAGGTACATGGCCAGACGCTCGAGGCCGTAGGTGATCTCGCCGGTCACCGGGTAGCACTCGATGCCGCCCGCCGCCTGGAAGTAGGTGAACTGCGTCACTTCCATGCCGTTGAGCCAGACTTCCCAGCCCAGACCCCAGGCACCGAGGGTCGGCGATTCCCAGTTGTCTTCGACGAAACGGATGTCGTGCACCAATGGGTCCAGGCCCACGTGCTTGAGGGAGCCCAGGTACAGTTCCTGGAAGTTGTCCGGGTTCGGCTTCAGGACTACCTGGAACTGGTAGTAGTGCTGCAGACGGTTCGGGTTTTCGCCGTAGCGGCCGTCAGTCGGGCGACGACTGGGCTGCACATAAGCGGCGTTCCAGGTTTCCGGGCCGATGGCGCGCAGGAACGTGGCGGTATGGAAAGTGCCGGCGCCTACTTCCATATCGTAGGGCTGAAGTACCACACAACCTTGCTCGGCCCAGTATTGCTGGAGGGCGAGGATCAAGTCTTGGAAGGTACGCACGGCTGGCGTAGGCTGGCTCACGAAATTCACCTGTTTCTTGGGCTGCGATTTAAAGAGCGGGAGTATACCCGATTCATTCGTCCGCACGCCCCCTGGAGCCTTATGCCACGCTGCTTTTGGTGTTCCGAAGATCCGCTGTACATGGCTTATCACGATCAGGAGTGGGGCGTACCGCTACGCGATGCGCAGCGTTTGTTCGAGTTGCTTTTGCTTGAAGGGTTCCAGGCCGGCCTGTCATGGATCACCGTGCTGAAGAAACGCGAGCGCTACCGTGAGGTGTTGTTCGGCTTCGATGTACAACGGGTGGCGCAGATGAGCGACGCTGAAATCGACGATTTGATGCTCGATCCGGGGATCATCCGCAACCGCCTGAAACTCAATGCCGCACGGCGCAATGCCCAGGCCTGGATGGCGCTGGAGGACCCGGTGGAGCTGCTTTGGTCGTTTGTCGGCGGCGTCCCGAAGATCAATCATTTCAAGGATCGCAGCGAAGTGCCGGCCGTGACGCCGGCCGCCGTGGAGATGAGCAAAGGTCTGAAAAAAGCCGGTTTCACGTTTGTCGGCCCGACCATCTGCTATGCCTTGATGCAGGCCTCGGGCATGGTCATGGATCACACCACCGATTGTGATCGTTACGCCATCTTGCGCAGTGGGCGGTTAGAATAGCCGGCTCGCGACAAGGTTCATGACGTCGGTTCAGAAGATCAGGAGTGACCTGTGGATAAGTTTAAAGGCGCCTTGCTGGTAGGCGCTCTGCGTTTGTTTGCCCTGCTCCCGTGGCGGGCGGTGCAAACGGTAGGTGCGGCGATTGGCTGGGTCATGTGGAAAACCCCCAACCGTTCCCGCGACGTGGTGCGCATCAACCTCGCCAAGTGTTTCCCGGACATGGACGCCGCCGAGCGCGAGCGTCTGGTGGGACAGAGCCTGATGGACATCGGCAAATCATTGACCGAAAGCGCCTGCGCCTGGATCTGGCCGGCCCAGCGTTCCATCGATCTGGTGCGTGAAGTCGAAGGCCTCGATGTGCTCAAGGACGCGCTGGCTTCCGGCAAAGGCGTGGTCGGCATCACCAGCCATCTGGGCAATTGGGAGGTGTTGAACCACTTCTATTGCAGCCAGTGCAAACCGATCATTTTCTACCGTCCGCCCAAGCTCAAGGCGGTGGATGAATTGCTGCGCAAGCAACGGGTGCAGTTGGGCAACCGCGTGGCAGCTTCTACCAAGGAAGGCATCCTCAGTGTCATCAAGGAAGTGCGCAAAGGTGGTGCAGTGGGGATTCCGGCTGACCCAGAACCGGCCGAATCCGCCGGGATCTTCGTGCCCTTCTTCGCCACCAAGGCTTTGACCAGTAAGTTCGTGCCGAACATGCTCGCGGGCGGCAAAGCGGTCGGCGTCTTCCTGCACGCCCTGCGCCTGCCGGACGGTTCAGGCTACAAAGTGATCCTGGAAGCCGCGCCCGAGGCTATGTACAGCACCGATACCGAGACGTCCTGCGCAGCCATGAGCCAGATCGTCGAGAAATATGTGCGGGCTTACCCGAGCCAATACATGTGGAGCATGAAGCGCTTCAAGAAACGCCCGCCGGGCGAAGCACGCTGGTATTGATCCAGCTGGCATGATCTGTGGATAACCTTGGGCTGGGGTTATCCACAACCGTTCAATCAAGGGCGCAGAAGATGTCCGAACACCGTAAGTCATTTCGAATCAAGATCCAGCATGAGAGCTTCGGCGAGTGCCTGGGCCAGACTCGCAACCTTTCCGCCAGCGGCGTCTACGTGAAGCATCCGACGCTCGCGGCGTTGGCCAAAGGCGCGGTCGTCTATGGTCAGGTGCAGGGGTTGCCGTGCGGTGCGCCGCGAGTGCGCATGGAAGTGGTGCAGGTCGACGCGGAAGGCATCGGCCTGCGTTACCTTTGAGTTGAGCGTTTTTTGATCAGCTGTCCAACCGGTCAAGCTTCTTCAGAAACACCGTCATTTCCTTTTCTGCCTGCTTGTCGCCATGCTCGCGAGCTACTTCCAGACCCTGCTCCCAGGCCTGACGGGCGGCTGCATGGTTTGCCTGTGCCAAATAAGCCTTGCCCAACAGCTTCCAGGCTGCCGAGTACTTCGGATCGAATGCCACGCAGCGGCTGAAATGCTCGGCGGCCTTGGCATGTTCGCCCAGATCCAGATAACCCTTGCCCAGACCGAAGCGCAGCAGCGAGTTATCCACACCCTTGGCGAGCATTTTTTCCAGCGATTCGATCATCTATGGGCTCCTTGAATGGGTGTCGAATGGCTTTCGTGGCGAAGGAGCTTGCTCCCGCTCGAGCGCGAAGCGGTCGCAACTCAGCTGACTCGATGTGCCTGAAAGAACATAGTTGCAGATTTTGCGACTGCTGCGCAGCCGAGCGGGAGCAAGCTCCCTCGCCACAATTGCGCACAGATCAGAAAAAGCTCAACCCCACGTGGAACAACTTCTCCACATCGCGAATATGCTTTTTATCCACAAGGAACAGAATCACATGGTCGCCGGCTTCGATCACGGTGTCGTCGTGGGCGATCAACACTTCTTCATCGCGAATGATTGCACCAATAGTAGTCCCCGGCGGCAGGACGATGTTTTCGATGGCCTTGCCGATCACCTTGCTCGACTTCGCGTCACCATGGGCAATCGCCTCGATGGCTTCTGCCGCACCGCGACGCAGCGAGTGCACGCTGACGATATCGCCCCGGCGCACGTGGGCCAGCAAAGTACCGATAGTCGCCAGTTGCGGGCTGATGGCGATATCGATATCACCGCCCTGGATCAGGTCGACATAGGCCGGGTTATTGATGATGGTCATCACCTTCTTCGCGCCCAGGCGTTTGGCCAACAGCGACGACATGATGTTGGCTTCGTCGTCGTTGGTCAGCGCCAGGAACAGATCGGCGTCGGCGATATTCTCTTCCAGCAGTAGATCGCGGTCCGAGGCGCTGCCCTGCAACACCACGGTGCTGTCGAGGGTATCCGAGAGGTAGCGGCAGCGCGCCGGGTTCATCTCGATGATCTTCACCTGATAGCGGCTTTCAATCGCCTCGGCCAGCCGCTCGCCGATCTGCCCGCCACCGGCGATGACGATGCGTTTGTAGCTCTCGTCGAGCCGGCGCATTTCGCTCATCACGGCGCGAATGTTCGCTTTGGCCGCGATAAAAAACACTTCGTCGTCGGCTTCGATCACCGTATCGCCTTGCGGCAGGATCGGTCGATCACGACGGAAAATCGCTGCCACGCGGGTATCGACGTTCGGCATGTGTTCGCGCAACTGGCGCAGTTGCTGCCCCACCAACGGTCCACCGTAGTAGGCCTTGACCGCCACCAGTTGGGCCTTGCCCTCGGCAAAATCTATCACCTGCAATGCACCGGGGTGCTCGATCAGGCGCTTGATGTAATGGGTCACTACTTGTTCGGGGCTGATCAGCACGTCGACCGGGATCGCGTCGTTGTCGAACAGGCCGGCGCGGGTCAGGTACGCGGCTTCGCGCACCCGGGCGATCTTGGTCGGCGTATGGAACAGGGTGTGCGCGACCTGGCAGGCGACCATGTTGGTCTCGTCGCTGTTGGTCACCGCCACCAGCATGTCGGCGTCGTCGGCACCGGCCTGGCGCAGCACCGTTGGGAACGAGCCGCGACCTTGCACAGTGCGGATGTCGAGGCGGTCACCGAGGTCTCGCAGGCGTTCGCCGTCGGTATCGACCACGGTGATGTCATTCGCTTCGCTGGCCAAGTGTTCAGCCAGCGTACCGCCGACCTGCCCGGCGCCGAGGATGATGATCTTCATCCGGTCACTCCCTTGAAATCCGCTTAACCGCGCGCGGCGGCAATCTTGATCAGCTTGGCGTAGTAGAACCCGTCGTGACCGCCCTCTTGTGCCAGCAACTGGCGGCCATGCGGTTGCTTGATACCGGCCTGGCTGGCGATATCCAGCTCGCGAGCACCCGGAGTTCGGGCGAGGAAGGCTTCGATGACTTCGGTGTTTTCGGTCGGCAAGGTCGAGCAGGTGGCGTAGAGCAGGATGCCGCCGACGTCGAGGGTCGGCCACATCGCGTCGAGCAGTTCACCCTGAAGCACCGCGAGCGCAGCGATGTCATCCGGTTGGCGGGTCAGTTTGATGTCCGGGTGGCGGCGAATCACGCCGGTCGCCGAGCAGGGCGCGTCGAGCAGGATGCGCTGGAACGGCTTGCCGTCCCACCACGCTTGAGTGTCGCGGCCGTCGGCGGCGATCAATTCGGCGCTGAGGCCCAGCCGTTCAAGGTTTTCCCGCACACGCACCAGACGCTTGGCTTCCAGGTCCACGGCCACTACGCCGGCCAGTTTTGGCTCGACTTCGAGGATGTGGCAGGTCTTGCCGCCCGGTGCGCAGCAGGCGTCGAGCACCCGTTGGCCCGGCGCCAGGTCCAGCAGATCCGCCGCCAGTTGCGCGGCTTCGTCTTGCACGCTGATCCAGCCTTCGGCGAAACCCGGCAGTTGGCGCACATCGCCTGGCGTGTCGAGCACGATGCCGTCCCGACTGAACACGCACGGCTTGGCCGCGACACCGGCATCACTCAGCAAGGCGAGGTAGGCATCGCGAGTGTGATGACGACGGTTGACCCGCAAAATCATGGGTGGATGCGCGTTGTTCGCGGCGCAAATGGCTTCCCACTGTTCTGGCCAGAACGCCTTGAGGGATTTTTGCAGCCAGCGCGGGTGGGCGGTGCGCACCACCGGATCGTGCTCAAGCTCGGCCAGCAGTGCTTCGCTTTCACGTTGGGCGCGGCGCAGCACGGCGTTGAGCAAGGCTTTGGCCCAAGGCTTTTTCAGCTTGTCGGCGCAGCCCACGGTTTCACCGATGGCGGCGTGGGCCGGGACACGGGTGTACAGCAACTGGTAAAGGCCGACCAGCAACAGCGCTTCGACGTCAGCGTCGGCAGCTTTGAAAGGTTTTTGCAGCAGCTTGGCCGCCAGCGCCGACAAGCGCGGCTGCCAGCGTGCGGTGCCGAAGGCCAGGTCCTGGGTGAAGCCGCGATCGCGGTCTTCGACCTTGTCCAGTTGCGTCGGCAACGAACTGTTCAGCGAAGCCTTGCCGTTAAGGACGGCGGCCAGGGCCTTGGCGGCGGCCAGACGCGGGTTCATTGGGCGTCCACCGCAAGGCCTAAGACGGTGCCCACGGCAAATTTCTCACGACGGCTGTTGAACAAGTCGCTGAAGTTCAGCGCCTTGCCGCCAGGCAATTGCAGGCGCGTCAGGCACAGCGCCTGTTCACCGCAGGCGACGATCAAGCCGTCTTTGCTGGCGCCGAGGATCTCGCCCGGTGCGCCCTTGCCTTCGGCGAGGCTGGCAGCGAGTACTTTCAAGGCTTCGCCATTGAGCGTGCTGTGGCAGATCGGCCACGGATTGAACGCGCGAACCAGACGCTCCAGCTCAACCGCTGGGCGGTTCCAGTCGATGCGCGCTTCGTCTTTGTTCAGTTTGTGCGCATAAGTAGCCAGGCTGTCGTCCTGGATTTCGCCTTCCAGCGTACCGGCGGCCAGCCCGGCAATTGCCTGAACCACGGCTGGCGGGCCCATTTCGGCGAGACGGTCATGCAGGCTGCCACCGGTGTCATCAGCACTGATCGGCGTGGTGACCTTGAGCAGCATCGGCCCGGTGTCGAGGCCAGCTTCCATGCGCATCACGGTCACGCCGCTTTCAGCGTCGCCCGCTTCGACGGCGCGCTGGATCGGCGCCGCACCGCGCCAGCGTGGCAGCAACGAGGCGTGGCTGTTGATGCAACCCAGACGCGGAATATCCAGCACCACTTGCGGCAGGATCAGGCCGTAGGCAACGACGACCATCAGGTCCGGCTTGAGTGCGGCCAGTTCGGCCTGGGCCTCGGCGTTGCGCAGGGTTGGTGGCTGCAGCACCTGGATGTTGTGCTCCAGAGCCAACTGCTTGACCGGGCTCGGCATCAGCTTTTGCCCACGACCCGCCGGGCGATCCGGTTGGGTGTAGACCGCAACGATCTCATAAGGGCTGTCGAGCAGGGCCTTGAGGTGTTCGGCGGCAAATTCGGGGGTGCCGGCAAAGACGATGCGCAGTGGCTCAGTCATGGGAATTCTCGGTTGGAAACACGCGGAAAAGAAAAAGGCTTGCCGCAGCAAGCCTTTGGAAGGGCATCAAGCGTTCTGGCGATGGAGCTTTTCCAGCTTCTTCTTGATCCGGTCGCGTTTGAGCGTGGACAGGTAATCGACGAACAATTTGCCGTTGAGGTGGTCGCATTCGTGCTGAATGCACACCGCCAGCAGTTCTTCGGCGATCAGTTCAAAAGGCTGGCCGTCACGGTCCAGGGCGTTGATCTTCACGCGTTGCGGACGGTCGACGTTTTCGTAGAAGCCCGGTACCGAAAGGCAGCCTTCCTGGTACTGACCCATTTCGTCGGTCAGGACTTCGAACTCGGGGTTGATGAACACCCGAGGTTCGCTGCGGTCTTCGGAAAGGTCCATGACCACGATGCGTTTGTGCACGTTGACCTGGGTCGCCGCGAGGCCGATGCCGGGTGCTTCATACATTGTTTCAAACATGTCATCGACCAACTGCCGCACTTCGTCGTCCACTACGGCCACCGGTTTGGCGATAGTACGCAGGCGCGGGTCGGGAAATTCGAGGATGTTCAAAATAGCCATAAGCGTAATTGCTGCACGTGTGAAGTAAAGTCTGGGCCGATGGCCTGGCGGGTCCGAAGATGCAGGCTACCGTTGTAAAACGTAGCTCCCTTCTTTTCATTAGAAAGGGGGAGCGGGCCACGAGGGCTCTGGCGTTCTACTCGAATGCACATAATAAAGGGATTCACCGCATGAGGAAATCACTACTCGCCTTGCTGCTTCTGGCCTCGGCCGGTTTCGCACACGGACAAGTGCAACTCAAGGAAGGTTTTCCACAGCATTACACCGTGGTGGCGGGCGACACACTTTGGGACATCTCCGGGAAATACCTCCGCGAACCCTGGAAATGGCCCGAACTCTGGCAGGCCAACCCGCAAATCGAAAACCCCAACCTGATCTATCCCGGTGACTCGCTGTCACTGGTCTATATCAACGGGCAACCGCGCCTGACCCTCAATCGCGGGGCTTCACGCGGCACTATCAAGCTTTCGCCACAAGTGCGCAGCACGCCGATGGCCGACGCCATTCCGAGTATTCCGCTGCGCTCGATCAACAGTTTCCTGTTGAGCAACCGCATCATCGACAACGTCGAAGACTTCAACAAGGCACCGTACATCGTTGCCGGCGACGCCGAACGGGTACTCAGCGGTATGGGCGATCGCATCTACGCACGCGGCAAGTTCGACCCGGAGCATTCGGTGTACGGCATTTTCCGTCAGGGCAAGGTCTACAGCGACCCGCAAAGCAAAGAGTTTCTGGGGATCAACGCCGACGATATCGGCGGCGGCGAGATCATCGCCACTGAAGGCGATGTCGCCACTCTCGCCTTGCAACGCACCACTCAAGAGGTTCGACTCGGCGACCGCTTGTTCAGCGGCGAAGAACGGGCGATCAACTCAACCTTCATGCCCAGCGCACCGAAAACCGATATTCACGGCTTGATCATCGACGTGCCACGTGGTGTTACGCAGATCGGTGCGCTCGATGTGGTCACTTTGAACAAGGGCCAGCGCGACGGCTTGGCCGAAGGCAACGTGCTGGTGGTGATGAAAACCGGTGAAACCGTACGTGACCGGGTCACCGGCGAACAGGTGAAAATACCGGATGAACGCGCCGGTTTGCTGATGATCTTCCGCACCTACGAAAAGCTCAGCTATGGCTTGGTGCTCAACGCTTCGCGCTCCCTCGCGGTGATGGACAAGGTGCGTAATCCGTAAAAGACTCAACAAGTTACCAACAGACTTATCCACAGCTTGTTGCTGATTCAACACGACCAATAACGATCAAGGATGATCTTATGCCGCTGTTCGCACCTACGCAGGTTTCACCGGCGGAACTGGAAGCGCGTTTGCGTTTGCATCGTCTTCCGGAGCTCGGCCCTCGACGTTTTCAAAAGCTGCTCGAAGCTTTTGGCTCGGCCTCAAAAGCCATCAGCGCACCAGCCTCTGCCTGGCGTGCGTTGGGGTTGCCAGCGGCGTGCGCCGACGCTCGGCGTAGCCCGCTTATTCGTGATGGCGCCTACCACGCATTAGCCTGGCTAGAGCGTGAAGGCCAGTATTTACTGATGGTTGACCAGCCGGGCTACCCGGCTCTGTTGGCAGAAATCAGTGACCCGCCACCGCTGTTATTTGTCGCGGGCGATCCGGGCATTCTGGAAAAACCGCAGCTGGCGATGGTCGGCAGCCGACGCGCATCAAGGCCGGGGATGGACACCGCCACGGCGTTTTCCCGCAGCCTGGCAGGCGCCGGTTTTGTCATCACCAGCGGCTTGGCATTGGGAATCGATGCGGCAGCGCATCAAGCCGCGCTGGACGTCGGAGGGCAGACCGTTGGAGTGCTCGGCACCGGCCTGGAAAATTTTTATCCACAGCGCAATCGGCGGATCGCCGACGCGATGATTGCGCAAGGCAGTGCGGTGGTTTCCGAGTTCCCGCTGGACGCCGGACCACAGGCCAGCAACTTCCCGCGGCGCAATCGGATCATCAGCGGTTTATCCCTCGGCGTGCTGGTGGTCGAGGCCAGTGTCGCCAGCGGTTCGCTGATTACCGCACGGTTGGCAGCGGAACAGGGTCGTGAGGTGTATGCCATTCCAGGATCGATCCATCACCCCGGGGCTCGTGGTTGCCACCAGTTGATACGTGACGGCGCGGTGTTGGTGGAGACTATCGAACATATCCTCGAAGGCCTGCGCGGTTGGCAGAATCTGCCGTTATCCACAGACACTGCGGCGCCCGTCGATCATCCGTTGCTGTGCCTGCTATTCGCCGCCCCGCATACCAGCGAGGCCCTGGCCGACGCGGCGGGATGGGCGTTGCCGAAGGTATTGGCGGCGCTGACGGAGCTTGAAATGGAGGGACGGGCGGTGAGCGAAGGCGGACGCTGGTTTGCGCGCGTAAGCTAGGTTCATGAAAGATCGGTAAACTGCGCACAGCCTTATTTTGGAGAGTCGGTAATGGTCAACAGTTGGCGTGTGCAACAAGCCGCACAAGCGATTCGCGCAGGGGCGGTGATTGCCTATCCAACCGAAGCGGTCTGGGGCCTGGGTTGCGACCCGTGGGATGAAGAGGCGGTGTATCGCTTGCTGGCGATCAAGGGCCGTTCGGTGGAAAAGGGCCTGATCCTGGTTGCCGACAACATTCGCCAGTTCGACTTCCTGTTCGAAGATTTCCCGGAACTGTGGATGGATCGCATGGCCAGCACCTGGCCGGGGCCGAACACCTGGCTGGTGCCCCATCAAAACATGCTGCCGCAATGGATCACCGGAGTGCATGAGACCGTGGCGTTGCGGGTTAGCGATCACCCGCAGGTGCGGGATTTGTGTGCGTTGGTCGGACCACTGGTGTCGACTTCTGCCAACCCGCAAGGCCGGCCGGCAGCGCGTTCGCGAATTCGCGTCGAGCAGTATTTCCGCGGGCAAATCGATCTGGTGCTGGGCGGGAATCTGGGCGGACGGAAAAACCCGAGCCTGATTCGCGATCTGGCGACCGGCAATGTGGTGCGCCCGGCCTGAGACCTTGTGGCGAGGGCGCTTGCCCCCGTTCGGGCGCGTAGCGCCGGTAAATCAGGCGTGGGTCATATGCCTGATTTACTGCATTGGCAGATTTTGGGACAGCTGCGCAGTCCAACGGGGGCAAGTCCCCTCACCACAATTCAGATTTAAGGCAACAACACCGTCGACCCGGTAGTACGCCGCGCCGACAGCTCAATCTGCGCCTTAGCCGCGTCAGCCAGTGGATAACGCTGGTTGATGTCCACTTTCAACTGGCCGCTGATGATCATCCCGAACAGCTCATCGGCCATGGTTTGCAGGTTTTCAGCGTTGTTGGCGTAAGTCCCCAGGGTTGGCCGGGTCACGTACAGCGAGCCTTTTGCCGCGAGAATCCCCAGGTTCACCCCGTCCACCGCACCTGATGCATTGCCGAAACTCACCACCAGCCCGCGTGGCGCTACACAGTCGAGCGAAGTCAGCCAGGTGTCCTTGCCAACGCCGTCGTAGACCACCGGCACCTTTTTGCCGTCAGTCAGTTCCAGCACGCGTTGTACGACGTTTTCCTTGCTGTAGTCGATGGTTGCCCAGGCGCCGAGGGATTTTGCCAGTGCGGCTTTTTCCGGCGAACTGACGGTACCGATCAACTTCACGCCCAAGGCCTTGGCCCATTGGCAGGCCAGCGAACCGACACCGCCGGCAGCGGCGTGGAACAGGATGGTCTCGCCACCCTTGAGTTCGTAGGTCTGACGCAACAGGTACTGCACGGTCAGGCCCTTGAGCATGACGCCCGCGGCCTGTTCGAAACTGATGGCATCCGGCAGATGCACCAGATTGTCTTGCGGCAATACATGCATCTCGCTGTAAGCACCCAGTGGGCCACTGCCGTAGGCCACGCGGTCACCGACCTTGAAACGCGTGACGTCGCTGCCCACTGCGTCGACCACGCCCGCGCCTTCCGCGCCAAGGCCCGATGGCAGGGCGGGCGGCGCGTAGAGGCCGCTGCGGTAATAGGTGTCGATGAAATTCAGACCGATAGCCTTGTTGCTGACGCGCACTTGCTGCGGGCCCGGCTCGGCAGGCTGATAATCCACATACTCAAGCACTTCGGGGCCACCATGGGCTCGGAACTGGATACGTTTGGCCATCTGCACTCTCCTTGGTGTGTTTGCCGTCGGTCTTTCGGCGAAGGACCCTATCGGACTCCTAAGCTTGATCTTCGTCAACTGCGACGGTCACGAGTGCAGTGTTATGCTACGCGCCCATTTGCGCCGGCCGCCGTTCTGATCGAGCGCCGCGTAGCTTTGCCCGATTCAAGGTGATGCCATGACTACCCGCACCGAGGCCGTAAAAGCCTACCTGCTCGACCTGCAAGACCGCATTTGTGCTGCGCTGGAAGCCGAAGATGGTGGCACTCGTTTCGTCGAAGACGCCTGGACCCGGCCAGCCGGTGGTGGCGGTCGCACGCGGGTGATCGAAAACGGCGCGGTCATCGAGAAGGGCGGCGTCAACTTTTCCCACGTCTTTGGCAGCGGTCTTCCGCCGTCCGCCAGCGCCCATCGGCCGGAACTGGCCGGGCGCGGCTTCGAAGCCCTTGGTGTGTCGCTGGTGATTCACCCGCACAACCCGCATGTGCCGACGTCCCACGCCAACGTGCGCTTTTTCATCGCCGAGAAAGAAGGTGAAGAAGCGGTCTGGTGGTTCGGCGGCGGCTTCGACCTGACCCCTTACTACGGCAACGAAGAAGACTGCGTGCATTGGCACCGTGTAGCCGCGAAGGCCTGCGAGCCCTTTGGGCCGGACGTCTACAGCTGTTACAAGGCGTGGTGCGACAGCTACTTCCAGATCAAGCATCGCAACGAACCCCGAGGTATCGGCGGTCTGTTCTTCGATGACCTGAACGAGTGGGACTTCGACACCTGTTTCGCCTTCATGCGCGCTATCGGCGATGCTTACATCGATGCGTACTTGCCGATCGTCCAGCGTCGCAAGGCACAAGCCTTCTCCGAAAAACAGCGCGAGTTTCAGGAATTCCGCCGTGGGCGCTACGTCGAGTTCAACCTGGTGTACGACCGCGGCACGCTGTTCGGCCTGCAATCGGGCGGTCGTACCGAGTCGATTCTCATGTCGCTGCCGCCGCAAGTGCGCTGGAGTTACGACTGGAAGGCCGAGCCTGGCAGTGAAGAAGCGCGCCTGACCGAGTATTTCCTGCAAGATCGCGATTGGTTGGCAAACGTCTGAACGAGGAATCCTGATGGACCGTTACGTCGTATTCGGTAACCCGATTGGCCACAGTAAATCGCCGTTGATCCATCGCCTGTTTGCCGAGCAGACCGCCCAAAAATTGGACTACAGCACCTTGCTGGCGCCGCTGGATGACTTTTCCGGTTGTGCCACGGAGTTTTTCCGCGAAGGTCGTGGAGCCAACGTCACGGTGCCGTTCAAGGAAGAGGCCTATCGTCTGGCCAACAGCCTGACGGAACGGGCTCAGCGAGCGGGGGCGGTCAACACCTTGAGCAAACTGGCGGATGGCAGCCTGTTGGGCGACAACACCGATGGTGCCGGGCTGGTGCGGGATTTGACGGTCAACGCCGGATTCAGCCTGCGCGGTAAACGCATTCTGCTGCTGGGTGCAGGCGGTGCAGTGCGTGGCGCGCTGGAGCCGTTGCTGGCCGAGCAGCCGGCGTCGGTGATCATCGCCAATCGAACACTGGAAAAAGCCGAGTTGCTGGCTGAACTGTTCGCGGATCTTGGCCCGGTATCCGCCAGTGGTTTCGACTGGTTGCGTGAGCCCGTGGACCTGATTATCAACGCGACGTCGGCCAGCCTGTCAGGCGATGTGCCGCCGATTGCCAGCAGCCTGATCGAACCGGGCAAGACCGTTTGCTACGACATGATGTACGGCAAGGAACCGACTTCGTTCTGCCGCTGGGCCAGCGAACACGGCGCCGCGGTGTCGATGGATGGCTTGGGGATGCTCGCCGAACAGGCCGCCGAAGCGTTCTTCCTGTGGCGCGGCGTACGCCCGGACACCGCCCCTGTGCTGGTTGAACTCCGCCGCCAGTTGGCGCTGTAACTGGCGATGCTGGCCTTTGTGGTGAGGGGGCTTGCCCCCGTTGGGCTGCGCAGCGGCCCTGAAATTTGCTAACGCGATGCATCAGTAAGAGCGCGGGCGCTTCGCACCCGAACGGGGGCAAGCCCCCTCGCCACAGGGGGTGGGGTCGACGTGGTATTTGCGTGTTTCAATCCTCAAACCGGATCGGGCATTTCTCCGGTCCTTCCAGTCTCAACAACTCTTCGACCACATGCCCGCGCGCCCGGCGCAGGATCAGGCTGCGGCCTTGTCTGAGCAGTCTTCGCGCTTCCTGGTGCAGCATCTCTACGCCGGAATAGTCGATGAAATTGATGTACTGCCCTTCGATTACCACCTTCAAGCCTTGAGTACGTTGCAGACGGACTTGCAGGTAGTGGCTGGCGCCGAAGAAGATCGAGCCACCGACCCGCAGAATCTCTTCATCGCCTTCGCTCCATTGCTGCACGCGGGGTTGCGAGGTGCGTTTGAGGTAGAAAAACAGCGAGACCAACACCCCAGCGTAGATCGCCGTTTGTAGCTCCAGCAGCAAGGTGGCGACGCACGTCAGCGCCATCACCGCGAATTCGGCATGGCTGACCCGGAACAACGCGCGAATGCCGCGATGGTCCACCAATCCCCAGCAAATCAGCAGAATGCTCCCGGCCATCGCTGGAATCGGGATATGCGCTATCAGCGTCGCCCCGGTCAGTGCAAACAACGCCACCCACAGCGCCGAGAACACCCCGGCCAGTGGCGAGCAGGCACCCGCCTCATAACTCAATCCCGAACGGGTAAAGGAGCCGGCCGACAGCGAGCCTGCGAAAAAGCTGCCGACGATGTTCGAAAGCCCCTGCGCGCGGACCTCCTGATTCGCATCGAGTAACTGCTGCGAGCGTTGCGACAAGGAGCGGGCAATCGACAGGCTGGTCACCAGCCCGAGCATGCCGACTGCCACCGCACTGGGCAGCAGGCGCAACACCAGGTCCAGATCCAGCGGCAACGGGCTGAATGGCGGTAACCGGCCGACGAACGAGCTGACCAACTTCACATGGCCAAACATCGACGGCCACAGCCACACCAACAGGCCGCTGAAAATCAGGCTGATCAACAGGCTCGGCCAGCGTGGCAGCAGCAGTTTCAGCACAATGCCCACTGCCAGAGTGCCAAGACCCAGCACCAGCGATGGTTTATCCAGCGCGCCAATATCGCCGATCAGTGACACCAGGCTGTTCAGCGCCGTGGCCTGATTCGGCAGGTCCAGCCCCAACAGGTTCGGCAACTGCCCAAGGGCGATCACCACCGCCGCACCGAGGGTGAAACCCAGCACCACCGAGTGCGAAACGAAGTTCACCAGCGCGCCAAAGCGCAACATGCCCAGCAGCCACTGGAAAATACCGGCGAGGAAGGTCAGCAGCAGGATCAGCGTGATGTAGTCCTGGGAGCCGGGCATGGCCAAGGGACTGACGCTGGCGTAAAGAACGATAGAGATCGCTGCTGTCGGGCCGCAGATCAAATGCCAGGACGACCCCCAGAGGCAGGCAATCAATACCGGGATGATGGCAGCGTACAAGCCGTATTCGGCGGGTAACCCGGCGATCAGGGCGTAGGCAATGGATTGTGGTAACGCAAGAATCGCCCCGCTGAGGCCTACGACAAGGTCGCGGCCAACGCTGGCGCGGGTTTGCCGGGGCAGCCAACTGAGAAAGGGGAAGAGCTTATGGCGTCTGGAGATTGCCATGGGGCCTCTCGGTCGGAATCATTCAAAGGCGTCAGGATAAAGCATTGTGGCGAGGGAGCTTGCTCCCGCTGGGCTGCATAGCAGCCCCAAAACCGGCAATCGCGCTCTTTCAGATACAACGCAATGAGCGATTTTGCGACCGCTGCGCGGTCGAGCGGGAGCAAGCTCCCTCGCCACAGGGTGGTCAGAGATCCTTACAGTTTGGCCTTTACTGCTGGCAACGCGTCCTTCCCATCCACGGTCTTCACGCCATCCAGCCACTTGTCCAGCACCGCCGGATTGGCCTTGATCCACGCCTTCGCCGCGTCGGCGTTGCTGAGCTTCTTGTTGACCACTTCGGCCATGATGCTGTTCTCCATCTCCTGGGTGAAGCTCAGGTTGGTCAGCAGTTTGCCTACGTTCGGGCAGGCCTGTGCATAACCTTTGCGGGTCAGGGTGTGCACACTGCCGGTATCGCCGAAGTATTTCTCGCCGCCCTTCAGGTAATGCATTTTCAGCTGCACGTTCATCGGGTGCGGGGTCCAGCCGAGGAAGGTCACGAACTTCTGCTTTTTCACCGCGCGGGACACTTCGGCGAGCATTGCCTGTTCGCTGGATTCGATCAGCTTCCATTGGCCGAGGTCGAAATCGTTCTTCTTGATGATCTCTTGCAGCGAGATGTTCGCCGGGGCTCCGGAGCCTATGCCGTAGATCTTCTTGTCGAACTTGTCGGCGTATTTGTTCAAGTCGGCAAAGTTATGCACACCGGCGTCCCACACGTAGTCTGGCACTGCCAGGGTGAACTCGGTGCCGTCGAGGTTCTTCGACAGCTGGGTGACATCGCCATTGGCCACGAATTTGTCGTAGAAGCCCTGCTGCGCCGGCATCCAGTTACCCAGGAACACATCGACCTGGCCGTCCTTGAGCCCGCCAAAGGTGATCGGCACCGCCAAGGTGTCGACCTTGGCCTTGTAGCCCATGCCTTCAAGCAGGAAACCGGTGATGGCGTTGGTTGCGGCAATGTCGCTCCAGCCCGGGTCCGCCATTTTCACCGTGTCGCAACTTTGCTCGGCGTAGGCCGAAACGCTGCTCAAGGCCAGCAGCCCCGCCGTCAGTACTGTGGATAACTTTTGCATGTTCTTCCCCTTACGTTATTGGTTTTGGCAGGGTTGTGGATAACGTGCTTTGCGCTCCAGATCATCGAGGTCGATGTGGTTGCGCATGTACTGCTGACTGGCATCGATAAACGGCTGGTGATCCCAGCTCTTCAGCTTGCCGAACGTCAGCGCCTGGGCGACGAAACGTCGTCGACGCTGGCTGGCGAGCACCTGTTGGTGGATTTCCGGGATATTCCATTTAGCCCGTGCTTCGGCGAGAAAATCGTCGAACAACTGGCGATGTTGCACGGATTGGCTGAGTTCCTCCTGTTCATGCGGATCGTTGTGCACGTCGAAGAGCAGGCACGGATCGTCTTCGCTGTAGATGAATTTGTAGGCGCCACGGCGGATCATCATCAGCGGACTGATGGTGCCTTCGGCCATGTATTCACCAAACACTTCGTCGTGTCCGCCCTGCCCTTGCAGGTGCGGCACCAGCGAGCGACCGTCCAGTGGCAAGCCGGGCTCTAACGTGCCGCCGGCCAGTTCCACCAGGGTTGGCAGCAAGTCGGCGGTGGACACCGCAGCGCCGACTCGCCCAGCGGCGAACTGCCCCGGTGCGCTGACCAGCAGCGGCACGCGGGCGGCCATTTCGAACCAGTGCATTTTGTACCAGAGCCCACGCTCGCCGAGCATGTCGCCGTGGTCACCGGAGAAGACAATGACGGTGTCGTCGATCAGCCCCGTATCCTCGAGGGTTTGCAGAAGTTTGCCGACGTTGCTGTCGATATAGCTGCACGCACCGAAATAGGCGCGGCGCGCATCGCGAATCTTATTCACAGGCAGCGGCTTGTCCCACAGGTCGTACACTTTGAGCAGGCGCTGGGAATGCGGATCGAGATCGGCTTGCGCCGGGGTTTCCGGCAATGGGATGTCGTTGTCGTCGTACAGGTCCCAAAAGGCCTTGGGAATGGTGTACGGATCGTGTGGGTGAGTCATCGACACGGTCAGGCAAAACGGCTGATCGCCATCTTCGCGGATGTGATCGAACAGGTACTGCTGGGCCTTGAACACCACCTCCTCGTCGAAATCCAGCTGATTGGTGCGCACGCAAGGCCCGGCCTGCAGCACCGAGGACATGTTGTGATACCAGCTCGGGCGTACGTCCGGTTCATCCCAGTTCACTGCCCAGCCGTAGTCGGCCGGATAGATGTCGCTGGTCAGGCGTTCTTCGTAGCCATGCAACTGATCCGGACCACAGAAATGCATCTTGCCGGACAACGCGGTGCGGTAGCCGAGGCGTCGCAGGTAGTGGGCATAGGTCGGTACATCTGCCGGAAAATCCGCTGCGTTGTCGTAGGCGCCGATCTTGCTTGGCAACTGGCCGCTGACCAGGGTGAAACGCGAAGGGGCACACAACGGGCTGTTGCAATACGCGGCGTCGAACACCACGCCTTGTGCGGCGAGGCGGCTCAGGTTGGGCAGCTTGATCGGCGATGAACCGTAGAACGGCAACAGGGGCGCGGCCATTTGATCGGCCATGATGAAAAGAATGTTCTTGCGCTTCATGAGATCGCGGCATTCCATAGTGAGCAGTTATGCGAAAGTGCTGTGATCGAGGATGTAACCCAAGCACTTTGTGGTAAAGCCCACGCCCGGCAATGACTAGGATAAGCACAGCTTATGTATGACGCCCTTGGTGATTTGTCCCTGGACCTGTTTCGCGCCTTTGAAGCCGCGGCACGTCACCGCAGCTTCACCGCTGCGGCGGTGGAACTCGGCACCACGCAGCCCGCTGTCAGTCAGCAGCTCAAACGGCTGGAGGAGCAACTCGGCACGCGGTTGTTCGACCGCATCTACCGAGGCATCGAGCTGACCGAGGCCGGGGCGATTCTGTTCGAGCAGGTGCAGGCCGGTTTGCAGAGCATCGACGCCGGGCTGAATGCGATCAGCGCCCAGCATCAGCACGAGGTGTTGCAGGTGGCCACCGACTTCGCCTTCGCCGCCTATTGGCTGATGCCGCGTTTGCACCGTTTTCATGAGGCCAATCCACAGGTGGACGTCAGCCTGGTCACCAGCGAGCGCAGCCACAACATGCTGCGCACTGACATCGATGTGGCCGTGCTGTTTGGTGATGGGCGTTTCAAGCAGGGCGAGAGCCATTGGCTGTTCAGTGAAGAAGTGTTCCCGGTGTGCAGCCCGCTGCTGCTCAAAGACCGCGCAGTGCCCCTGCCCGCCCACGCTCTGCAAGAGTTGCCGCTGCTGCATTTACGTGGCGAAAACAGCAGCCACTGGTTCGACTGGAGCGGCGTGTTCCGCACCTTGGGTATCGCTACCCCACCGGCACCGGGGCAGCTACGTTTCGATAACTACACACTGTTGATTCAAGCGGCGATTGGCGGCCAGGGCGTGGCGATTGGTTGGCGGCACCTTGTGGATAACTTGCTGGCGCAAGGTCTGTTGTGTCGGCCGATTGCCGAGACTGCGATATCGAGCTTCGGCTATTACGTGGTCTTGCCCCAACGCAAACGCCGCAGTGCGCTGATCCAGCAGTTCGTCGATTGGCTGATGACCGAACAGGCCAGCAGCGCGGAGTCGCTGACAGGTTTGGCGCTGCCGTCTATTGCGGTGTAGCGTTGCGGGTGAGGAATGAATCCCGAGACACGAGAACGCTATGCAACGGATCAAGGGCTATCACGCCCATGTGTACTTTGACGCGAACACCATCGATCAGGCGCGAGCCCTGTGTGAGCAGGCTGCGCAGCTGTTCCCGCTGAAGATGGGCCGGGTCCACGAACGGCTGGTCGGCCCGCACCCGGACTGGAGCTGCCAATTGGCCTTCGCACCGGAGCTGCTCGGCGAAGTGCTGCCGTGGCTGGCGCTCAATCGCAAAGGCCTGGTGGTGTTTGTGCACCCGGATACGGGTGACGACCTGGCCGACCACACCGACCATGCGATCTGGATGGGTGCGGTTCGGCCACTGGATTTGTCGATTTTTTGAGCATATGTTCAGTACAGTGCAAACCCGTGGCGAGGGAGCTTGCTCCCGCTGGGTCGCGAAGCGGCCCCAACTTCAACGACCCGGTTACATCAGGTAAGACGAGGTCGCTGAGTTACGACTGCTACGCAGTCGAGCGGGAGCAAGCTCCCTCGCCACGGACGGTATTTAGTACAGAACCCCTTCCAGCACTTCATAAACCACCCCGGTGCCTATGGCGATCAGCACGATGTCACCGCCCATGCGTCGCCATTCGTAACCTGGGTAATACGGCAAGCGTTCGAGGGCCCGGCTGTCCAGGCGTTCACCGTAGTAGCCGCGCGGCAAGGGTTGGCCTCTGACCCAGCGAACGCCTGGCGGTGGTGGTGCACCGCGGACGAAATACCCGTGGTTGACGCGGATCACTTCGCGCACCGGACCGAAGTCCTGAGGTGGCCGTCTGTATTCAGGGCGGTGATCGCGGTGATCATCGCCGCGATGCTCATACCGCGGGCCACCGCGATCATGATCGTCGCGCTCATCGGCGCTTACGTGGAGCAAGGGCGTGGCGCTGAGCATCAATACACCCAGGCTGGCGATCAAGCGTTTGGGCATTTTCATTTGGGTCTTCCTCAGAGCATCCACAGCAAAAAAAGGGGCTTAGAACTCGGTTCCAAACCCCTGGGTCTTGCTATTTAGTCTGCGGCGCCGGGCACTAATTCCTCTGTATCAGGAACTTTACTCTTAGCTGACGCGGGCTTTACGCACACCTTCGGACAACGCCGAGCACAGGCCGAGTACGCCGTCGATGGCCTGCTCGGGTGTGGTTGCGTTAGCGATGTGGTCGATCAGTGCCGAACCCACCACCACGCCGTCTGCCAGACGGGCGATGGACGCCGCTTGCTCTGGTGTGCGGATGCCGAACCCGATGCTGATCGGCAGGTCGGTGTGGCGACGCAAGCGGGCCACGGCTTCTTCGACGTGTTCCAGGGTCGCTGCGCCAGCACCGGTCACACCGGCCACCGACACGTAGTACACAAAACCGGAACTGCCATTGAGCACCGTCGGCAGACGCACGTCGTCGGTGGTCGGCGTGGTCAGGCGGATGAAGTCGATGCCAGCCGCTTGCGCCGGGTCGCACAGCTCGGCGTTATGTTCTGGCGGCATGTCGACCACGATCAGGCCATCGACACCGGCTTCCTTGGCGTCGCTGATGAAGCGCGGTACGCCGTAGTAATGAATAGGGTTGAAGTAACCCATCAGCACCAGCGGCGTGTGGTTGTTGTCTTTGCGGAACTCGCGAACCATTTGCAGGGTTTTCGCCAGGTTCTGTTTGGCACCCAGGGCGCGGATGTTGGCGAGCTGGATTGCCGGGCCGTCGGCCATCGGATCGGTGAAGGGCATGCCCAGCTCGATCACGTCGGCACCTGCCGCTGGTAAACCTTTGAGGATCGCCAGCGAGGTGTCATAGCTCGGGTCGCCGGCAGTGACGAAGGTCACCAGGGCGGCGCGGTTCTGTTCTTTGAGTTCGGCGAAGCGCGTTTGCAGGCGGCTCATCAGTGTTTCTCCTGCTGGGACTGATCCATATGGTGCATCACGGTTTGCATGTCTTTGTCGCCACGGCCGGACAGGTTGACCACCATCAGGTGATCCTTCGGCAGGGTCGGTGCGCGTTTGAACACTTCGGCCAGGGCGTGGGCGCTTTCCAGTGCAGGAATAATCCCTTCCAGGCGGCAGCATTTGTGGAAGGCGTCCAAGGCTTCGTGGTCAGTCACCGAGGTGTACTGAACGCGGCCGATGTCATGCAACCAGGCGTGTTCCGGACCGATGCCCGGATAGTCGAGGCCGGCGGAGATCGAGTGAGCATCGATGATCTGGCCATCGTCGTCCTGCAGCAGGAAGGTCCGGTTGCCGTGCAGCACGCCCGGTACGCCGCCGTTCAGGCTGGCCGCATGTTTGCCGGTTTCGATGCCATGACCCGCCGCTTCAACGCCGATGATTTCGACGCTTTTGTCATCGAGGAACGGGTGGAACAGGCCCATGGCGTTGGAACCACCACCGATGCACGCCACCAGGCTGTCCGGCAGGCGACCTTCCTTGGCTTGCAGTTGTTCGCGGGTTTCTTTGCCGATCACTGCCTGGAAGTCGCGGACCATCGCCGGATAAGGGTGCGGGCCGGCCACGGTGCCGATCAGGTAGAAGGTGCTGTCGACGTTGGTCACCCAGTCACGCAGGGCTTCGTTCATCGCGTCTTTCAGGGTGCCGGTGCCGGCGACCACGGGGATCACTTCGGCGCCCAGCAGTTTCATGCGGAACACGTTGGCCTGTTGGCGCTCGATGTCGGTGGTGCCCATGTAGATCACGCAATCGAGGCCAAAGCGCGCGGCCACGGTGGCGGTCGCCACGCCGTGCATGCCGGCGCCGGTCTCGGCGATGATGCGTTTTTTGCCCATGCGCCGCGCCAGCAGGATCTGGCCGATGCAGTTGTTGATCTTGTGCGCGCCGGTGTGGTTCAGCTCTTCGCGCTTGAGGTAGATCTTCGCGCCGCCGCAGAATTCGGTCAGGCGCTCGGCGAAGTACAGCGGGCTTGGACGGCCGACGTAGTCGCGCTGGAAGTAGGCCAGTTCTTCTTTGAACGCCGGATCATCCTTGGCCGCTTCATATTCGCGGGCCAGGTCGAGGATCAACGGCATCAGGGTCTCGGCGACGTAGCGGCCGCCGAACGCGCCAAACAGGCCGTTGGCATCAGGGCCGTTGCGCAGATTAGTCTGGGTCATGGGGCGCTCCAGTTGAATTTCAAAAAGTTAATTCGTAGCAGGGCAATGGCGTTCACTCTACCCCTGACGTCTTGAGCTGAAAACCGATAAGATCGCCGTAACCTGTCAGAAAAACTCACAGATATCATGAGCCACGACCTCCCCCCGCTGAACGCCCTGCGCGCCTTCGAAGCCACTGCCCGCCTGAACAGCGTCAGTCAGGCTGCGGAGCAACTGCATGTGACTCACGGTGCCGTCAGTCGACAGTTGAAAGTACTGGAGGAGCATCTGGGGGTGAGCCTGTTCGTCAAGGATGGGCGCGGCCTGAAACTCACAGATGCCGGCGTGCGCTTACGCGATGCCAGCAGCGAGGCCTTCGAGCGTTTGCGCACCGTTTGCGGTGAACTGACGCAAGGTCACGCCGACGCGCCGTTCGTGCTTGGCTGCTCTGGCAGTTTGCTGGCGCGCTGGTTCATTCCACGTCTGGGCCGGTTGAATGCCGACCTGCCGGACTTGCGTTTGCACCTGTCGGCGGGTGAAGGCGATCTTGACCCACGGCGGCCGGGGCTCGATGCCTTGCTGGTGTTTGCCGAGCCGCCGTGGCCTGCGGACATGCAGGTTTATGAATTGGCCAGCGAGCGCATCGGCCCGGTGCTCAGCCCTCGCTTTGCCGGTTACGACAGTCTGTGCCAGGCGCCAGCGGCCGCGCTGCTCAACCAATCCTTGCTGCACACCACTTCACGCCCGCAAGCCTGGCCCAGTTGGGCTCAGCGCAACGACCTCGACGCCAAGGCGCTGAAGTTCGGGCAGGGTTTCGAGCATTTGTATTATTTGCTGGAGGCGGCGGTGGCCGGGCTGGGCGTGGCGATTGCCCCTGAGCCGCTGGTGGCCGAGGACTTGAAGGCCGGTCGCCTGGTTGCGCCGTGGGGTTTCAGTGAAACCCCGGCGCAACTGGCGTTGTGGCTACCCAAGCGCGCCGCTGACGGGCGCGCTCGGCAGTTGGCGCAGTGGCTGAAAAACGAGCTGCGCCAGCCTTAATGGCCGCGTTTGTATAGCAGATACGCGGCCAGCAAACCCAAGGCACCGACTGCGACGCTAGCGCTAGTCCATGGGTGTTCCTGGGCGTAATCGCGGGTGGCGATCCCGGTTTCGCGGGTTTTGACTTTGACTTCTTCGTACGCATCGCTGAGCAGGTGGCGCGAGTGTCTCAGCGCGTTCTCGGCGTTGTTTTTGAGGGCCTTGAGAGTTTTCAGCGACTCGTCCGAGGTATCACTCTTCAAGCTTTCCAGCGACTTGAGCAGACTTTCGATCTCGGCTTCCATGCTTTGCAATGAGGCTTTACGCAACGAGGTGATGGCCATGATGACTCTCCTTCATTGATTGAGTGCTTGTGTTGGTTGGGACTCCAACGGTTCGGGAAAGTGCATTCATTTTGAACCTTCAACGACAGAAGAAATACCGACAATCGCTGCTAGGCTCTAATCACAATTCCAGGAGAACGCCATGACTGACCATCACACTTACAAGAAAGTCGAACTGGTTGGCTCGTCCCCTACCAGCATTGAAGATGCCATCAACAATGCATTGGCCGAGGCCAGCAAAAGCATCAAGCTCATGGAGTGGTTCGAGGTTACCGAAACCCGCGGGCACATCAAGGACGGCAAGGCGGCACACTTTCAGGTCACGCTCAAAGTCGGGTTCCGGATTGCCAATAGCTGAGGTTGAGCTAGGCTTCTGAACTTGTGCGCTGGCCGATTGCCATAGGGAATGGCAAAGCGCTACTTCGTCTTGGGCGGCAGGCGCCCGAGTGTTAACGCTTACCCCTTTTGATCCGACCAGGGAATGTGACCGATGAAGAAATTTATATTGGCGGTGGGTTTGTTGAGCATTGCGGGAACAACCTTTGCGGCGGGCAAACCGTGCGAAGAGCTGAAAAGCGAAATTGCGGCAAAAATCGATGCCAAGGGCTCCAAAAACTATTCGCTGGAAATCGTCGATAAAGGCGCGGCCGCGGGTGGCAAGGTGGTCGGTAAATGCGAGGCAGGCAAGAAGGTCATCATCTACAAGAAGTAGGTTGAGTCAGCTGTTTATGTAAAGCCGACGCCATGGCGTCGGCTTTTTTGCAGGTGTTGTCAGAGACTTAGCCCTTCATCACTTGCGCCAGCAGTTCGTAGGAATGCAGGCGATCAGCGTGTTCGTACAGGTCACAGGTGAAAATCAACTCGTCGGCTTGAGTCTGCTCGATCAGCACTTCAAGTTTGCCGCGAATTTTCGCCGGGCTGCCGACCATGGCCAGGCCGAGGAAATCACCGACGGCTTCTTTCTCATGGGGCAACCACAGGCCATCCATGGTTTTCACCGGTGGCCGTTGAACCAGGCTTTGGCCGCGCATCAGCGCCAGGATTCGTTGGTAGACCGAGGTTGCCAGGTAATCGGCTTGTTCGTCGGTGTCGGCGGCTACCAGCGGCACGCCCAGCATCACGTAGGGTTTATCCAGTACGGCTGAAGGCTTGAAGTGATTGCGGTAAACCCGAATCGCTTCATGCATATAACGCGGTGCGAAATGCGAGGCAAAGGCGTAAGGCAAACCGCGCTCGCCGGCCAGTTGCGCGCTGAACAGGCTGGAGCCCAGCAGCCAGACCGGCACATGGGTGCCGGTGCCGGGCATCGCGATAATGCGCTGGTCCGGCGTGCGTGGGCCCAGGTAGCGCAGCAGTTCGGCGACGTCTTCGGGGAAATCGTCGGCGCTGCCGGAGCGTTCACGGCGCAAGGCGCGGGCGGTCATCTGATCGGAGCCCGGTGCGCGACCCAGACCGAGGTCGATTCGCCCCGGATAGAGGCTTTCGAGGGTGCCGAATTGTTCGGCGATCACCAGTGGTGCATGGTTGGGCAGCATCACGCCACCAGAGCCGACACGAATGCTCGACGTCCCGCCGGCCAGATAGCCAAGCAGTACGGAAGTCGCGGAGCTGGCGATGCCATCCATGTTGTGGTGTTCGGCGACCCAGAAGCGGTTATATCCCCACTTCTCCACATGTTGCGCCAGGTCCAGCGAGTTGCGCAGCGATTGCGCAGGGCTGCCGTTCTCGCGAACGGGCACCAGGTCCAGCGTCGAGAACTTGATATCGGACAGTTGTTTCATAAGCCGGCTTCTCCAATGAGGGTACGCAGGCTTTTCTCACCAACGAAAACCTGCCGAATGCATGAGCGTGTTCTATGCAATGTGGGCATATACCCGAGTTTCAATAGCAGACGTGAAATTGCCGACCAGATAAGCGGTTCGATCCGACACGATGAACTTTGCCCAGCCTTCTATCCTCAGAACCCAGGCAACCGAAAACCATGAAGGCGCGATCCTCGCGCCGGATATTGAGGAGGCAGAGATGAGTATCAAAAAGAAAGCATCGGCACATTGGGTCGGTGATTTGAAGACCGGCCTTGGTTCTATCTCCACCGAAACCGGGGTCCTGAAAGATGCACCTTATGGCTTCAAGGCGCGTTTCGAAGGCGGCCCGGGCACCAACCCGGAAGAACTGATCGGCGCCGCTCATGCGGGGTGTTTCTCCATGGCATTTTCGATGATTCTCGGCGAGGCTGGCCTCAAGGCCGACACGATCGACACCCAGGCCGAAGTGACGCTGGATCAGGTCGACGGTGGTTTTGCGATCACCGCCGTGCACCTGACGCTCAAAGCGAAAATCCCTGGCGCGAGCCAGCAGCAATTCGAGGAGTTGAGCAAGAAGGCTAAAGTAGGCTGCCCGGTTTCCAAGGTGTTGAACGCTAAAATCACGCTTGATGCGACACTCGTGGGCTGATCGCGTCCTGGTAGCAGCTGGCACGCCAGCTGCTACAAATCAGAACTCGTGAACTGAAACTGTGGTCGAATAAGTGACAGCAGCTTCAGCGCATGACTGTGCGCGCTGCCTCAAGGGAGCTTCAACCATGAAACGTTTTGCCTTGGCGGTTATCTGCAGTGTGCTGGCCACATCGGCCCTGGCGGCAACCAAATCCTGCGAAGAACTCAAGGCCGAGATCGAATCCAAGATCCAGGCCAATAACGTATCGTCCTACACCCTGGAGATCGTCACCAATGACGAAGTGCACGACCAGAACATGGTGGTCGGCACGTGTGAAGGCGGAACGAAGAAAATCATCTATCAGAAGAACGACAGATAATCCGTCTTACGGGATGCAAAAAGTCTGACTCTCTTCGGCGACGAGCTCGCGCTTGGCGTTATACAGCCGGGCGCTGGGTGTGGTGGTCAGCGAGCGAGCTTCGAGCAGGTAACGTTGGCCGGCTTCGAAATGATCGTAGCGCACGGTCAAATAGCACAGTCGGTTTGGCGAGTCGAATTGCATGCCAAAACCTCCGTAAAACTGCTCAAAGTCGAAGCGAACCTTCAATTCATGGCTGCCGGGTGTGACCTGGAAGAATCGCCCGTCTTTCAGGCGCTTATTGTCCAGGCTCTCGGCCATGAGGACTTTGCCCCCGGGCGTCGGCATGGCGAAGTCGACCCAGGCCATGTTCGGGTTCGCGGTGGGTAGCGGGCTCACACAGGCAGTCAGAGAGCTGATAGCGAAAAACAGCAGATACCTGCGCATGATTGATTTCCGAGCGGTCAGGTAATAAGCATAGCGCTGATCAGGTGCGTTGGCAGCCCGCCAGATGCGCTTGGCCAACGACTTTGCGCTGCTGATCATAGAGTTTGGCCCACGGCCGGAAGCCGATATTCCCCGCTTGCAGTTGATATCGCTGGCCGGCACTGAAGTCGTTGAACTTCACACTTAACCGGCAATCGCGCCATAGCGGTTCGGCGTCGGGGCCGATATTCGTTGGTTCTACCGCGAACTGATAACGCACCTTCAACTCATGGCTGCCCGGTGGAATCTGGAAGTAGCGTTTATCGGCGGTGGCCTTGGTGTCCACTTCCAGCGCTTGCAACACAGTGTCATGTTGATGGGGCCCGAGGTCGATCCAGGCTTGCGCCGGGTCGGGTTGGGGCAGTCCAACACAGCCAGCCAGCATCAGCAGGTTTGCAGTCAGCAATAACGCGCGCATAGCGAAGCTCCAGTCAGGCGAGATAGTCTTGCGAGCAGACTCCCCAAGGATGATTTGATGTGATCAGGCTGCTTTCAAGCCATCGGTTACTTGATCGCGTTTTGCGCGTTTTGTTTCCGGCCGCGTTGCTTTTGTTGCTGAACGGTTGCTCGAGCGTCAATTACTACAGTCAGTTGGCCAGCGGTCAGTGGCAATTGCTGCGGGCGCGTGAGCCGGTGAGCGAGGTGGTTGCCGACCCTGCGCGTGACGCGAAACTGCGCGCGCGCCTGGCTCAGTCGCAAAAGGCCCGCGAGTTCGCCAGCCAGCGGTTGCACTTGCCAGACAACAAAAGTTATCGCCTCTACGCCGACATTGGCCGACCGTATGTGGTGTGGAATGTGTTCGCCACGCCGGAGTTTTCCCTCAAGCCGCAGAATCATTGCTTTCCGATCGCCGGGTGCGTGGCCTATCGCGGGTACTACAGCCAGAGCGCCGCGCGAGGCAACGCTGCGCTGTTGCGCCTGCAGGGCATGGACGTGTCGATCAGCGGTGTTGAAGCCTATTCGACCTTGGGCTGGTTCAACGACCCGATCATCAGTTCAATGATGAACTGGGGTGACGAGCGTCTGGCGACGCTGATTTTTCACGAACTGGCGCATCAGCGGTTTTATGTGAAGGACGACACAGAGTTCAACGAGTCTTTCGCCACCTTCGTCGAACAGGAAGGCACCCGCCAATGGCGTGCAGCTTGCGGTTTACCGCCGGCCGGCAAAGCTCAAGAGCAGCAACGTGATCAATTTACCCAGCTGATTCTGGACACCCGTACGCGACTCGAAAAACTCTATGCATTGCCCCTTGCGACCGAACAGATGCGCCAGCGTAAAGTCGCCGAGTTCGAACGTTTGCGCAGCGATTATCGAACCCTGCGCGACAGCCAATGGGCCGGCGACAAGCGCTTTGATGCCTGGATCAATGCCCCGATGAACAACGCCCGGCTGCTGCCATTCGGACTCTATGATCAATGGGTGCCGGCGTTTTCCGCTTTGTTTAGACAGATCGATGGTAATTGGGTGGCTTTCTACGCCGCCGTGGAAAAACTCGGCAGGTTGCCAGTTGGGGAGCGAAAGGCAGCGTTGAAGGCGTTGGTTGGCAAATAGCCCTGTGGCGAGGGAGCTTGCTCCCGCTGGGTCGCGCAGCGACCCCAATATCATGCGGCACGGTGTTTCAAGTTGAACACCTTCCACAGGTTACGACTGCTGCGCCCGAGCGCGGACCGGCCAGCGGGAGCAAGCTCCCTCGCCACAAAAGCGGTCCAGCGGTTAACCCCGCAAAAACGTCTGATGCAACTCGGCCAATGTCTCGAAGTGATACGCCGGCTGTTCGGCGCTCAATTCTTCGTGGCTGCCGAATCCATAGCCCACCGCCGCTGCGTCCAGACCGTTGCGTTTGGCGCCGATCAGGTCGTGTTTGCGGTCGCCGATCATCAGTGTGGTGGCCGGGTCCAGGCCTTCTTCGGCCATCAAATGGGCAATCAGCTCGACCTTATCGGTGCGGGTGCCATCCAGTTCGCTGCCGTAGATCACTTTGAAGTGCCGATCGAAACCGAAGTGCCGGGCGATTTCCCGGGCGAAAACCCACGGCTTCGACGTCGCGATATACAGCTGCCGCCCTTGCCCATCAAGGGTTTCCAACAATGGCATGACACCGTCGAACACGCGGTTTTCGTACAGGCCGGTAACCTTGAAGCGCTCGCGGTAGAAATTCACCGCCTCCCAGGCCTTCGGCTCATCAAAGTCGTAGAACTGCATGAAGGCTTGCAGCAACGGCGGGCCGATGAAGTGTTCGAGCTTGGTCAGGTCTGGCTCGTCGATCCCCAGTTTGCTCAAGGCGAACTGGATCGAGCGAGTGATGCCCTCACGCGGGTCGGTCAGGGTGCCATCGAGGTCGAATAAAACGGTTTGGTAATGCATGAATATTCCTGAGTGAGTCTGCCGGTGTCAGAGCTGGTCGTAGCCTTCGGCCAGATGCAGGTCTTTGAGCTTCACGTAATTCGCCGCGCTGTAGGTGAAAAACGCCCGTTCCTTGTCAGTCAGTGGACGGATCTGTTTCACCGGGCTGCCGACATAGAGGAAACCGCTTTCCAGGCGTTTGCCCGGCGGCACCAGGCTGCCAGCGCCGATGATCACCTCGTCTTCGACCACCGCGCCGTCCATGACGATGCTGCCCATGCCGATCAGGATCCGGTTGCCGACGGAGCAGCCGTGCAGCATGACTTTGTGGGCGATGGTCACGTCGTCGCCGATCAACAGCGGGAAACCGTCAGGGTTGAAGGGCCCGGCGTGGGTGATGTGCAGCACACAGCCATCCTGCACGCTGGTGCGCTGGCCAATGCGGATGCGGTGCATGTCGCCGCGGATCACGGTCAGCGGCCAGACAGAGCTGTCTTCGCCTATTTCGACGTCGCCGATCACCACCGCCGAGCTGTCGACAAAGGCGCATTTGCCGAGCACGGGGGTGTGGTTCTGGTACTTGCGAAGGGACACGATAGGCTCTCTCTCTGTTGTTGATAGCTGCGGTTGGCGTCGATTGTAATTAAGATGGCTACATGTTTCTTCCAGCCAAGGTGCCAACCGTGAGCGTGAACAATCCTCTTTTGCAGCCCTACGACCTGCCGCCGTTCTCGGCGATCCGCGCCGAGCACGTACAACCGGCCATCGAACAGATCCTTGCGGACAACCGCGCCGCCATCGCCGAGATCCTCAAAACCCAGGGCAAACAGCCTACCTGGGCGGGCCTGGTGCTGGCGATGGACGAACTGAACGATCGCCTGGGCGCAGCCTGGAGCCCGGTCAGTCACCTGAATGCGGTGTGCAACAGTGCCGAACTGCGTGAGGCTTACGAGTCCTGCCTGCCGGCGCTGAGTGCCTACGCCACCGAAATGGGCCAGAACCGCGAGCTGTTCCAGGCCTATGAAGCGCTGGTCAATAGCCCGGAAGCAGCCGGTTTCGATGTCGCGCAAAAAACCATTCTGGAACACGCGCTGCGTGATTTCCGTCTGTCGGGTATCGATTTGCCGGCGGCTGAGCAAAAACGTTACGCCGAGGTGCAGAGCAAGCTGTCCGAGCTGGGCAGCCATTTCTCCAACCAATTGCTCGATGCCACCCAGGCCTGGACCAAACACATCACCGATGAGGCCGCCCTCGCCGGCCTGACCGATTCGGCCAAGGCGCAAATGGCCGCCGCCGCCCAAGCCAAAGATTTGCAAGGCTGGCTGATCAACCTGGAATTCCCGAGCTACTACGCGGTGATGACCTACGCCCAAGACCGCGCGCTACGCGAAGAAGTCTACGCCGCCTACTGCACCCGTGCGTCGGACCAAGGCCCGAACGCCGGTCAGAACGATAACAGCCCAGTGATGGAAGAGATCCTCGACCTGCGTCAGGAGCTGGCCAAGCTGCTGGGGTTCGCCAGTTTCTCGGAGCTGAGCCTGGCAACCAAAATGGCCGAGTCCAGCGATCAGGTGCTGAGCTTCCTGCGCGATCTGGCCAAGCGCAGCAAACCGTTCGCCGCGCAGGATCTCGAGCAACTCAAAGCCTACGCTGCCGAACAGGGTTGCCCTGATCTGCAAAGCTGGGACAGCGGTTTCTACGGCGAAAAACTCCGTGAACAGCGTTACAGCGTTGCCCAGGAAACCCTGCGTGCGTACTTCCCGATCGATAAAGTCCTGAGCGGTCTGTTCGCCATCGTTCAGCGTCTGTATGGCATCGAAATCGCCGAGCTGAAAGGTTTCGACACCTGGCATCCGGACGTTCGCCTGTTCGAAATCAAGGAGAACGGCGAGCACGTCGGGCGCTTCTTCTTCGACCTGTATGCCCGTGCCAACAAGCGCGGCGGTGCCTGGATGGATGGCGCCCGCGACCGTCGCCGCACCGCTGAAGGTGTACTGCAAAGCCCGGTGGCTAATCTGGTGTGCAACTTCACCCCGGCCGACAGTGGCAAGCCTGCCCTGCTGACCCACGATGAAGTCACCACGCTGTTCCACGAATTTGGTCACGGCCTGCATCACCTGCTGACCCGCGTTGAATATTCCGGCGTGTCCGGGATCAACGGCGTGGCGTGGGACGCGGTCGAGCTGCCAAGTCAGTTCATGGAAAACTGGTGCTGGGAGCCGGAAGGCCTGGCGTTGATCTCCGGTCATTACGAAACCGGCGAGCCACTGCCGCAGGACCTGCTGCAAAAAATGCTCGCTGCGAAGAACTTCCAGTCCGGACTGATGATGGTTCGCCAGCTGGAATTCTCGCTGTTCGACTTCGAGCTGCACGCTACCCATGGCGACGGTCGCAGCGTACTGCAAGTGCTTGAAGGCGTGCGCGACGAGGTTTCGGTCATGCGTCCGCCGGCCTACAACCGTTTCCCTAACAGCTTCGCGCATATCTTCGCTGGCGGTTATGCGGCGGGTTACTACAGCTACAAATGGGCTGAAGTGCTGTCGGCCGATGCCTTCTCGAAATTCGAGGAAGACGGCGTGCTCAATGCGGCCACCGGTCGTGCGTTCCGCGAGGCGATCCTGGCGCGCGGCGGTTCTCAGGAGCCGATGGTGCTGTTCGTCGACTTCCGCGGACGTGCACCGTCGATTGACGCACTCTTGCGCCATAGCGGCCTCGACGAGGACGCGGCAGCATGAGTGACGCGCCAGTGAGCAAAACCAAGAAACGCTTCATCGCCGGGGCAGTCTGCCCGGCGTGCAGCGAGCCGGACAAGTTGATGATGTGGAGCGAAGACGAGGTGCCGCACCGCGAATGCGTGGCCTGCGGTTATTCCGACACGCTGAACGAGCAAGGTCTGTCAGTGCCCAAGGAATTGGGTACGCGGGTCAATACCACCGCGTTGAAAGTCCCGGACGCCAAGGTCCAGGCTGTGCAGTTCTTCCCCAATCCGAAGCTGAAGAAAAAGCCCGACGATCACTCCTGATCTCCCGGCGCTTGGTAATCCGCCTTTGAGTCTGAGCGCTCAAGGGCGGTATTTATCGACTGACGCCACACTCCTCGATTGTATGTTCACGACCCCGCCTTGCCTGTTTGGGGCAGGGGCTGGTTGTGGTGCGCCCCTCAGATCTTCGGTTTTTCGCTATTGACCGTTTTCAACCAGCTTTTCATCGAGCAGGTCGCAAACACACTGGTACTGCAATCGCCGTTGGCCAGTGCGGTCCGCAGTTTGTCGATATCTGCCTTCATCATGTAGCGAATGCCGTTCTTGAAGTGGGTATTGTCGTCGAAACCGCCCTGGGTCATTTCGTCGAGGGCGTCTTCCTTGCTCCAGCCTTGTACCACCACGCGGTACATCGCAGCCATCAGGCCAGTGCGATCCGATCCGCGTTTGCAATGGATCAACACCGGGCCTTTGCTTTGACCGGTTTGTATGGCCCGCAATGCACTGAGCACCTCGCTGTCATCGACATGGCTGGTCTTGTACGGCAATTGCACCAGGTTGATGCCGGGTGTCGATAGCCAGCTTGCGTCGGACTCGGGCAGAAAATTGATCACCGTCGTGATCTGGAGTTTTTCCAGCAGCGGCAGCGCTCCGTGATCGGGAAGTGTGCTGCGGTAGAGAGTCGGTGACATCTGGTAAAGGCCGTACTGCGCTTCGACGGGCTGGGCCCATTCGCCGGGACGGATGGATTGGGTTTGCTCGGCTTGAACCTGATCGAACGCAAATAACGCCATGAGCGACAGGCACAGTGCGAGCAAGAGGTGGTTTTTCGACATGAGTCAGGGAGCCGTGGATGAAGGAATGGGTGACTAAATCCCAGCCTGAACCCTGAGCAGTCAAAGCTCTGTGAGGGGCTTGTCAAAGAATCGTTAAGCCTGAGGGGCCCTCGATACTTCAGAAATAATCTGTGGATTTTAAACTGAAACGATTCACTCATATGCTTAGCCTGCTACCATTTGTAACTAAAGTTTGCAGATATGTTCTTTTCCTTCGGGCCTTATCGGCCTGCATCGCTGCCAAAACGACAAGCTGCTCCATGAAGCAGCTGATCTATCCGTGAATGCCTGATGAGGTGCCCCCCCCATGTCTGATCAAGATCGAGACAACCCGCGGCGTGAGTTTTTACGCAAATCCCTGACCTTGATCCCGGTGGTCACCGTTGCCAGTACCGGTTTGGGCAGTTCGGTCTTGATGGCCGCTCCTGAAGCCGCACCGGCCGGTCCTGGCAAAACGCCGGTCAGCAGCAGTGTTTATGAGCCGAGCTACTTCACCGCCGAAGAGTGGGCATTCATCCAGGCAGCGGTTGCCCGCTTGATTCCTGCCGATGAACAGGGACCGGGTGCACTCGAAGCGGGTGTGCCGGAGTACATCGACCGGCAAATGAATACCCCGTACGCGGCGGGTGCTCTTTGGTACATGCAAGGCCCGTTCAATGCAGACGCTGCGCCGGAAATGGGCTGGCAGAGCAAACTGGTTCCCAAGGACATCTACCGTTTGGGTATCGCCGCGACGGACGCCTGGTCGAAGGCGTTCAACGGCAAAGTTTTTGCTGCGCAAGACAGCGCTACCCGAGACGAGTTGCTCAAGCAATTGGAGGCCGGTACGCCAACATTCGACAGCGTCCCGCCGAAGGTTTTTTTCAGCCTTTTGCTGCAAAACACCAAGGAAGGGTTCTTCTGCGACCCGATCCACGGCGGCAACAAAGGCATGGTCGGCTGGACCATGATCGGCTTTCCCGGCGCGCGCGCCGATTTCATGGATTGGGTTGAACGCAACGAGCAATACCCCTTCCCGGCAGTTTCTATTCGCGGCGAGAGGGCGTGAGCATGACAACCACGATGAAGAAGGTCGACGCAGTGATCGTCGGGTTTGGCTGGACCGGCGCGATCATGGCCAAGGAACTGACGGAGGCTGGCCTCAATGTGCTGGCGCTGGAACGCGGGCCGATGCAGGACACTTACCCCGACGGCAACTATCCGCAGGTGATCGACGAACTCACCTACAGCGTGCGCAAGAAACTCTTTCAGGACATCTCCAAAGAGACCGTGACCATTCGCCATAGCGTGAATGACATTGCGCTGCCCAACCGTCAGCTCGGGGCGTTCCTGCCGGGTAATGGTGTGGGCGGGGCCGGACTGCACTGGTCGGGTGTGCACTTTCGGGTCGATCCGATCGAGTTGCGTATGCGCAGTCATTATGAGGAGCGCTACGGCAAGCACTTCATCCCCAAGGACATGACCATCCAGGACTTTGGCGTCAGCTATGAAGAGCTGGAACCGTTTTTCGATTACGCCGAGAAAGTCTTCGGCACCTCGGGTCAGGCCTGGACCGTGAAAGGTCAAGTGGTCGGCGAAGGCAAGGGCGGTAACCCCTATGCGCCGGACCGTTCGAACCACTTCCCGTTGGCGTCGCAGAAGAACACCTACTCCGCGCAGTTGTTCCAGAATGCCGCCAATGCTGTCGGTTACAAACCCTACAACCTGCCTTCCGCCAATACCTCAGGGCCCTACACCAATCCCTACGGTGCGCAGATGGGGCCGTGCAACTTCTGCGGTTTTTGCAGTGGCTACGTGTGCTACATGTACTCCAAGGCTTCGCCGAACGTGAACATCCTGCCGGCGCTCAAGCCATTGCCGAACTTCGAGTTGCGACCCAATTCCCACGTGCTGCGTGTCAATCTCGACAGTACCAAGCGCAAGGCGACCGGTGTGACCTACATCGATAGTCAGGGCCGGGAAATCGAGCAGCCGGCGGACCTGGTGATCCTCGGTGCGTTCCAGTTCCACAACGTGCGGTTGATGCTGTTGTCCGGGATCGGCAAACCGTACGACCCGATCAGCGGCGAAGGTGTGGTCGGCAAGAACTTCGCCTATCAGAACATGGCGACGATCAAGGCCTACTTCGACAAAGACGTGCACACCAATAATTTCATTGGCGCAGGTGGCAATGGTGTGGCGGTGGATGACTTCAACGCCGACAACTTCGATCACGGCCCGCACGGCTTTGTCGGTGGTGCACCGATGTGGGTCAACCAGGCCGGCAGCCGGCCGATTGCCGGAACTTCGAACCCGCCGGGAACACCCGCCTGGGGCAGTGCATGGAAACGTGCGACTGCCGATTATTACACCCACCAGGTGTCGATGGACGCTCACGGTGCGCATCAGTCCTACCGAGGCAACTACCTGGATCTCGACCCGGTATACCGCGATGCCTACGGCCAGCCGCTGCTGCGGATGACTTTCGACTGGCATGAAAACGACATCAAGATGAACCGCTTCATGGTCGACAAGATGAGCAAGATCGCACAAGCGATGAACCCCAAGGCCATTGCCCTGCTCGGCAAACAGGTGGGTGAACATTTCAACACGGCTTCTTACCAGACCACCCACCTCAATGGTGGCGCGATCATGGGCACCCATCCGAAAACCAGTGCGCTGAACCGCTATTTGCAGAGCTGGGACGTACATAACGTGTTCGTGCCGGGCGCTTCGGCGTTCCCGCAAGGATTGGGTTACAACCCGACCGGTCTGGTCGCGGCACTGACCTACTGGTCGGCGCGGGCGATTCGCGAGCAGTACCTGAAGAATCCCGGCCCGCTGGTTCAGGCTTAAGGAGCGATGACCATGAAAAATCTCGTTATCGCCACCCTTGCCCTGCTCGGCAGTTGCTCGATCAGCGCGGCAGAAGATGCATCGCAAGCGTTGATCAAACAGGGCGAATACCTCGCCCGCGCGGGTGACTGTGTGGCTTGCCATACCGCCAAGGGTGGTAAGCCGTTTGCAGGCGGACTGCCGATGGAGACGCCGATCGGCACGATCTATTCCACCAACATTACCCCGGACAAAACCGGCCTGGGCGACTACAGCTTTGACGATTTCGACAAAGCCGTGCGCCATGGTGTGGCCAAAAACGGTAGTACGCTTTACCCGGCGATGCCGTATCCGTCCTATGCCCGTGTCAGCGATGCAGACATGAAAGCCTTGTATGCCTATTTCATGAAAGGCGTGGCGCCGGTCACTCAAGAGAACAAGGGCAGCGACATTCCCTGGCCGTTGAGCATGCGCTGGCCACTGACCGGCTGGCGCTGGATGTTTGCGCCAAGCGTCGTGGCGTATCAGCCGGCCGACGGTAAAGAGGCGGCAATCAGCCGTGGAGCCTATCTGGTGGAAGGCCTCGGACATTGCGGCGCTTGCCATACGCCACGAGCCCTGACCATGCAGGAAAAAGCCTTGAGCGCCAACGAAGGCAGTGCGTTTCTGTCAGGCAGTGCGCCGTTAGAAGGCTGGATCGCGAAAAGCTTGCGTGGCGATCACAAGGATGGACTCGGTAGTTGGAGCGAAGAGCAACTGGTGCAGCTCCTCAAGACCGGTCGTAGTGACCGCAGTGCAGTGTTCGGCGGCATGAGCGATGTGGTGGAACACAGCATGCAATATATGAGCGATGACGACCTGACAGCGATCGCCCGATACCTCAAGTCTTTGCCGGCGAATGATCCGAACGATCAGCCACACCCGTACGACCCGCAAGTGGCACAAGCGCTGTGGAAAGGTGACGACAGCAAACCCGGTGCCTCGGTGTACATCGACAACTGTGCCGCCTGCCACCGTACCGACGGGCATGGCTACACCCGGGTATTCCCGGCACTGGCGGGCAATCCGGTGTTGCAATCGGACGATCCGGTCTCGTTGATCAATATCGTGCTCAAGGGCGGTACCTTGCCGGCGACCCACACGGCGCCGTCGACGTTCACCATGCCGGCATTCGCCTGGCGTTTGTCGGATCAGGAAGTGGCGGATGTGGTGAACTTCATTCGCACGAGTTGGGGAAACAAGGGGGCGCAGATTAAGCCGGCTGACGTCGCTGACGTGCGCAAGGATGAAGTGAAATCAATGCCTGCTGACAAGTCTGGAAAACTAACAAGTTCTAATTGATGTTTATTAAGTTGTAATAATCAACGCCTGCGAAATGAGCCTCGCAGGCGTTGGTTTATGATCGGTAGAGTGCATTAGCCGCTACGCGATCAAGTTTAATCATGGATTAACAATATTTGCGTAAGCTTTGGCCAGTGCCAGCAGCTTGGCTTTGTCATTGGCATCAATGTCGCCATCACCGTCGACATCCTTGCGCACGGTTCCGAGGGTGAAGGAGTGCCCGCCGTCGCTGGAAACCGCCGTCATGAAAATCGATTTCACCAGCGTCTCGGTTTGCATTTCATTTTCCGCATCCCAACCAAGTTCTTTACGGGCAAGTTGCAGTGAAACCAGGGTATTGGGTTCAGAAGGACTCGGCTGCATAAGTTGCAGAAAGATACCGCGTTGATTAAAGAAAGACATTGTTAAATCCTTTTAATGGTTATTCAGTCTGGTGGTGCGTGTGCCAAGGATAGTACGGGTTATCTTTATCGGATGACCAATGCTTATATGTTTCTCGTTCTTGCGTATATAGCGTGATTAGCAAGTAGTTATATAAAGTGGGTAGGCGGCTAGCCTGATCTTTTCGCTGAAGCTGCCGAACGGCACTGGCCTGACATTGGATCTTTCGGTACTGTACATGCATACAGCAATGAGGGTTTTTCCAATGTTCACGCCCTTGCCACCTCGCGGACGTGGCACCGCCAGCAACCCGCACAATCGCTTTGCACCGAACCGTTCGGTGGTCGAAGACGATGGCTGGTACCAGGAAGCACCGCTGACCCAAGGCACCGAGGTGCGCATCGAAACGGCGAAAACCATCATCACCCGCAACAACTCGCCCGACCTGCCCTTCGATCGCTCGATCAATCCCTATCGAGGTTGCGAGCACGGCTGCATCTACTGCTATGCGCGACCCAGTCATGCCTACTGGGACCTGTCACCGGGTCTGGACTTCGAGACGAAGCTGATCGCCAAAAGCAACGCGGCCGACGTACTGGAGCAGCAGCTTTCCAAGCGCGGTTATCAGTGTGCGCCGATCAATCTGGGCTCAAATACCGATCCCTATCAGCCGATCGAGCGTGAACACAAAATCACCCGGCGGATTCTTCAGGTGCTGCTGCGTTACCGGCATCCGGTGACGATCATCACTAAAGGCTCGTTGATTCTTCGTGATCTGGATTTGCTCGGTGAGCTTGCCGAACAGCGGCTGGTGGCGGTGATGATCAGCCTGACCAGCCTCGACGACGAGCTCAAGCGCATCCTTGAGCCGCGAACGGCCGCCCCGAAGGCGCGGTTGCGGGCGATTCGGGTCATGCGTGAGGTCGGGATTCCGGTGGGTGTCTTGTGTTCGCCGATGATCCCGATGATCAACGACAGTGAACTGGAAAGCCTGCTGACCGAAGCTCACGCGGCCGGTGCGCAGAGTGCGGCGTACATGATGTTGCGTCTGCCGCTGGAAGTGGCACCGTTGTTCGAGGAGTGGCTGGCAGCCCACTATCCGCAGCGTGCAGCCCATGTATTGAGTTTGATCCGTCAAAGCCGCGGCGGCGAACTGTATGACAGTCGTTTTGGCGCTCGTATGCGCGGTGAAGGACCGTTCGCCGATCTGTTGGCGCAACGCTTCGCCAAAACAATAAAACGTCTTGGGCTCAATCAACGTGAAGGCTTCAACCTGGACTGCACAGCCTTTTGTCCGCCCGGGGCTCAAATGTCGTTGCTTTAGCAACAATTGGCCTATGGTGAGTAGTGAAAAGCGTTGTGTGTTTGTCCGTCAGTCACGTTTTTTTTAACCTGGAACGCACGTTCTAGAGCAGTTGATTCAGTTTGAGTTAAGTTTCGGTGGGTACCTTGCTCATCAAGTGACTGGATGGTCACTGATCGGCGATCTGGATGTTTCCTTACCAGTCGCTGGCTTTATCCCAGGTAAATCGGGAAAATTTCCCTACTCCGTCAAAGAGGATGAATCATGAGTGACAAGGATAAACAGCCGTTGGCTGCGTCGGCTTCCGCCCTCCCTGTGGCTGAAAGCGCCGATGCAGCGCTGCAGCATATCGTTGACGGCTTTTTACACTTCCACCACGAGGTCTTCCCGCAACAGGAAGAACTCTTCAAGAAACTCGCCACGGCTCAACGGCCCCGAGCGATGTTCATTGCGTGCGCGGACTCGCGCATCGTTCCCGAATTGATTACCCAAAGCGCTCCTGGCGATCTGTTTGTCACCCGCAACGTTGGCAACGTAGTGCCGCCCTATGGCCAGATGAACGGCGGGGTTTCCACGGCCATCGAATATGCAGTGCTGGCTCTTGGCGTGCAGCACATCATCATTTGTGGGCATTCCGATTGCGGTGCCATGCGTGCTGTACTCAATCCGCAAAGCCTGGAAAAAATGCCCACGGTCAAAGCCTGGCTACGCCACGCCGAAGTGGCAAAAACCATGGTCCAGGAAAACTGCCATTGCGCTGACGAAAACGAAAGCATGCAGGTGCTTACCGAAGAAAACGTCATCGCCCAGTTGCAGCATTTGCGCACTCACCCTTCAGTGGCCTCGCGCATGGCCAACGGTCAGCTGTTTATCCATGGCTGGGTCTACAGCATCGAAACCAGCGAAATAAAAGCCTACGACGCGGATAAGGGCTGCTTCCTGCCTCTGGATGGCAGTCATCCGATTCCCGTGGCGACGCCCAAAGCGCGCTTCTAAATCCTCCTAAACACCTTGTCTGGTCTGGCCAAGGCTGCTGAAAAAGCGGTCGGGCTTCGCCACGCCTGAAGAATCTCAGGAGAACGCTCATGCGTGCTGCGCAATTGAAAGCTGTTTTGCCACGGGAGCTGCTGGCTTCGGTGGTGGTGTTTCTGGTCGCCCTGCCCTTGTGCATGGGCATTGCAATCGCTTCCGGCATGCCGCCGGCCAAGGGCCTGATCACCGGGATTATCGGTGGTCTGGTGGTCGGTTGGCTGGCCGGTTCGCCGCTGCAAGTCAGTGGTCCGGCTGCGGGGCTGGCGGTACTGGTCTTTGAACTGGTGCGCCAGCATGGTGTGGCGATGCTTGGGCCGATTTTGCTACTGGCCGGGTTTCTGCAACTGGTGGCAGGGCGTTTGCGGCTGGGCTGCTGGTTCCGCGTGACGGCGCCAGCGGTGGTTTACGGCATGCTGGCAGGCATCGGTGTGTTGATCGTGCTGTCGCAGATACATGTGATGCTCGACGGAGTCCCTAAACCCTCAGGCCTGGACAACCTCAGCGGGTTTCCGGCGGCTGTTGCCCAAGCCTTGCCGACCCTGGGTGGCGGGCTGGGTTGGCAGGCCGGTCTGCTTGGGCTGTCGACGATTCTGGTCATGGGACTGTGGGAGAAATTTCGCCCGCAAGCGCTGCGCTTTATTCCTGGTGCGTTGCTTGGCGTTGGATTGGCGACCCTTGCCAGTCTGGCGCTGGCATTGAACGTCAAGCGGGTCGAAGTCCCGGCTAACCTCGCCGAGGCAATTGACTGGCTGAAACCGGCCGACCTGTTGAGTTTCGCCGACCCCAACCTGCTGATCGCCGCCTTTGCCGTGGCCTTTATCGCCAGCGCCGAAACCCTGCTTTCGGCCGCTGCGGTCGATCGCATGCACAGCGGCGAGCGTTCGGATTTCGACCGCGAACTGTCCGCCCAAGGCATCGGCAACATGCTCTGCGGTCTGGTCGGCGCTCTGCCAATGACGGGCGTGATCGTGCGCAGTTCAGCCAACGTACAGGCCGGCGCCAAAACGCGGTTGTCGGCGATTTTTCACGGTGTCTGGCTGCTGGCATTTGTGTTGCTGTTGTCCAGTGTGCTGCAAAGCATCCCGGTTGCCAGTCTGGCAGGCGTGCTGGTGTACACCGGGGTGAAACTGGTGGATTTGAAGGCGTTTCGCGGACTGGGACGGTATGGCCGGATGCCGATGATTACCTACGCGGTGACCGCGCTGGCGATTATCTTCAGCGACTTGCTGACCGGAGTGCTGGTCGGTTTTGGCTTGACCCTGGCGAAGCTGGCCTGGAAGGCTTCTCGACTGAAAATCAGCCTGATCAACCTTCCGGCAGAGGGCGAAATGGAGTTGCGATTGATGGGGGCTGCGACCTTTCTCAAGGTGCCGGCGTTGACCCGGGTGCTAGGGGCTATTCCGGCGGGCGCGACGGTGCATGTGCCGCTGAATAACCTGAGTTATATCGACCACTCATGTCTGGAGTTGCTTGAGGAATGGGGGCGGGCCAATGCCAGCAAAGGCTCGAAACTGCTGATCGAGGCGCGCGGATTGAAGCGCCGGCTGGAGGGGCGATTGCGGACGACCGTAGGAGTGGGTTCCGCGGGATAGATAACAGTGTGGGAGCGGGCAAGCCCGCTCCCACAGGTGTTCGGTTTTTACAGTTGGATCAAGCCGCAGGCTGATCCAGTTCCAGGCCTACGCCCAGCTGGCGCGACAGGCATGGCCAGCGCTTCCAGGCGGCGCCGGTGTCCGGGCTGTTGAGTTTTTCCCGGTAGGCTTCGACGGACTCCAGCGCGAAGCTTTCTTCGTTCAGCATCTCATCAACGGCGTGATGCACAGCCTCATCCAGTTGATTGGCGAAGTCCTCGCCGATCAGTTGGTGGGCAATCAGGTTGGCGACAGTCATGTCCAATGGGATCAGTGGCTGGCCGAAATGTTTGATGTAGAGGTCGTTAACCTCTTCTACCAGGCGATGTGCCAGGTAGGCTTCGTCCAGCAGGCCATCCAGGCCTTCGTGACCGGCCATGATTGCCGGTGGCTGGAGGAAGAACTGCTCGGCGATTGTCAGCACCGGTTTGATCTGAGACTCGATCCCCGCTTCACGCGCTACGTCATTGGCAGCGTCGAGCAAGTCCGGCACTTGTTCTATATAAGCAGTGACAAAACGGGTCATCACGCCCTTGGCGTCGATGTCTGGCAATTGGATGGATGAATGCAGGTGCGGCAATTGGACTTCCAGCTGACGGGTCAGCTGACCGGTTTCGGCTTCATGTTGTTGTGCACGTTGAATCTGCTCGCGCAATGCGGCGGTGTTCATGAAAACTCCAGGAAACGAAGGCAAGGAAATAGGGGAAGACATAAGTTAGCCTGCTTATAAACGTGGCTAAGACGTATTTGTCATAATTATTTCACCTTTCATGCCACTGCGTTATATCGATTTGCCATCACCGATCCCACATCCTTCTCCATCCGTGGCCTGTGGCGCAAGTGTCAGGTGTTTCAGCTCATTTACGCCATCGCATTGCGGGGTCGCACTCGCTGTCTATACTCGGATCTGAATGGAGTTAGCTGATGACGCCCGACTGCGTAGGCAGCAAGGCCCGGCGATTCAAGTTCGTAGTCTGAAAAAGCCGCTCCCTTGCCGTCGGTGTTAGCCGGCGGGATAACAAGAACGATAAGGGGAACCCGCAATGATGCGACATCCACATGTCTGGATGGGCCTCCTGTTGTGGTCGATTTTCGGTCAGGCGCAAGCGGCCTGGACTGTGAATATGGCGCCTGGAGCGACTGAAGTCAGTCACGCAGTATTCGACCTGCACATGACCATTTTCTGGATTTGTGTGGTGATCGGCATCATCGTTTTCGGCGCCATGTTCTGGTCGATGATGCTGCATCGACGCTCCACCGGGCAGGTGGCTGCCAAGTTCCATGAAAGTACGACGGTGGAGATCCTCTGGACCGTGGTGCCTTTCATCATTCTGGTCGCCATGGCCGTTCCGGCGACCGCGACCCTGATCAAGATGTATGACACCAGTGAGCCGGATATCGATATCCAGATCACCGGTTATCAGTGGAAGTGGCACTACAAATACCTGGGTCAGGACGTCGAGTTCTTCAGCAACCTGGCCACCCCGCAAGAGCAAATCCACAACAAAACTGCCAAAGGCGAAAATTACCTGTTGGAAGTCGATCAGCCGCTGGTGCTGCCGATCGGTGCCAAGGTGCGCTTTCTGGTGACCTCTGCCGACGTCATCCACTCGTGGTGGGTGCCGGCATTTGCGGTCAAGCGCGATGCAATTCCAGGGTTCGTCAACGAAGCCTGGACCCGCGTCGACAAACCCGGCATCTACCGTGGCCAGTGCGCCGAACTGTGCGGCAAGGACCATGGCTTCATGCCGATTGTGGTCGACGTCAAAACCCAGGCCGACTACGACACCTGGCTGACTGAGCGCAAAGCCGACGCCGCCAAGCTCAAGGAGCTGACCAGCAAAGAGTGGACCCTTGACGAGCTGAAGGAACGCGGCGACAAGATTTATCACACCACCTGTGCTGCCTGTCACCAACCTGAAGGCCAGGGTATGCCACCGCTGTTCCCGGCACTCAAAGGTTCGCCTATCGCGACCGGGCCAATAGAAGACCATCTGCATCGTGTGTTCTTCGGCAAACCCGGCACCGCCATGGCGGCGTTCGGCAAGCAGCTGTCGGAAGTCGATATTGCCGCCGTCGTGACCTACGAACGAAATGCCTGGGGCAACAACAAAGGCGACATGGTCACCCCTAAAGACGTACTGGCCCTCAAACAGGCGGCAAGCAAATGACCCGGTCTATTGCGTGTTCCCTTGAACGCTCGGGGCCAAGCACCCCGAGCTGTCCAGCCCACCCGTTTGCAGGAGACAGGCCATGAATGCTGTGAACGATGACCACGGTCATGCAATCGTCGACAACCACGTCCACGGTCCGGCCAAGGGCCTGATGCGCTGGGTGCTGACCACCAACCACAAAGACATTGGCACGCTGTACCTGTGGTTCAGCTTCATGATGTTCCTGCTCGGCGGTTCGTTCGCCATGGTGATTCGCGCCGAGTTGTTCCAGCCCGGTCTGCAGATCGTCGAACCGGCATTCTTCAATCAGATGACCACCATGCACGGTCTGGTGATGGTCTTCGGTGCGGTGATGCCGGCGTTTGTCGGCCTCGCCAACTGGATGATCCCGCTGATGATCGGCGCGCCGGACATGGCCCTGCCGCGGATGAACAACTTCAGCTTCTGGCTGTTGCCGGCAGCGTTCCTGCTGCTGGTGTCGACGCTGTTCATGCCAGGAGGCGGACCGAACTTCGGCTGGACCTTCTACGCCCCGCTATCGACGACCTACGCGCCGGAAAGCGTGACCTTCTTCATCTTTGCCATCCACTTGATGGGTATCAGTTCGATCATGGGCGCGATCAACGTGATCGCCACCATCCTCAACCTGCGTGCCCCGGGCATGACCCTGATGAAAATGCCGCTGTTCGTCTGGACCTGGCTGATCACCGCGTTCCTGTTGATCGCGGTGATGCCGGTGCTGGCGGGTTGCGTGACCATGATGTTGATGGATATCCACTTCGGCACCAGCTTCTTCAGCGCTGCCGGTGGCGGTGATCCGGTGCTGTTCCAGCACGTGTTCTGGTTCTTCGGCCACCCCGAGGTGTACATCATGATCCTGCCGGCGTTCGGTGCCGTCAGCTCGATCATTCCGACCTTCTCTCGCAAGCCACTGTTTGGCTACACCTCGATGGTTTACGCCACGGCGAGTATCGCCTTCCTGTCGTTCATCGTCTGGGCGCACCACATGTTCGTGGTCGGCATCCCGCTGGTGGGCGAGCTGTTCTTCATGTACGCGACGCTGCTGATCGCGGTGCCCACCGGGGTCAAGGTGTTCAACTGGGTCAGCACCATGTGGCAAGGCTCGCTGACTTTCGAGACACCGATGCTGTTTGCCGTAGCGTTCGTGATCCTGTTCTCGATTGGCGGGTTCTCCGGGTTGATGCTGGCCATCGCTCCGGCGGACTTCCAGTACCAGGACACCTACTTCGTGGTCGCGCATTTCCACTACGTGCTGGTGCCGGGGGCGATCTTCGGGATCTTCGCTTCGGCCTACTACTGGATGCCGAAATGGACCGGCCACATGTACGACGAAACCCTCGGCAAGCTGCACTTCTGGCTGTCGTTCATCGGCATGAACATGGCCTTCTTCCCGATGCACTTCGTGGGCCTGGCGGGTATGCCGCGGCGGATTCCGGACTACAACCTGCAATTCGCCGACTTCAACATGGTGTCGTCGATTGGCGCATTCACCTTCGGGGCAACGCAGATCTTTTTCCTGTTCATCGTGATCAAGACCATCCGTGGCGGCCCGGCAGCCCCGGCGAAACCCTGGGAAGGTGCGGAAGGCCTGGAGTGGAGCGTGCCGTCGCCGGCGCCGTATCACACCTTTGTCACGCCACCGGAAGTGAAATGAACGCCATGACCTTTGTGGGAGGGCTTGCGCCATGGCTGACTCTATTTCCTTGAAGAAGCTGGTCACCCGGCTGCTGTTGGTGGTGGCCAGCATGTTTGTCTTCGGGTTTGTCCTGGTGCCGATTTACGACGTGATGTGCAAGGCGTTCGGTATCAACGGCAAAACCGCCGGGCAGTACGAAGGCGAGCAGGTGGTCGACACGTCGCGGCAAATTCGCGTGCAGTTTCTGTCGACCAACGCCGTGGACATGGTCTGGGAGTTTTATCCCAAGGCCGACGACATGGTGATCAATCCGGGGGCAGTAAACGAGATGATCTTCGTTGCCCGCAACCCGACCGATCACCCGATGAGCGCGCAGGCGATACCCAGCATTTCTCCGGGCGACTCAGCGGTGTATTTCCACAAGACCGAGTGCTTCTGCTTCACCCAGCAGGTGCTGCAACCCGGCGAACGAATCGAAATGCCCGTACGTTTCATCGTTGACCGTGAGATTTCCAAGGATGTGAAGCACCTGACGCTGGCTTACACGCTGTTCGATATCACCGCACGTCATCCACCGGTCGTGGCAAACACCAATGCCGGTCCTTGAGGCGTTCAAGCGTGCCCGATAAGGAGAACAATAAATGGCAAGTCATGAGCATTATTACGTTCCCGCCCAGAGCAAATGGCCAATCATTGCCACGATCGGCATGTTCGTCACCGTGTTTGGCCTGGCGACCTGGTTCAACGACCTCAAGGCCGCGCGCCCGGAATCCCACGGCCCGCTGATCTTCTTCGTTGGCGGCCTGTTGCTGGCCTACATGCTGTTCGGCTGGTTCGGCACGGTGATCAAGGAAAGCCGCGCGGGGTTGTACAGCTCGCAGCTCGATCGCTCGTTCCGCTGGGGCATGAGCTGGTTCATTTTCTCCGAGGTGATGTTCTTCATCGCCTTCTTCGGTGCGCTGTTCTACGTGCGCAACCTGTCCGGGCCGTGGCTCGGCGGTGAGGGCGGCAAGGGCATCGCGCACATGCTCTGGCCGAACTTCCAGTTCGCCTGGCCGTTGCTGCACACCCCTGACCCGACACTCTTCCCGCCGCCCAAGGAAGTTATCAGTCCCTGGGGTTTGCCGCTGCTGAACACGGTGTTGCTGGTGAGCTCCAGCGTCACGGTGACCATCGCCCACCATGCCTTGAAAAAGGGCCATCGCGGTGCACTGAAGCTCTGGCTGGCGCTGACGGTACTGCTGGGCTGTGCGTTCCTCAGCTTCCAGGCCAAGGAATACATCCACGCCTATCACGAGCTGGGACTGACCCTGGGCTCAGGCGTGTATGGCGCGACCTTCTTCATGCTGACCGGTTTCCACGGCGCTCACGTGACCATCGGCACGATCATCCTGTTCGTGATGCTGATGCGGATCATGCGTGGGCATTTCGATGGCGATCACCAGTTCGGCTTCGAGGCGGCCAGTTGGTATTGGCACTTCGTCGATGTGGTGTGGATTGGCCTGTTTGTCTTCGTTTACGTGCTTTGAGGTGGCGCTTACCAGGGCGCGCTGGACACCAGCTGGCCGCTGAAGAATCCCCAGGCAATCAAGCCGACGGTGATGGCAGCCAGGCCGACACGAACACTCAGGGCGGTGACCAGGCGTTTTGAGCTGCTGTCGTCCTTGACCAGAAAAAACAGGCCGCTGAACAGGCTGACAACCGTGGCAATCAGCATCAGGACGATGGCTGCTTTGAGCATGGTGAGACTCCGGGGGAATGCGATGTACTTGAGTATAGCTACCCTGTTTATCAACTTTTTGGCGACGCCATGAAGCGCTTTCGGCCAGGTATCGCGCCGACCCTGGTGGTGCTTGCACTGCTGCCGTTGCTGGTCTTTCTGGGCTTTTGGCAATTGAGCCGGGGCGAGCAGAAACGCGTGTTGCTGGTGAGCTACGCCGAACGCCGCGTGGCTGAACCGATGACCAGCGAACTACTGTCGAGCACTCAAGACCCGGCATTCCGACGCGTTCGCCTGCATGGCCAGTTCGATGCGGCCCACAGTTACCTGCTCGACAACCGCACCCGCAATGGCCGGCCGGGGGTCGAGCTGCTGCAACCCTTTCACGACCAGGCGAGCGGTCTCTGGTTATTGCTCAATCGCGGCTGGCTGCCGTGGCCGAACCGGCGCACACCGCCAGTGTTCACCACCCCCGAGCAATCGTTGAGTCTCGACGCCTGGGTGTATGTCCCTCCGGGTGCGACCTTTCAACTGCACGCCGATCCGGCGAACGCCAACTGGCCAAGGCTGGTGACGGCGATCGATCCGGCCAAGCTCTGGAGCGAGCTGGGTCGAACCGGGTTTGCTTACGAATTACGTGAAGAAGCCGGGCCGGCGTCCTACGAGGCCGATTGGCCGGTCGTGGCCATGGGGCCGGAAAAACACCTCGGTTATGCCGTGCAGTGGTTCGCCATGGCGCTCGCGCTGTTCGGTCTTTATCTCTACTTCGGATGGCACAACGCAAAGGAGAAACAGCATGGGAGCGGCCATGAATCCACCCAACATGTCTGAAGCGCAGGCGCCACAGCGTCGTCGTGGGCGCTGGCAGCTGGTGCTGATCCTGCTGATGGTGATTGGTCCGATGATCCTAGCCACCGGCATGTACAAGTTGCAGTTCTGGGTGCCGGAAGGTCGCAGCTATCACGGTGAACTGATCGGCAACGGTCAGAGCCGTGCCGAGTTGGGGGTGCAGGCGGACGAAGACCGCTGGCAGATGCTGGTGACCGCACCGCAGGACTGCTCGGTCGATTGTCAGCAGTTGGTGTACCTGGCCCGGCAGATTCAGGTCGCTCTGGGTCGTGATGCCTCGCGTGCCAGCCATGCATTGGCCGTGGCCCAACCCTTGAGCGCGGACTATGAGGGCAAGCTCAAGCGCGAATACCCGCAGTTGCAGCGTTATCCACTGGACCTTTCGACCTACACTAAAAATGTTCAGGGCAAAGGCTCGGCGCAGCTCTGGATCATCGATCCGCACGGCAATCTGGTGCTGCGCTTCGACCCTACCGTCAAAGGCAAGGACCTGCTCAACGACCTGCGCCACCTGCTCAAACTGTCGAACATCGGATAAGGGCATCGTCATGGCCAAACCTGGATTTCGCCTCGCGCTGTTTGCCACCTTGCTGGCACTGATTGTCGTCTTGTTGGGTGCCTATACCCGGCTAACCCATGCCGGCCTTGGTTGCCCGGACTGGCCGGGTTGCTACGGATTTATCAGCGTGCCGAAGAGCGAAGCCCAGCTGGCTCATGCCGAGTTGCATTTTCCAGACACGCCGGTGGTTGCCCACAAGGGCTGGAACGAGATGATTCACCGCTATTTCGCCGGCACCCTTGGTTTGCTGATTGTGTTGCTGGCGGCACGCGCCTGGACCCATCGCCATCATCTGGACCAACCCTTGAAGTTGCCGTTGTTCTTGCTCGCGGTGGTGTTTGCCCAAGCGGCCTTTGGCATGTGGACGGTCACCCTCAAGCTCTGGCCGCAGGTGGTGACAGGACATTTGCTGGGTGGCTTTGCGACCTTGAGCCTGCTGTTTCTGCTGACCTTGCGCTTGTCTGGCGTATTGCCGGCGCTGATCGTGCCGCGACGTTTGCAGTACTGGGCGACGGCCGGGTTGTTGCTGGTGATCGGACAGATCGCTCTCGGCGGCTGGGTCAGTGCCAACTACGCGGCGGTGGCCTGTATCGACTTCCCGACCTGCCATGGCCAATGGTTGCCACCGGCTGATTTTGCCAACGGCTTTCACCTGACCCAACACATCGGCCCCAATTACCTCGGCGGGCAGCTCGACAGCGATGCGCGCACGGCGATTCACCTGACTCACCGCATTGGCGCTTTGCTGGTCACAGTAGTGCTGCTGGGGCTGGCCTGGCAGCTCAAAGTCGTCGGCATGACCCGACTCGCCGGGTTGGTGCTGGGGGCATTGGCAGTGCAGATCACCCTGGGCATCAGCAATGTGCTGTTTCACCTGCCGTTGCCGGTGGCCGTTGCCCATAACGCAGGCGGCGCGGCGCTGTTGCTGACGATGGTGCTGGTCAACTATCACGCACGAACCAGCCTGGTTCGAGTCAGGCAGCAGGCCCCCGGACGCTGGCGCTTCAGCCCGCGTAAACACGCAGCCGGGCCGATAACAATAAAAGGAGAAATGCCATGGCGACTCTGATCGGCGAACGTCACCGCCAAGCGATCTGGCGTGACTATCTGGAGCTGACCAAGCCGAAAGTCGTGGTGTTGATGCTGATCACGTCGCTGGTCGGTATGTTTCTCGCCACGCGTGCCGGGGTGCCGTGGACGGTGCTGGTGTTTGGCAACCTGGGGATCGGACTGTGCGCGGGCGGCGCGGCGGCGGTCAACCATGTGGTGGACCGGCGGATTGACGCGGTGATGGCGCGCACGCACAAGCGGCCACTGGCCGAAGGCCGGGTTTCACCAACCGCCGCACTGACCTTCGCGCTGTTATTGGCGGTGGCCGGGCAAGCCCTGCTGCTGGCGTTCACCAACCCGCTGACCGCCTGGCTGACCCTCGCCTCGCTGCTTGGCTATGCGGTGGTCTACACCGGTTTTCTCAAGCGGGCGACGCCGCAGAACATCGTTATCGGCGGACTGGCCGGCGCTGCACCGCCACTGTTGGGTTGGGTCGCCGCTACCGGGCATGTCAGCGCCGAACCGCTGCTGCTGGTGCTGATTATCTTTGCCTGGACCCCGCCACACTTCTGGGCGCTGGCGATTCATCGCAAAGAGGAGTACGCCAAGGCCGATATTCCCATGCTGCCGGTGACCCACGGCGAGCATTACACCAAGATCCACATCCTGCTTTACACCTTTGCCCTGCTGGCCGTGAGCTTGATGCCCTATGTCATTCACATGAGCGGTTTGCTGTACCTGATTTGCGCCCTGGGACTGGGCGCGAGGTTTCTGCAATGGGCCGTGGTGCTGTACCGTGGCACTCAGCCGCACGCGGCGATCAACACCTTCAAGTACTCTATTTATTACTTGTTCCTGCTGTTTATCGCCCTGCTCGTAGACCACTACTTAATGTTGAACCTATGACCCGAACCCAGAAAACCGTCTTCATTCTTGTTGCCCTGATCGCGCTGGTCCTGGGGCTTACCGTCAACAAAGTACTGTCTGGCAAAGGCCAGGGCGATCCGACTGCGCTGATCGACGCCGGGATCATCCTGTTGCCGCAAAGCCGTAACCTGCCGGACGTGCAGATGACCAATCAGGACGGCCAACCCGTCACGGTCAACGCCTTGAAAGGCAAATGGAGCCTGCTGTTCTTTGGTTACACCTTCTGCCCGGACATCTGCCCGACCACGCTGGCGCAACTGCGGCAGATCAAGAGCGAGCTACCAGCGGACGCGGTCGACAAGTTGCAGATCATTCTGGTCAGCGTCGACCCGAACCGCGACACCCCCAAGCAGCTCAAGCAATACCTGGGCTACTTCGATCCGCAGTTTGTCGGCCTGACGCCGGCTTCGGTCGAAGACCTGCAGAAAGTCGCCAATGCGGTGAGCATTCCGTTCATTCCGGCGGACACCAGCAAACCCAACTACACCGTCGACCACAGCGGCAACCTGGCGGTAATCGGGCCGGACGGCACCCAGCGCGGGTTCATTCGTGCACCGTTGAACAACACGAAACTGGTGGCCCAGTTGCCAGTGATGCTCAAGCGTATGTAGGCGCACAGCTTGCTGGCAATGGCGATCTTGCGGGCGCCATCGCCAGCAAGCTGTGCTCCTACAGTGGAAAGGGCCATAGCAGCCAGACGGGACACAGGCATAAAAAAACGGGGACACAGTGATTGTGTCCCCGTTTTGTTTTACATCAGCAGATCAGAACGCCGGCAATACCGCGCCTTTGTACTTCTCCAGAATGAACGCCTTCACTTCCGGGCTGTGCAGCGCAGCAACCAGTTTCTTCATCGCGTCGCTGTCCTTGTCGTCCGCGCGGGCGACCAGGATGTTCACGTAAGGCGAGTCCTTGCCTTCGATCACCAGCGCGTCCTTGGACGGATCGAGCTTGGCTTCCAGCGCGTAGTTGGTGTTGATCAGTGCCAGGTCGACCTGGGTCAGCACGCGCGGGATGGTCGCGGCTTCCAGTTCACGGAACTTCAGGTCTTTGGTGTTCTCGGTGATGTCCTTGACGGTCGACAGGATGTTTTTCGAATCCTTCAACTTGATCAGGCCAGCCTTCTCCAGCAGCAACAGTGCACGACCGCCGTTGGTGGCGTCGTTCGGGATCACCACGTTGGCGCCGCCTGGCAGTTCGGCAAGGGTCTTGTACTTGTTGGAGTACGCGCCCAGCGGCTCGAGGTGCACACCGGCAACGCTCACCAGGTGTGTGCCCTTGGCCTTGTTGAATTCATCGAGGTACGGCTGGTGCTGGAAGAAGTTGGCGTCCAGGCGTTTCTCGGCAACCTGTACGTTCGGCTGCACGTAGTCGGTGAACACCTTGACCTTGAGGTCGACGCCTTCTTTGGCCAGTGCCGGCTTCACGAACTCGAGGATTTCCGCGTGCGGAACCGGAGTAGCAGCGACGGTCAGGGTTTCAGCGGCCTGAGCGGAGAACGCTGCAACGGCAGCGAATGCGACGAGTAGTTTTTTCATCCAGCAAACTCCTTGTGAGGCGCCCTTTCGAGCGCCTGCCAGCCGTGGCCGGCGATTGCATTTATTTTCGGGAAAAGTGCACCACCAGCTTATCGCCGACGGTTTGCAGAACCTGGACCAGCACCAGCAGCAACACCACGGTCACCACCATCACGTCAGTCTGGAAGCGTTGGTAACCGAAGCGGATTGCCAGGTCACCCAAACCACCGGCACCGACCACACCGGCCATCGCCGTGTAGGACACCAGCGTAATCGCGGTCACCGTGATCGCTGCGAAAATACCCGGACGGGCTTCGGGCAGCAGCGCGTTGACGATGATCTGGCGGGTCGTCGCGCCCATGGCCTGGGTCGCTTCGATGATGCCGCGATCGACTTCACGCAGGGCGGTTTCCACCAGACGGGCGAAGAACGGCGTTGCGCCCACCACCAGCGGCGGAATCGCACCGCCGACGCCCAGCGAGGTGCCGGTGATCAGTACGGTGAACGGGATCATCACGATCAGCAGAATGATGAACGGCAGCGAGCGCAGGATATTCACGATCAGCGACAGCAGCGCGTAAACGCCTTTGGCTTCGAGCAACTGGCGCGGGCTGCAGAGGAACAGCAACACACCCAGCGGCAGGCCGAGCAGTACGGTGAACAACAGCGAACCGCCAAGCATCAGCAAGGTGTCGCCGGTAGCCTGCCAGATTTCGAGCCAGTCGATATTGGCGAAGAAACTCATCAGGATTTCCATTAGCGCAGCACCTCCATGTGGACGTCGGCTGCGGTGAAGCGGGCGAAGGCCGCTTCCATGTCACCGCCGGTGACCGCCAGGGTCAGTTGCCCGTAGGGGACGTCTTTGATGCGGTCGATACGACCGGCGAGGATGCTGTAGTCCACACCCGTTTCGCGGGCGACGGTGCCCAGCAACGGCGCGTAGGTGGCGTCGCCCTGGAAGGTCAGGCGCACGATACGGCCCGGCACGTGAGCGAAGTCGTCGCGCTGCTCGCTTTCGTCGATTTGCTCGTCTTCCTGCACGAAACGCTTGGTGGTCGGGTGCTTGGGGTGCAAGAACACGTCGGCCACCGGACCTTGCTCGACGATCACGCCGGCATCCATCACGGCGACCTGATCGCAGACCCGGCGAATCACGTCCATTTCATGGGTGATCAGCACGATGGTCAGGTTCAGCTCACGGTTGATCTCGGCCAACAATTGCAGGACCGACGCGGTGGTTTGCGGGTCGAGGGCGCTGGTGGCTTCGTCACACAGCAGGATTTTTGGCTTGGTCGCCAGGGCGCGGGCGATGCCGACGCGCTGCTTCTGGCCACCGGACAACTGCGCCGGGTACTTCTTTGCGTGGTCGGACAGGCCGACGCGAGCCAGCAACTCGGCCACCCGTTGATCGATCTCGCTGCGCGACAGTTCACCGGCCAGGGTCAGTGGCAGTGCGACGTTGTCGGCAACTGTCTTGGAGGCCAGCAGGTTGAAGTGCTGGAAGATCATCCCGACTTGCTGACGGAAACGGCGCAGCGCATTGGCGTCCAGCGCGGTGACTTCTTCACCATCGACGATGATCTTGCCGCCGCTGGAGTCTTCCAGGCGGTTGATCAGGCGCAACAGGGTACTTTTTCCCGCACCGGAATGACCGATCAGGCCGTATACCTGACCGTTCTCAATCGACAGATTGGTAGGGTGCAGCGCGGGAATATCCTTACCGGCAACGCGGTAAGTTTTATGGACGTTTTGAAACTCGATCACGTAGCGAACCTTGTGGGGCGCGTTAGAAAAGGATCAGCGGTTAGCCGGGCGGGCATTTTAGCCTGTCCGTATAGAGGCTCTTAGCATTTATTTCGCATTCATCCAGTCATTTGGAAATAACGCGATAACCGGAAATGCAAAAGATCGGAGCCTCCGGCAGCTCCTACGGACCGATGTAGGCACTGCCGGAGGCTGCGATCTTCTTCTTTTAAGGCTTGCGCGGCGTCAGAACCATCTGTGCCGGGACATTGCGCAGAATCTGCCGCTCGATCTTCAGGTCGAAGTCGGCATCCAGCTTCTTCACCCGTTTGGTCAGCAACGTGGCCAGCCACGGATAATCTTCGGTGCGCGGCGCCTGAATGCTGACGTCGCACTCATAACTCACCACATCGCTGGCAATCGCATCGAGTTGCCGACGCAATTGCTTGCTATCGGCGATGTTCAGCGCAACGGTGGTGCTCTCGGCCGTTGGGTCGATGACCTTGGCGACACGCTTGGCTTCGGCGGCTTTGAGGGCTGCCTCGGCCTGGTCCAGTTCGGCCTTGCGCGCGTGGCTGATGGCGTTGTTGACACCACCGGTCAGCGCCGGAGCTTTGGGCATCAACGCACGGGCCCGGCTCAGGGCCGTGGCGGCGGCATTCACGTCGCCTTTTTGCAGAACGATCTGGCTGCGTTGCAAATAGGCTTCGGCGAGTTGCCGTTGATATTGCTCCAGCGACTGATCGTTGGGTGATTCGGCCTGCAAGGCGGCCAATTGATCCTCGGCGGTGGCCAGTTCACTGCTGGCCAGGCTTTGCTCCAGCTGCGCGATCGCCGTAGCCCGTGCGTCCGGGACCTCGGGGGCCGGCGGCGTGCTTTGGCAGGCGCCAAGTAGCAGCGAAAATGCAACAAGGAGCAGATAACGGGAGGCGAACGGCTTCATTCCTGCGACTCTCTGATTGCGCAAAAAACGAGCAAGTCTACACCCCTCGACGGGGCAGGACAAAACTCAGCAGAAACAGCGCGGCGGCAGCCACCACAATCGATGGGCCGGCCGGCGTGTCCTTGAACCACGACAGCGCCAGGCCACCGCAGACCGCGAGTATACCGAGCAAACTCGCGCCCAAGGCCATCTGCTCTGGAGAACGTGCGTGACGTTGTGCCGCAGCCGCCGGGATGATCAACAACGAGGTAATCAGCAGCACGCCGACAATTTTCATCGCCACCGCGATCACCACCGCAATCAGCAGCATCAAGGTCATGCGCAATGCTGCTACCGGCAGGCCTTCAACCGTGGCCAATTCTTCGTGCACGGTAATCGCCAGCAACGGCCGCCACAGCGCCACCAACAGCAGCATCACCGCCGCACTGCCGCCGAGGATCCACGCCAGATCGGTCAGGCTGATCGCCAGCAGGTCGCCGAACAGATAGGCCATCAGGTCGATCCGCACTTCATGCATGAAGCTTAGTACCACCAGGCCGAGAGAGAGCGTGCTCGGCGCAAGAATCCCCAACAAGGTATCGGAGGCCAGCGGCTGGCGCTGTTGCAAGGTCACCAGCAGCACGGCCAGCAACAGGCAGCCGACGGTCACCGCGATGGTCGGGCTGACATCCAGCAGAAAACCCAACGCCACGCCGAGCAGCGCTGCATGGGACAGGGTGTCGCCGAAATAGGCCATGCGCCGCCAGACCACGAACGATCCCAGCGGACCTGCGACGGCGGCCAGGGCCAGGCCTGCGAGCAGGGCGTACAACAGAAAATCAGCCATGCTTGCAGCCATCTCCATGAACGTGGGTGTGAACGGTCGGTGCCGCGCTGACGACCGAGCCATGCAAGTCGTGGGCGTGGTCGTGATGGTGGTGATAGACCGCCAGGCTCTGCGCGTTCTTGCCGAACAGCTCGACGAACGCCGGGTCGCCGCTGACCTGCTCGGGATGCCCGGAGCAGCAGACGTGGCGATTGAGGCAGACCACCTGGTCGGTGGTGCTCATCACCAGGTGCAGATCGTGGGAAACCATCAACACCCCACAACCGTGGCGGTCGCGCAGGCGAGTGATCAGGCTATAGAGTTCGGCTTGTCCGGCCACGTCGACGCCTTGCACCGGCTCGTCAAGCACCAGCAGTTCTGGCTCGCGCAACAGGGCGCGGGCCAGTAATACGCGCTGCATTTCGCCGCCGGAAACGCTTTGCACCGGGCTGTCGATCACCTGTTCGGCGCCGACTTCCTTGAGCGCTGCCAAGGCGCGCGCACGATCTACGCCCGGCACCAGGCGCAAGAAGCGCAGTACCGAGAGCGGCAAGGTCGGGTCAACATGCAGCTTCTGCGGCATATAGCCGACCCGCAGTTTCGGCTTGCGCCAGACGCTGCCGCTGTCGGGCTTGAGCAGGCCAAGCACGGCGCGGACCAGCGTGGTCTTGCCGGCGCCGTTGGGGCCGATCAGGGTAACGATCTGCCTCGGCTCGACGCTCAGCTCGATGTTGTCCAGTACGCTTTGTCCGGCAAAGGTCACCGCAACCTGATTGAGGCGAATTAACGCAGTGCTCATCAAGCCCCCTGGCAACCCGAGCAAAGACCGACCACTTCGACGGTCTGGCCTTCGACCACAAACCCGACTTCGCCGGCGCTGTGGATGATGGTGTCGCTGATGGATTTTTGCTCGAGTTCGATGGCCGCGTGGCATTCACGGCAAATCAGGAACTGGCCCTGGTGGGCGTGCCCCGGATGATTGCAGCCGACGAAGGCGTTGAGTGAGGAAATGCGGTGGACCAGGCCGTTATCCAGCAGGAAATCCAGCGCGCGATACACCGTCGGCGGCGCGGCGCGGCGGCCATCCTGCTCGCTGAGTACCGCCAGAATGTCGTAGGCGCCCAGCGGCTTGTGGCTTTGCCAGACCAGTTCCAGCACCCGCCGACGCAGCGCGGTCAGGCGCAAGCCCTGACGTGCGCAAATGACATCGGCCTCGGACAATGCGCTGTGCACGCAATGAGAGTGGTCGTGGGGACGGCTGGCTAGCGGTGTTTTAGGCATGAGCGGCGACGAGTTTTGTGAGAGACGTTATTATGTTACCCGTTCTCGCCTACTTGAGTGGTCATCGTGCCCAGACTTTTTGCCATTTTTGTCACATTTGCTGCCGGTTTTTTTGCGATCGGCGCCGCTCATGCCGAAGTGAACGTACTGACCAGCATCAAGCCCCTGCAGCTGATTGCTGCTGCGGTGCAGGATGGCGTCGGGGTTCCCGAGGTCTTGCTGCCGCCGGGTGCATCGCCGCATAACTATGCCTTGCGTCCATCCGACGTACGGAAGGTGCAGTCGGTGGAGCTGCTCTACTGGATCGGCCCGGACATGGAAGGTTTCCTTCCGCGCGTGCTCAAAGGTCGTAGCCTGCCATCGGTTGCGGTGCAGGACCTGCCAGGTCTGAAGCTGCGGCGTTTTGCCGAAGACAGCCACTCCCATGCGGAAGAGGCAGACGAACACGATCACGACCATCGCCCTGGCAGTCTCGATGCTCACCTCTGGTTGTCGCCGGTTAATGCGCGAGTGATCGCGGCAAAAATCGCCACCGACTTGAGTGCTGCCGATCCGGCCAATGCGCCGCGCTATCAGAGCAACCTCAAGGCGTTCGATGAGCGCCTGGACGCGCTGGATCTGCGTTTGAAAGCGCGCTTGGCCGGTATCGCGGGCAAGCCTTACTTCGTGTTTCATGAAGCGTTCGATTACTTCGAAGACGCCTACGGCCTCAAGCACACCGGCGTGTTCAGCGTAGCCGCTGAAGTACAGCCAGGTGCACAGCATGTTGCAGCGATGCGCTCGCGCTTGCAGGAAGTCGGCAAGACCTGCGTGTTCAGCGAACCACCGCTGCGCCCACGCCTGGCCGAGACGCTGGTGGCCGGTTTGCCGGTGAAACTGGCGGAGCTGGATGCGTTGGGCGGCTACACGCCGGCAACGGCTCGCGGCTATGAGCAGGTGTTGGAGAAATTGGGGAATGATTTGGCGGGTTGCCTGGAGTCGCTTTAACCCCCGAGCGCAGACCCTGTGGTGAGGGGGCAAGCCCCCTCGCCACGGTTTAGAGGGCGAACGGCAACGGCGTGCTGACGTGTTGACGCTGGGCCAACCGTTGCTGGAACTCCATCGGGTCGTGAATCAGCACGTCCTGCCCGGCAAAGGATTCGGCGGCGATCAAGCGCGATAGCCAGAACCTCACGCAGGCTACCCGCAGCATGGTCGGCCACAACTCGGCCTCGGCGGCGGTAAATGGGCGCAACGCGGCATAAGCCCCGAGCAATGCCCTGGCCCGCGGGCCGTCAAGCACGCCGTCTTCGTCCGAGCACCAGTCATTCAGGGCAATCGCCACGTCGTAGAGCATCGGGCCTGAGCAGGCGTTGTAGAAGTCGATCAGCCCGGTCAGGTGCGTGCCTTCGAACATCGCGTTGTCGCGGAACAGGTCGGCGTGGATGTTGGCCCGAGGCAGCGCCAGAATTTTAATCTTCTGCTCAGTGATTTCGTTCAAGGCGCGTTGCAGCAGATTGCTTTGCGCGGCATTCAGGTGCGACAGCAGTTGCGTGCCTTCTTCGAGCATCCAGTCGAGGCCACGATCAGTCTTGCGCTTGATCATGTGGTCTTTGGTCGCCAGGTGCAGGTGCCCCAGCAATTCGCCGACTTGTGCGCAATGTTGTGCGTTGGCTTCCTTGATGTGCTTACCGGCCAGCCGCGGCTGCAGCAGTGCAGGCTTGCCGGCCAGTTCGCGTAGGGCGATGCCGTCGGTGGTGCGCAGCGCATAGGGTACCGGCAGGTCGGCGTCGTGCAGCACGTCGAGCAGCTCGATGAAGAACGGCATCTCCTGCACGGGGCCGCGCTCAACCAGGGTCAGGACAAACTCCCCCTGCTCCAGGCTGATGAAGAAATTGGTGTTTTCGCTACCCGCGGCAATCCCCTGGAAATCAAGCAGGCGGCCGAGCCCATAAGGGGCGAGAAAGGTTTCCAGCTCGGGCCGAGCCAGGGGGGTGAACACAGACATGGTTAAAAACTGCTCAGTTCGGGCGCCGCGGTTGAGCCAGCGCCGATTAAAGTTAAGAAACTACTTCCACGTAAAAATTTCCCACGCCGGAATCAGCATATTCGGCTGATCCGAGCGGATATAGTTTGCCTCCGTTCCGTCCGCACGTATCAGAAAGTACGGTTTTCCACCCTTCGGTGTGACCTTGATCGCGTACACGAAGCCGTTCTGGCGGTACTCCTGAATGACTTTGTCGCCTTCAGTGTGGATGGTGACTTCCGGTTCCGGCGTCGGTGCATCATTGGCTGCCATGACGGCCAGGGGAGTGATTGCAAAGAAGCCAGCCAGTAACAAGCGATTGAGTGAGCGCATGATAACCTTGTCCCTTTGTCGTCAACGGTCCCGCTATTCTAGCGCCGGACCCGCCGAAAAGGTTGATCCTGCTCATGAGCCAAGCCCCCCTCGTCCTGGTGGACGGTTCTTCTTACCTGTACCGCGCCTTTCATGCGCTGCCACCGTTGACCACGTCCAAAGGCCTGCCGACCGGCGCAGTCAAGGGCGTGCTGAACATGCTCAAGAGTCTGCGCAAGCAGTACCCGGACAGCCCGTTCGCCGTGGTATTCGACGCCAAGGGCGGAACATTTCGCGATGACCTGTACGCCGAGTACAAAGCCAATCGTCCCAGCATGCCCGATGACATGCGTGTGCAGATCGAGCCATTGCATGCGAGCGTGATTGCCTTGGGCTTTCCGTTGCTGTGCGTCGATGGTGTTGAGGCCGACGACGTGATCGGCACGCTGGCCCGCAGCAGCGCGGCCGCCGATCGTCCGGTGGTGATCTCGACGGGCGACAAGGACATGGCGCAGTTGGTCGACGGGCACATTACCTTGGTCAATACCATGACCGGTAGCGCGATGGATGTGGCTGGCGTGAAGGAGAAATTCGGCGTCGCTCCCGAGCAGATCATCGATTACCTGGCACTGATGGGCGATTCCTCCGACAACATTCCAGGCGTGCCGGGCATTGGCCCAAAGACGGCGTCCGGCCTGCTGGTGGGTGTGAACGGCGGCCTGACCGAGCTCTATGCGCAACTCGATATCGTCCCGACGCTGCCGATTCGTGGTGCCAAAACGTTGCCTGCCAAGCTTGAAGAACACAAGGAGATGGCGTTCCTCTCCTATCAACTGGCGACCATCAAGGTCGACGTGCCGCTGGATATCGGTCTGGACGACTTGCACCTGCGTGAGCCGGACCGTGAAAAGCTCGCCGAGCTCTATACCCTGCTCGAGTTCAAGAGCTGGTTCGAGGAAGTTCAGCGTGATGCCAAGCGAGCGGGCCAGGAAGTGGTCGCGGCGGTTGAAGAAGCCGTAGCCGATAGCGATGGTCCCCACTACACCACGGTCCTCACCCAGGCAGATTTCGACGTCTGGCTGAAGAAGCTGCAAAACGCCACGCTGTTCGCCTTCGATACCGAAACCACCGGCATCGATGCGCAGCAAGCGCAACTTGTCGGGCTGTCGTTCGCTGTGCAGGCCAACGAAGCAGCCTACATTCCGTTGACCCATTCCTACATGGGCGTGCCGGATCAACTGGATCGCGACACGGTGTTGCGCGCACTGAAGCCGATTCTGGAAGACCCGAGCAAACTCAAGGTCGGCCAGCACGCCAAGTTCGACATGAACATCCTGGCCAACTGCGCCATCGGTGGCGATCAGAGCTGCGGCATCATGGTGCAGGGCATCGCCTTCGACACCATGCTCGAGTCCTACGTGCTGGATTCGACAGCGACCCGTCACGACATGGACAGCCTGGCGCTCAAGTATTTGGGCTACACCACCACCAGCTTCCAGGACATCGCGGGCAAGGGCGTCAAGCAACTGACCTTCGATCAGATTTCGCTGGAGCTGGCCGGGCCATACGCCGCCGAAGACGCCGACGTGACCCTGCGTCTGCATCAGACCCTGCATGAAAAGCTCGACGCCATTCCGAGCCTGAGCAAAGTCCTCAGCGAAATCGAGATGCCGCTGGTGCCAGTGTTGGCGCGTATCGAGCGCCAGGGCGCGTTGGTCGACGCCAACCTGCTGGGCATCCAGAGCGTTGAACTGGGCGATAAGCTGGTCGCGCTGGAGCGTGAGGCGTTCGCCATTGCCGGTGAGGAGTTCAACCTCGGTTCACCGAAGCAATTGGGTGTGATCCTCTACGAAAAACTCGGGCTGCCGATTCTCAGCAAAACCGCCAAGGGCCAGGCTTCGACTGCCGAAGCGGTACTGGCGGAACTGGCCGAGCAGGATTACCCGCTGCCCAAGGTATTGATGCAGTACCGCTCCTTGAGCAAGCTGAAAAGCACCTACACCGACCGTCTGCCAGAGCAGATCAATCCGCGCACCGGGCGGATTCATACGTCCTACCATCAAGCGGTGGCAGCGACCGGTCGCTTGTCTTCCAGCGATCCAAACCTGCAGAACATTCCGATTCGTACTGCCGAAGGTCGACGGATTCGTCAGGCGTTCATTGCCCCCAAAGGCTACAAGCTGCTGGCGGCGGACTATTCGCAGATCGAGCTGCGGATCATGGCCCACCTGGCCAAGGACGAAGGGCTGTTGCACGCCTTCCGCAATGATCTGGACGTGCACAAAGCCACCGCTGCCGAGGTGTTTGGGGTTGAGCTGGCGGACGTCACCACCGATCAGCGGCGCAGCGCCAAGGCGATCAACTTCGGCCTGATCTACGGCATGAGCGCATTTGGCCTGGCCAAGCAGATCGGCGTCGACCGTAAACAGTCCCAAGCCTATATCGACCGTTATTTCGCCCGCTATCCAGGCGTGCTCGAGTACATGGAGCGCACCCGCGCCCAGGCGGCCGAGCAAGGTTTCGTCGAAACCATATTCGGTCGTCGCCTGTACCTGCCGGACATCAACGCGAAAAATCCGGCCCTGCGCAAAGGCGCCGAGCGCACGGCAATCAACGCGCCGATGCAAGGCACTGCGGCGGATATCATCAAGAAGGCCATGGTGGCGGTGGATAACTGGCTGCTGACCTCGGGTCTGGACGCCAAAGTGATTCTGCAGGTGCACGATGAATTGGTACTTGAGGTTCGCGAAGACCTGATTGACCAGGTTCGTGAGGAAATTCGCGTTCACATGAGCAGTGCAGCGACCCTGGATGTACCACTTTTGGTGGAAGTCGGCGTTGGAAATAACTGGGATGAAGCGCACTAAGCCGGTGTGAGGCACTTTTTCGGGGATAGCGCCGCGGCGTAGTGTCGCGGCAAGTCATCGGCGAAGGGCTCTTAGTTCGGAAAATTCTTGGGGTTATTCCCAATAGGTTTTGAAATTAACCGGAACTAAATCTGTGAAGCGCCACTCAGAGTTACTGAATGGGTGGTGAAGCCCTTCGATGCTCCTATGTTGTGTTAAGTGTTGGCAGATATCTGGACCCCGCCCTAGCGGTCCGGAAACTTAGACCCCGAATTACTCTCTCCCCATACGTAATTCGGGGTTTTTTTTGCCCAAAAACTGCCTGTGGAACGGCCATGCTGCGTTAAAAACACGGCTCGAAATGCTCATTTAGGTCCCTAAACTCCGCTTTCGAGCCGTGTTTTTGCCTTGCCTGACCGTCCCACAGACAGTTTTCCGTATCTCGGATATCCCCAAAAGCTTATTGAGCTTCTGTCTCGGTGCCCTTGTCGGCCAGTTCCATCCAGTTCGCCAATACGGTGTAGGCGTCTTCGAGGCCCAGGCGTTTTGGTGCCGAGAACAGCTGGATGGTCACGGTTTCGCCCCAGCCTTTACGGATTTCTGCCTGAACTTTGAGCAAGGTGTTCTTCGCTGCGCCATAGGTCAGTTTGTCGGCCTTGGTCAGCAGAATGTGCATCGGCATGCCGCTGGCCACGGCCCAGTCGAGCATCAGCAGGTCGAAGTCGGTCATTGGATGACGGATGTCCATCATCAGAATCAGGCCTTTCAGACTCTCGCGGCTACCCAGATACGCTTCCAGGTGGCGCTGCCAGTGTTGCTTCAGCGGGATGGGTACTTTCGCATAACCGTAACCCGGCAGGTCGACCAGACGGCGTTCATCGTCTAGCTTGAAGAAGTTCAAGAGTTGCGTGCGGCCTGGTGTTTTCGAGGTGCGCGCCAGGCTGGCGTGAGTCAGGGTGTTCAGGGCGCTGGATTTGCCGGCGTTGGAACGCCCGGCGAAGGCCACTTCAAAGCCTTCATCGTCAGGACATTGGTCGACTTTGGCGGCGCTGAGCATGAAGGTGGACTGTTGGCACAGGCCGAGGATGGGGTTCTTGAGTTGCATGGGATTTCCGATGTGGGCGGTGCCGAGATTGGTCGCAAAGAGCAGCGTCGTTTCCGTTTCAGTGACGCCAGTATATAATGCCGCAGATTTTGTGTGCGCTTTGTCCCGGCGTAGGATGAAGTTCACGAGAGCGATTAACCTTGATTGCGCACTAGAACGCAGCACGCTCTCAACCCTGAAAAGGTCGTTTTATGACGAAATGGCTGCTAGCTGCCGGTGTCTTGATGCCGCTTTACAGCGCTCAGGCTACACAGGATCCGGAAGCTGTGTACAACCGTGTTTGTGGAGCCTGTCATTCCGGCCAACTCCCAACGGCGCCTCAAAAGGGCGATCAGGAAGCTTGGGCGCCAAGACTGGCGCAAGGTATGGAGACGCTGGTGCAACACGTGACCCAGGGTTTCAAGGCGATGCCGCCGCGTGGTTTGTGCATGGACTGCAGTGCCGAGGATTACCGAGCAATCATCCAGTGGATGAACGAGTGATCCCGGTCCATAACTCTTTAACCCTTAGCCGTAGTTGGATTAGCTGATGAACAAATTGATCGTGAGTCTGCTGTTGACCCTGGGGATCTCCGGCATAGCCCATGCTGCAGGCGATGCGACTGCTGGTCAGGCGAAAGCCGCAGTATGTGGCGCCTGTCATGGCCCGGACGGCAATAGCATGGCGCCAAACTTTCCAAAGCTGGCGGGTCAGGGTGAGCGTTACCTGAACAAGCAACTGCACGACATCAAGTCGGGCAAGCGCACCGTTCTGGAGATGACCGGCCTGCTGACCAACCTGAGCGATCAGGACCTGGCTGACCTTGCTGCCTACTTCTCCAGCCAGAAAGGCAGCGTCGGCGCAGCAGATCCTAAAGTCGTGGCTCACGGTGAAGAGTTGTTCCGTGGTGGCAAACTGGACCAGGGCATGCCGTCTTGCACCGGTTGCCACTCACCTAATGGCGCGGGCAACGCCGCTGCTGCCTTCCCGCATCTGGGCGGCCAGCACGCTCAATACATCGCCAAGCAGCTGACTGATTTCCGCGAAGGTAACCGTACCAACGACGGCGACACGAAAATCATGCAGAGCATTGCTGCAAAATTGAGCAACAAGGACATCGAAGCGGTGTCCAGCTACATTCAGGGCCTGCACTAAGGTCGGTTGAGCAGGCGTTGCGCAGGGTGTTGATCTCGCGCAATGTTAACGCTCGATTAATCCTTCGATGCAAACATAAAAAGGGTGGCTTAGGCTGCCCTTTTTTGTGGCTGCTGCCGTTACACTAGAGCACTAATGCCCGCCATGATCTGCCAGAAAACAGGTCGCGCGAGGCGACCCAATTTGTTCAGGAGTAAAGCATGCGTAATCTGATTCTCAGCGCCGCACTCGTCACTGCCAGCCTGTTTGGTATGACCGCCCAAGCTGCCGAACCGCTTGAAGCCGGTAAACAATATGTCGAATTGGGCAGCGCCGTTCCGGTGGCTGTGCCTGGCAAGATCGAAGTCGTAGAACTGTTCTGGTATGGCTGCCCGCACTGCTATGCATTCGAGCCGACCATCAATCCCTGGGTTGAAAAACTGCCTGCAGACGTGAACTTCGTGCGTATTCCGGCCATGTTCGGTGGTATCTGGAACGTTCACGGCCAACTGTACATCACCCTGGAAGCGATGGGCGTGGAACACAAGGTCCATAAAGCCGTCTTCGAAGCGATCCACAGTGGCAAGAAGCTCGCTACCCCGGAAGAAATGGCTGAGTTCCTGGCCGGCGAAGGCGTCGACAAAGAGAAGTTCCTGAGCACCTACAACTCGTTCGCCGTCAAAGGCAAAGTTGAAGATGCCAAGAAAAAGGCTCAGGCCTATCAGATCTCTGGCGTACCAACCATGGTCGTGAACGGCAAATACCGCTTCGATCTGGGCACTGCCGGTGGTCCTGAAGGCACCTTGAGCGTGGCCGATCAGCTAATCGCCAAGGAGCGCGCCGCTAAGTAAGCGGCGCCCGCCATGCGCCGCTGGGGTACTGAACGTCTCGTTGGTCTGCATGATCCGCAGGTCAACGAGCATCATCTGGAGTCCTCGGGCTTGCCTGCAGACAGCCGTCTGCGTTTGCTCAGTTTCAACATCCAGGTCGGTATCAGTACCGAGCGTTATCGGCATTACCTGACCCGTAGCTGGCAGCATTTGCTGCCGCACACCGGGCGAGCGGATAACCTGCAGAAAATCGGCAATCTGCTGGGCGACTACGATCTGGTCGCTTTGCAGGAAGCCGATGGCGGCAGCCTGCGGTCAGGCTACGTCAATCAAGTCGAACACCTGGCCCAGCTCGGTGCCTTCCCCTACTGGTATCAACAACTCAATCGCAACCTGGGCCGCCTCGCCCAGCACAGCAATGGCGTGCTCAGTCGATTGCGCCCATGGGCGATTGAAGATCATCCGCTGCCGGGGCCAAAGGGCCGTGGTGCGATTCTTGTGCGGTTTGGCGAAGGACCGGATGCGCTGGTGGTCGTGATGATGCACCTCGCGCTGGGGGCGCGCGTGCGGACGATGCAGTTGGCCTACATTCGCGAGCTGATCGGTGACTACAAGCATCAGGTGCTGATGGGCGACATGAACACCCACGCCAGTGACCTGCTGCAAACCTCTCCACTGCGAGACCTGGGCCTGCTTGCGCCGCAAGTCGAAGCGACTTTCCCCAGCTGGCGCCCGCAACGCTGTCTTGACCATATTCTGCTCAGCCCTACGCTGGTCCTTGAACGGGTCGAAGTGCTGGCGCAACCGATTTCCGATCACCTGCCCGTCGCGGTAGAGATTCGTCTGCCGGGTTCGCTCACGGTCGATGCATTGCCCGCGCTGAGTCCTGCCCTTCGCGGAACCCCTGAATGAGCGACGAAGCACAGCGCTGGAAAGAGAAATACCTCAAAAGTATCGAACAACAGGAAAAGCTCGAGCGTCGTTGGGATGCCCGCCTCGACTTGCTGCGTCGCGGACTGGTTCGCAGCACGCTGGCGGCCGAGGGCACCGACCGTGCGGTTGACCAGTGCATGAAGGAAATGCGCGAAGTCATCCGCACCAACGATATGGATGCTGGATTGGCGGCATTGCTACCACGCCTGGAGAAAGCGGTGCTCGACTCCGAGCAGCGGCGCGAGACCCGGGTCAATCAAGTCAGCGCTGCATTGACCGCCCTGGTCAGTCAGCTCCAGGCGTTGCCGTTGCCGCGCGAGATCAGCCGCCCGCTCAAGACCTTTGCCAAGCAGCTCGACGGACGGGTTGGCCAGGCACGTGAAATCCCCCTGTTGCTCGGTGAGCTCAGTGGTCTGCAAGGTCAGGCGCTGAATCTGCTGGATAACCCTGCCGAGCCAAGCCGCCCAGGTTTGCTGCAGCGTTTGTTTGGCGGTAGAGAGGCGGATGCTCAGGCTTCAGAAGCCGGTGCGCTACAACACGAAGCGCCTGCTCCGAGCCCTGTTGAGCAAGTGTCGGCACCTGTAACAGAGGCGACAGCCGAGCAGGTGCATGAATCACCAGTGCCGTTGCCGATCCAGGTTATTACCCCCGCTGTACACGAAATCCCGGCACCCACCGCGCAGGTGCCGCACGCTGTGATTGCAGAGTCGGAGCCGTTGGCACCTCAGTCGCTGGAAGAAGCAAAGCCAGCACCTGACGTGGTGGCTTTTGTTCCTCCAGTGCTGGCCGTCGAAGCTGCGCGTGGCAAAGCGCAGGTAGCGGAACAGAATCTGCCGGATGTGGATACGCCGGAAGAACCGCAGATATCCCCGACACCCGACCCGGTGACGGTTGCTGATTCAATGGCGATCAATCCCGACGAGCTGACATCCGAGGTCCCTCGGGCGGCGGATGAAGCTTCGCCGTTAATTGATAGCCTTCCTCCCCTGCCGGCGATGGCAGAAGCCTTGGCTACTCTGGACCCGGAGCATCCTGAGCAGGATGTTCTTTACGCACTGCCCGACTCGCCGGAGCCGTCCTACAGCTCGGTGGCCAAACACATCGAGAGCACGCTGCTGGGGCTGCTGGACGATTTGTCGCTGCCCGAGCGTCACCGTCCGCAGGCCGAGGCGATGCGCGATCGGCTGCAAAATGGCTTGAATTGGTACGAACTGCTGCCGATCCTCGATGATCTGGCGGTTTTGATGCTGGCGATCACTGACAGCGGTCAGCATGAGTTCGAGGTTTACCTCAAGCAACTCAATGAGCGATTGGAGTCCTTCCAAAGCAACCTGCAAGCCGCCAGTGAGGGTCATGCCGACAACCGCTCTGCTGCGCGGGAGATGGACACGCAGATCCGTGAGCAGGTCGATGGCTTGCAGAGCAGCATGCAGGACGCCGCCGATCTGGAGGGCCTCAAGCATGTGCTGGAGAACCATCTGGAAGGGTTGCTCGGCACCATGGATCAGCACCAGAAACAGCGCGACGAGCGTGAGCAGGAGGTTGCGGCACGTCTACAAGGCTTGGCCGAGCGAGTTGCGAGCATGGAGCAGGAGGCTCAGGGTTACCGCGAGCACCTGGAAGAGCAACGTCAGAAAGCCCTGGTCGATCCGCTGACCGGTTTACCGAACCGGGCGGCCTGGAGCGAGCGTCTGGAGCACGAGATTGCCCAGTGGCAGCAACACGGAAACTCGCTGTTGCTGGCGATGCTCGATCTCGACCACTTTAAGCGCATCAACGATAACTACGGTCACCTGGCCGGCGACAAAGTGCTGAAGATCATTGCCAACGTACTGCGCAAGCGCCTGCGCGGTACGGACTTCATTGCCCGTTTCGGTGGTGAGGAGTTTGTCTTGTTGGTGCCCAATACCCCTTTGGCTGTCGGCGCCAAGTTGGCAGAAACCCTGCGCGCGGCTATCGAAGCCTGCCCGTTTCATTTCAAAGGTGAGCGCGTGACGATCACGGTTTCCATGGGAATGACGGCGTTCAAAGCGGGAGAACACAGCGATCTTGTGCTGAAAAGAGCCGATCAGGCGCTTTACCGGGCAAAAAATGCCGGCCGAAACCGAGTGGAGCTGGGCTGACGATAAGTGATCCATCGGGTTAAATGCCAGGCTTTGCCGGTCCAGAAGAAGGCGGTACGTTACACTGTTGCATTACTATCTCAGCGTATTGTCCAGATCATGAAATCGATTCCTCTGCTTTTGGTACTTCTGGTCCTGGCGGGTTGCGCCAGCGGCCCGCGAATCGACACCAACCATCCGTCGGTGAACTTCGACAATCGTGTGCAGTTTATCGTGGTGCATTACACCACCGCCTCGCAGGAGCGTTCGTTGGCGCTGTTGACCCATGGCGAGGTCAGCAGCCATTACCTGGTGGGCGATGACAAGAGCGCCACTATTTTCAAGTTGGTGGATGAAAGCCGTCGGGCCTGGCATGCCGGGGAAAGCGAGTGGCAGGGCCGGACCTGGCTGAACTCAAGCTCGATTGGCATCGAAATCGTCAATCCGGGATTTCACGATACGCCTGCCGGGCGCGTCTGGTATCCCTACAGCGAGGCGCAGGTTCAGTCTTTGATTTTCCTGATCAAGGACATCAGCAAGCGCAACAACATCAGCCCGCGAAACATCATTGGCCACAGTGACATCGCGCCGCTACGCAAGCTTGATCCGGGTCCGTTGTTCCCGTGGAAGCGTCTGGCCGACGAAGGGCTGGTGGTCTGGCCCGATGCCCAGGCCGTAGCGCGTCAGCAGGCGTTATTCGAAGCACAACTTCCGAGTATCACCTGGTTTCAGGAAGAGCTCGCGCGTCTGGGCTATACAACGCCGCAGACCGGTGAACTGGATGTGGCCACCCGGCATGTGCTGGCAGCTTTCCAGATGCACTATCGACCTTCACGGTTTGACGGTACGCCAGACGCGCAAAGCGCCGCGATTCTGCAGGTGCTCAACCAGACAAAATAATGACGCCCGCCCGACGGTCAGGGCTATTTTCTGATCAGTAGCTATAACTCATTGGTAATCCTTCGGATATTCAATGATGGCAGTCGCTGGCGAAACCCTGCGCAGTTGGTTCTATCGCCCTTGGTCTTTGGCGATACTAGCGGCTGCGCTGAGTGCGGCCTTGCTGTTGGCTGGCAGCCTCGGGGTGGCGCAGCGGCAGGTCCAGCAACGTGAAAGCGAACAGATGAATGCTCAGGGCGAACGCTTTCTGGAGCGTCTGGAGCAACTGTTCGGTCAACTGCGCGAAGGCCTGGATGACCTGGAAGCGCAGCCGTTGCGTAACTGTGATGCAGACATGATCGCGACCTTGCAGCAGGTCAGTTTCAATTACCGCTTCGTCTATGAAGCGGCCTATATCGATAGCACGCAATTTTGTTCGAGCCGACCGCGGCAGGATGGGCTTTCGGCAATCCGACCGCCGGACATCAAAGGGCCGACCTACAGTTATTGGCTCAACACCTCGACCGAGCCCGATGAAGACCGTGCAGCGCTGATGTTGGGACGCGGTAATTTTCGCGTCGCTACCTCCCGAGGGCATTTGACCGACATGGTTGATCTCACGCCCGGCAGCAGCCTGTTGGTGGTGGTCGATCATGGCGCTCGGGCGATCCCGGTACTCGGCACACCACAAGCCTGGCCACTCAGCGACCCTTGGTCGTCCTTCAGCAGTGAACCGTTGCAGGTCACGAAAACCCGGCTGATCTATCGCATGCCGACCAACAATCCCGAGTACCAGTTGGTGTTGATCAGCCCTCGAACCGCATCGCACCTGCCCACGCTGTGGTGGTGGCTGGTGCCGGCAAGCCTGGTGCTGGGCTTGAGCATTGGCGGTTTGGTGTTTTTGATGGCCCGCCAGCGGCAATCGTTGGGCGGTGAGTTGCAGGGAGCCCTCAAGCGGGGGGAGTTACAGGTCCTGTATCAGCCGATCTTCGATCTCAAGAGCCGTCACTGTGTCGGTGCCGAAGCCTTATTGCGCTGGCGCCGGCCGGACGGCACGCTGACCAGCCCGGACCTGTTTATTCCCATGGCGGAAGACTCCGGGCAGATCCGTCAGATCACTGACTTCGTGTTGCAGCGATTGCTTGAACAGCTCGGTAAGTTACTTCGCGCCAACCCGCAGCTGTATATTTCGGTCAACCTGGCGGCCTGCGACGTCATGGTGCCGCGGGTTGGCCAGGTCATGGCAGGCTTGCTGGCCACGCACCGGATCGCTGCGCGGCAGATCGCATTTGAGGTGACCGAGCGCGGGTTGATCGATGTGGTGGTCGCACGGGAGAACCTGCAAGCGTTGCGCGATGCCGGGCATCAAGTGTTGATCGACGACTTTGGCACCGGTTATTGCAGCCTGGCTTACCTGCAAACCCTGCCAGTGGACTACCTTAAAATCGATAAGGCTTTCATTGATGCGCTGGGCCACGACGCCGCCAGCAGCGGCGTGGCGCCGCACATCATTCGCATGGCGCATGCCTTGCAGCTCAAGGTGATTGCCGAAGGTATCGAACATGAAGCCCAGGCCACGTTGCTGAGCAGTGAGGGAGTGAATTACGGCCAAGGCTGGTTGTTCGCCCATGCCTTGACCGCGACGCAGTTCATTGAACTGATCACCCGAGGCCGTCGGTTGGCGTCACGGCGGTTGGATGACGAGGCGTGATCGCTCGTTAGAGTGGCAGTGCCATATAGAACTGGGTGCCCTGTCCCGGCCGGGAATATACGCCCATGCGACCACCGTGCAGCTGCACGATCTCCTTGCACAGTGCCAGGCCGAGCCCGGCGCCGCCCTTCTTGCGCCCGACTTGAACGAAGGGTTCGAAAATCCGCCCCTGCTGGCCGTAAGCGATGCCTTCGCCATTGTCCTCGACGCTGACGATCACCCTTTCGCCGTGCCGGCGAGCCTGCAAGCGTATTTGCCCATGGTGGCTGGTATGGCGCAGCGCGTTGTCGATCAGGTTGTCCAGCACCCGGTCGAGTTGCGCCTGATCGGCCTGCAGGCGCGGGAGTGGTGTGTGCACTTCCACCAGCAACTCGATGCTTTGCTCATTAGCCCGCTCGGCGAAACGCTCCTGTGCCTGCTCCAGCAGGTCATCGATGTTGCACGGCGCCAGGGTGAGTTTTTGTAGACCATTCTGATAACGCGAGAAGTTCAGCAGGTCGTTGATCAACTGCATCAAACGCTGCATTTCCTCATTCACCGTGTTCAACAGGTCGGCTTCGCGAGAGTCCTCGGTAAAGTGCGCGCGCTCGCGGAACAGGCCGAAGGCCATGTGCATGCCGGTGACCGGCGTACGCAGCTCATGGGAGGCACGCAGTACGAACTCGCTGCGCACCCGTTCAAAGGCCCGTTGCTCGGTGACATCGTGCAGCACCATGACGGCGCCGAGGATATGCCCCTGGGGATGAATGACCGGCGTCAGGCTGTAGGTCAACAGACGCGACTCGCCATCGACTTCGATGCTCAGGTCTTCAGGCGCACGCTCCAGCGTTCCGCCGCGCAGTACCGTTTGTAGTTGTTCATCGAGCTCTGGCCGCTGGAGTGCGGTGCCCAGGCCTTGGCCGAGGCGGCCTTCGTCCCAGCCCAATTGACGCTGTGCAACCGGATTAAGGTGCTCCAGTTGGCCCTGACGATCAATCATCAGCAAACCGTCATCGATGCTGTCGAGCACGGCTTGCAAGCGTTGCTGACCGGCGAGCAGTTCATCGACATTGGTTGCCTGATGCTCGCGCAAGGCTTCGGCCATGATCCCGAAGCGCCGGGTGAGCTGGGTCAGTTCCACTGCCGGGGAAATCGGCAGGGTGACATCGAAGTTACCCTGGCCGATGTTATCCGCGGCCTTGGCGAGTGCCTCGATCGGCTCACCGAAGCGCCGGGCGATGCCGTGAGCGGTGATGAAGCCGATGGCCAGTACTGCCAACCCGACCAATCCGAGCAAACCGGCAATCAGCAGTGCATGTTCGCGGGCATTGCGCTGGGTCTCGTCGATGTTGTCCAGAGCCTGTTTGTGTTCGGCAATAAGGCCGTTGCGCAGCACGTTGAACTTTTCGGTGAGGTCCCGATTGCCGGCGAGCTTGCCGGACGGTTCCTGCGTGAGGCTGAAGGCCTTGAGAAAGGACAGGTAGTCCGTGCGGGCCTGCTCGAAGCCGTGATGCTCGCCATTGAAACTGTTTTCGTGCTCGATGCCTTGATCCAGTAGCTCGAAGTAGCGCCGTTCAGAGGATTCCAGTGCCTCAAGGTCGGGCTTTATGCTGAGCATGTTGATCAACTGATCGTCCAGGGTCTGGCGCAGCTTGAGCTCCAGGTCGAGGGTGATGAAGTTGTCGCGGATCAGCGCTTCCTGGTTACTGGCTATCTGCATCACGCTGACCAGCCCGAGTACCAGGCCGAGCAACGCCACGGTGATCAGTGCCGAGATACTCAGAAACAGCCGTGTGCGCAACTTCATCGCCAGCTTCATAAGGTGTTGCTCACAGGTTGTACTGCTTGCGTTTGCGGTACAGCGTCGAGGCGTCGATACCCAGGGTCTTGGCTGCTTGATCGAGGGTGCCGGCGCTGGCCAGTACCGCGCCGATGTGGGCTTTCTCCAATTCATCCAGGCTTAGCGCCGCTCCGATTCTGGGAGCGTTGCTGGTGGTTTGCTCGGCCATGCCCAAATGGCTGATCTCGACTCGCTCCTGTGGGCAAATGATGCTTGCTCGTTCGACCACGTTACGCAGTTCGCGGATGTTGCCTGGCCAGCGATAGCCGAGCAGCGCCTCGCGTGCTTCGTCGCTGAAGACACGAGCCGGCCGCGCGTATTCCTTGACGAAGCGTGCCAGGAAGCGCTCGGCCAGGGCCAGAATGTCCTCGGTTCGTTCGCGCAGTGGTGGCAGGTGCAAGGTGATGACGTTCAGCCGGTAGAGCAGGTCTTCGCGGAAACGACCGTCGCGAGTCATGTCTTCAAGATTGAGGTTGGTGGCGGCGAGGATTCGCACATCGGCGCGACGGGTCACCGGGTCGCCGACCCTTTCGTATTCCTTGTCCTGAATGAAGCGCAGCAGTTTGGGCTGCAAGGCCAGCGGAAAATCGCCGATCTCATCAAGAAACAATGTACCCCCGTCGGCCTGATTAACCCGGCCGAGGGTACTTTCGCTGGCACCGGTAAATGCCCCGCGGCTGTGGCCGAAGAGCTCGCTTTCCATCAGCTCGGTTGTCAATGATGGGCAGTTGATGGTGATGAAGGATTTCTTCGCGCGTTTGCTCCAGCCGTGAATGGCCCGGGCCAGTTCGCCTTTACCGGTACCGGATTCGCCGAGTATCAGAATATTGGCATCGGTGCTGGCGACCTGGCGGGCGGTTTCCAGTACGACTTTCATCGCCGGGCTGTGGGAATCCAGGCCATCGTTGGGTTTGCGGACTTCACCTTCGAGGGCTTCAAGGCGTGCCGAGAGCTGGCGCATTTCCAGTTGTTTGGCGGTGGCCAGGCGCAATTGGTCAGGGCTGCAAGGTTTGACCAGATAGTCGGCGGCGCCGGCCTGGATAGCATCGACGGCGGTGTCCACGGCCGAGTGTGCGGTGACGATCACTACGCGCATCCAGGGCGCCTGCACACGCATTTGCGCCAGGACGTCGAGACCGTTGTCTTCGCCCAGACGCAGGTCAAGGAAGCACAAGTCGAAGACCTGCCGTTGCAACAAGGCGTCGGCCTGGGCCGCGCTGTTGGCGGTGGCAACGCTATAGCCTTCGTCTTCCAGGCAGTAGCGGAAGGTGCGCAGGATGGCGGATTCATCATCTACCAGCAAAATGCGGCCTTGATGCTCGGTGGCGGATTCCATTTTTCCTACGCTCCTTAAATGAATGCTCTTAATTTAGTCTCGGAAAAATCGGGCAAGTTGCATGGTTTATTCTGGGCGCTTCTCATCAGAATGGGGTAGTTGTCTGTCGGGATTTATAATAACTATATGATTTTAATGGCTTTTATTCTTTATCTGACGGCCTCGACGTTTTCCCGTCTCTTTTTCTGACATCCGTATCCCTTCATACATTCCAAAAATTTTCGATTTCCTGCAAATCGATCGTGCATTACGCACGATCTTCTGCGGGGCATCGTGCAGGATGCGTCCGAATGCACTTTGCTAATCAAGATATCTATTTGATTTTGTTGTGTTTATTTCTGTCCTGAAGCTGGCATGCAGGCTGCAACGGTCTGGTTAAGTCGGGGGCATTTTAAGAAGAAGCCCCCTGACCAATAACCACCAGTGTGGGAGGAGTTTCGGATGAATCGCCAACGTGCCGCCCAATTGCGTATCTCGCCACTGTCTATCCAGCAAGGGATGTTTGCCGTGTTTGCCTTGTTGATCACCTTGATCGGCGGCCAGCAGTTCTTGCGCTGGGAACAAAGCCAGCAGCCAGAGGCAGCGATTGCGCCGACTCATCACTTGACCCAAACCCATTTCAGCGCAGTAGGCAGTCGGCCTGCTGGTGCAGCCTCAATGCGAATGATGAGTGTGGACCAGGCAGAACCTGGTGCCGTGGCGCTGCGTCAGGACCGTTGGGTGTTCTAGGTAACTGGCTCGGCGCGATGTTCATGTGCCGGGAATAGCAACACCTCTAAATAGAAGCGTAAGGAGAATCACCATGTTGAGCTGGGCGATTACATTTTTGATTATTGCCATTGTCGCTGCCGTACTGGGCTTCGGTGGTATCGCGGGCACCGCCACGGGTATCGCCAAGATTCTCTTTGTCGTGTTCCTGGTGATGTTTGTTGCTTCGTTCATCTTTGGCCGTCGTGGTCGAGGCTGATCGTGGGCATTTGCTTGAAGACAGACCCGAACGGGTAGCGGGTTTGAAAAACAGAAGGAGGTCAGCAATACCTCTTTCCTCTGCGCCCACCCGAGGAGGGTGCGCGCATGGCCAAGGGGCCGGGACGTTCTGATTGCTTCAGAATTGGAGTGACCTACGGGTACAGGGAGTACCCGCGCAAGGGCCGGGTCAGGACAAGCAGCGCCGCATATTTGACCGTCATTCATGACGTGACAAATCTGCGGCGTGCTTATATGTGCAAAGCATTGACCTAGAGCTGCCAAACCATTTTTATCGCTACCCCGGCCGGCAAAAAAACCATCGGTGTTCTTCACAAAACATTTCGCAGTGTTTCCGGGTGACCGTATATCGACAAATTTGGCGCTGATTGCTGCTCACTATTCACTACGGCGCGTAGGATTTTTCCTTGGTTTTTGTCCATATTCCGTTGCTCAAAAAACGATCAATCCCCTCTGCGATGGCCGGTTCACGGCACTTATGCCTGCCGAAATGTCGTATTCGAACCGGTTGGGACGGCGGTTTGCTTTGAAAAAGCTCATGCCGATTCGGCATAGGGTAGGCGTTTACGGCATTAGACGTCGCTCCTGTGCATCGGAATAGTTGCGCCTTTTTTATCTGCCAGAGAGCCGTAATTACGCGCTCCGGGCGACCTTATCCGGGGGCAGATGCACAGACTTTTCCGCCATTGGGCGTTCCAGTTTGTGCATCTTCCCGAGTCCATTTATAAGAAAAGGGTAATGATATGAAGAAGGCAAAGCTGAGCCTCGCTTGGCAGATCCTCATCGGTCTGGTACTGGGCATTGCAATCGGTGCGTTGCTCAACCACTTCAGTGCGGAAAAAGCCTGGTGGATCAGTAACGTCCTGCAACCGGCGGGCGATATCTTTATCCGTCTGATCAAGATGATCGTGATCCCTATCGTGATCTCCTCGCTGGTCGTCGGCATTGCCGGTGTGGGTGATGCGAAGAAGCTGGGGCGCATTGGTCTCAAGACCATCATTTACTTCGAAATCGTCACTACCATCGCCATTCTGGTCGGCCTGGTGCTGGCCAACGTGTTCCACCCGGGTTCCGGCATCGACATGAGCACCCTGGGCACTGTGGATATTTCCAAGTACCAGGCGACCGCGGCCGAGGTTCAGCATGAACACGCGTTCATCGAAACCATCCTCAACCTGATTCCATCGAACATCTTTGCCGCCATGGCGCGTGGCGAGATGCTGCCGATCATCTTCTTCTCGGTGTTGTTCGGTCTTGGTCTGTCGAGCCTGCAATCGGACCTGCGCGAGCCGCTGGTGAAGATGTTCCAGGGCGTCTCGGAGAGCATGTTCAAGGTCACTCACATGATCATGAACTACGCCCCGATCGGCGTGTTCGCACTGATCGCAGTGACCGTTGCCAACTTCGGTTTCGCGTCCCTGCTGCCGCTGGCCAAACTGGTGATCCTGGTTTACGTCGCCATCGCCTTCTTCGCCTTCGTAGTGCTGGGCCTGATTGCTCGCCTGTTCGGTTTCTCGGTGATCAAGCTGATGCGCATCTTCAAGGATGAGCTGGTGCTGGCCTACTCCACCGCGAGCTCCGAAACCGTGCTGCCGCGCGTGATCGAGAAGATGGAAGCCTACGGCGCACCGAAAGCTATTTGCAGCTTCGTGGTGCCAACCGGTTACTCGTTCAACCTCGACGGTTCGACCCTGTACCAGAGCATCGCGGCGATCTTCATTGCCCAGCTGTACGGTATCGACCTGTCGATCAGCCAGCAGTTGCTGCTGGTACTGACGCTGATGGTCACCTCCAAAGGTATCGCCGGCGTGCCGGGCGTGTCGTTCGTGGTTCTGCTGGCAACGCTGGGCAGTGTCGGTATTCCATTGGAAGGCCTGGCGTTCATTGCCGGTGTCGACCGCATCATGGACATGGCCCGTACCGCACTGAACGTGATCGGCAACGCCTTGGCTGTGCTGGTTGTCTCCCGTTGGGAAGGTATGTACGACGACGCCAAGGGCCAGCGCTACTGGAACTCCCTGCCGCACTGGCGCAGCAAAGAGAAGCTGCCGGCTGGCGAGGCTTCCCGCAACTGACAGTGCCGCCCTCTGTAGGAGCAAGGCTTGCCCGCGATGCAGGCGCCACGGTGTATCAGATACACCGCATCATTGTTCATCGCGGGCAAGAGCCAGACGCCTCCCGCTCCTACAAGTAGAGCCAAACAAACCCCGGAGAAATCCGGGGTTTGTCGTTTCTGCCCACCCCGCTATCATTCGCGGCATCTTCTGGGGGATTTGACTGATGCTCAATGGCCTGTGGCTTGGCTTTTTCATCGTGGCGGCCGTTTCGGCACTCGCGCAGTGGCTGATTGGCGGCAATGCCGGGATCTTCGCGACGATGGTGGAAAGCATCTTCGCCATGGCCAAGCTGTCGGTCGACGTCATGGTGTTGCTGTTCGGCACCCTGACCCTCTGGCTGGGCTTTCTGCGGATCGCTGAAAAAGCCGGGATCGTCGACTGGCTGGCCAAGGCGCTGGGCCCACTGTTCCTGCGCCTGATGCCCGAAGTGCCGGCGGGTCATCCGGCCATCGGCCTGATCACCCTCAACTTTGCTGCCAACACCCTGGGGCTCGACAATGCCGCTACGCCGATTGGTCTCAAGGCGATGCGTGCGTTGCAGGAGCTCAATCCCAGCACCACGGTCGCAAGCAATGCACAAATCCTGTTCCTGGTGCTTAACGCCTCGTCCCTGACCCTGCTGCCCGTGACTATCTTCATGTACCGCGCCCAGCAAGGTGCGGCCGACCCGACGCTGGTGTTCCTGCCGATCTTGCTGGCGACCAGTTGTTCAACCATCGTCGGTCTGCTGTCGGTATCGTTCATGCAGCGTCTGCGACTGTGGGACCCGGTGGTGCTGGCCTATCTGATTCCGGGTGCGCTGCTGCTGGGTGGCTTCATGGCGCTGTTGACGGCGCTCTCAGCCACTGCCCTGGCGAGCCTGTCATCGATCCTCGGCAACCTGACGATGTTCGGGATGATCATGCTGTTTCTGGTGATTGGCGCGCTGCGCAAGGTCAAGGTCTACGAAGCGTTCGTCGAAGGTGCCAAAGAAGGCTTCGATGTCGCCAAGAACCTGCTGCCGTATCTGGTAGCGATGCTCTGTGCAGTGGGCGTATTGCGCGCGTCCGGGGCGCTGGACTTCGGTCTGGACGGGATTCGCCATCTGGTGCAGTGGGCCGGATGGGACACGCGTTTCGTCGATGCCCTGCCGACCGCGATGGTCAAGCCGTTCTCCGGCAGCGCTGCACGGGCGATGCTGATCGAAACCATGAAGACTCAAGGCGTCGACAGCTTCCCGGCGCTGGTGGCAGCAACTATTCAAGGCAGTACCGAAACCACGTTCTATGTGCTGGCGGTGTACTTCGGAGCGGTGAGCATTCAGCGTGCGCGACATGCCGTGGGTTGCGCACTGCTGGCGGAACTCGCCGGGGTGCTGGGGGCGATCGGGGTTTGCTACTGGTTCTTTGGGTAGTCCGCTATCTCTGTGGCGAGGGAGCTTGCTCCCGCTGGGTCGCGTAGCGGCCCTAAAACCTGTGATTACATTCTGTCTGGCACACCGTGCCCAATGGTTTGCGACTGCTTCGCCCGAGCGCGGACCGGCCGGCGGGAGCAAGCTCCCTTGCCACGGGTACGGTGCTGGCTCAGGGCTTCATGGTCGCAGTCTTCTGCCCCTGCTCTACCGTCCATGCAATCACCTGCGCCGTGAGCGTGTCACTGGCCTGACCAAACCCGGTCACCACTGCGGGCACCTTCACATCGCTCAATGGCTGGCGCACTTCGAAGCGGCGGCTGGCGAGGATCCGCTGGTCATTTCCACGCACCAGTAGCGCATCCAGGCTAATGACCACTTGCGCGGTGTTGCCTTGATATTCCGTCTGGAACGCTTGCAGGTTCCCGCCCAGTTCCAGATCCGTCTGCAAGTTGCTGTCGTCGGTACTGAGCCGCTGTACGCGGCCATCCTGGGCAAACCCGGCGAGCAGCCGATTGCGCAACAGGATCGGCGTAGGATCGCTCCAGCGCGAAGCCTTGTAGCTGCTGATCAGATCGCCTTGAGGGATCACGGCGATTTTTGCACTGTTGAGCACGTCGCTGGCCTGAGGTTTAGACAGACGTAGCGACCACAGCACCGAGTTGGCGTGCATCGATGACGCGGCGTTCGGCGTGGCAGGCAGGCGGTAGACATCCAGCGGGTCAGCCTTGGGTAGAATCGAGCAGGCACTGGTCAGCGCGAAACTCGCCAACAGCGCGCAGTGCGCAAAGCCGCGGTAGACAGGTTTCATGGCGTGAACTCCTTATCCTTGTCGCCGCCCAGCAAGTAACCACTGGGGTTGGAGTCCAGGCGACGAGAGATGGCACGTAACGAACTCAGGGTGTCGCGCAACTCACGTATGGCCGGGGCCAGGCTGTTGAGCCCCTGCATGCCGTTATTCAGCGCATCCTGATTGTCGGTCAGCAAGCTGTTGATGGTCGCGCTGCTCTGCTCCAGCGACTTCATGGCTTGCTCGGCACTGCCGACCATCTGTTTGCCTTGATCGTTGAGCATACCGTTGGCGTTGCGCATCAGCGCAGACGTCTGTTCCAGAGTGGCGCTGGCCTGTTTGCCTACCGACGCCAGTTGTTGCATGGCCTGGCTAAGATCCCCGCGCTGCTCGGCAATGCTTCCGGTGGTTTGCTCCAGGTTCTCAAGGGTTTTGCCCAGGCGGTCGACGTTTTCCGGCGACATCATCTGGTTGGCGCTATGCAGCAACAGGTTGACGCTGCTGATCAGGTCATCACTATTGTTCAGCAATCGTGAGATGGGCGAAGGAGAGGCAACAATCTCCGGTAAATTACCGTCCTTGCCGCGTAGCTCGGGGCTTTGTGGCGTACCCCCGCTGAGCTGGATGATCGAGGTGCCGGTAATCCCGGTCAGCGCCAGTTTCGCCTGGGTGTCTTCCTTGATCGGGGTTTCGCCACCCAGGCGAATCCGCGCCAATACCCGGCGCGGGTCTTTGGGGTCGAGGCGCAAACTCACTACATCGCCGACCTTGATCCCGCTGTACTGCACTGCACTGCCTTTGGACAGACCGCTGACCGCCTCGTTGAAGACGACCTCATAATCCTTGAACTCGCTGTCGACGCTGGACTTGGCCAGCCACAGGCCGAACAGCAATGCACCGGCCACCACCAATACGGTGAACAGGCCGATCAATACATGGTGGGCTCGGGTTTCCATGTCATACCTCGTTAAGCTGTGAAGCGGCTGAAAGCGCCGCACGGCCGCGTGGGCCGTGGAAGTATTCGTGAATCCACGCGTCGTCGGTTTCCGACACGGTGTCGATGGCGTCGGCCACCAGTACTTTTTTCTGCGCCAGCACCGCGACCCGGTCGGTGATGGTGTACAGCGTATCGAGGTCGTGGGTGACCAGGAAAACACTCAGCCCCAACGCATCACGCAACGTCAGGATCAACTGATCGAACGCCGCGGCGCCGATCGGATCGAGGCCGGCGGTCGGCTCATCGAGGAACAGGATGTCCGGGTCCAGCGCCAAGGCGCGGGCCAGCGCGGCGCGTTTGATCATGCCGCCGGACAGCGAGGCCGGGTACTTGTCGGCAGCCGACAGCGGCAGGCCAGCCAAGGCCAGTTTAACCGCCGCCAGATGTTCGGCGTCGTCGCGACTCAGGCCGGCGTGTTCGATCAAGGGCAAGGCGACGTTTTCGGTCACGGTCAGCGAAGAGAACAACGCACCCTTCTGAAACAACACGCCGAAGCGCCGCTCGACCAGTGAGCGTTCATGCTCCGTCAGGCTCGGCAGGTTTTTGCCAAACACCTTCACCATGCCTTCGCTGGGCTGGCGCAGGCCAACGATGCTGCGCAGCAACACCGATTTGCCGCTGCCTGAGCCGCCGACCACGGCGAGAATCTCGCCCTTGTACAAATCCAGGTCGAGGTTTTCATGCACGCTTTGGCGGCCGAAGCGATTGCACAGCCCACGGACTTCGATCACCGCCTCTGAGGGCGCACGGGGTAAACGACTCACCAGCCCATCTCCATAAAGAACAACGCGGCGACCGCATCGAGCACGATCACCACGAAAATCGACTGCACCACACTGGACGTGGTGTGGGCGCCAACGGATTCAGCGCTGCCACTGACCTTGAAGCCTTCCAGACAACCGATGGAGGCGATCAGAAAAGCGAAGATCGGTGCTTTGACCATGCCGACCAGAAAATGTTGAACGCCGATGTCCGATTGCAGCAAAGACAGGAACATCGCCGGCGAGATACCCAGCGATATCGCACAGACCACCCCGCCACCGACTATCCCCGAGAGCATTGCCAGAAAGGTCAGCATCGGCAGCGCTACCAGCAACGCCAACACCCGCGGCACCACCAGCAGCTCCATCGGATCGAGGCCCAAGGTGCGGATTGCGTCGATTTCTTCGTTGGCTTTCATCGAGCCGATTTGCGCGGTGAAGGCACTGGCAGTGCGCCCGGCCATCAGGATCGCGGTCAGCAGCACACCAAACTCACGCAGGAACGAGAATGCCACCAGGTCCACGGTAAAAATGCTCGCACCAAAACTGGCGAGTACCGTGGCACCGAGGAAGGCCACCACTGCACCCACCATGAAGGTCAGCAAGGCGACGATGGGCGCGGCGTCGAGGCCGGTTTGTTCGATGTGCGCGACCATTGGCGTGATCCGCCAGCGCTTGGGGCGAAACAGGCTGCGAGTGATGGTTTCCAGGATCAGCCCGACAAACCCCAACAGTTGCAGCGTGTCCTGCCAGACCGCATCGACCGCGCGCCCGATGCGGGTCAGCAGTTGAATGCCGACACTGATTTCGGGCTCTTTGATGGGGATGCAGAAGTCAGTCAGCGAGCAATAGACGGTTTGCAGCAGCGCGCGGTCGGCTGCGGACAGGCTGCAGTCGGGGTGCTCGGCGGACTTGCCGAGGCGTTCGGCACCGAGCAGCTCGACCAGCAGCGAGGCACCGGCGGTGTCGAGCGCGCCGAGGCCGTTGAGGTCGATGGGGGTTCGGTCGTCGTACTGACCTTTGAGAGTGTTGCTCAGGCGTTTGAGGTCGGCGTAATGGACAAGCGTCCAGTCACCCGTGACCCGCAACCGCGCAGGGGTGTTCGAAGTATCGAGTTGGGCACTGCCGGCAATTGTGCTGCTCATAATCTCCGTGCTTGTTCGACTGATACGCAGTGCTACGTAATAGCATGATCCCGGCTATTTTGCCTCGCTCGGCGTCGTGCCGTTTTGGCTGGCGTCGGTCACCTCAAAGCGCAGTACGCCGATCACCTGACCGTCTTCAGTCAGTACCCTTACTTGCCAGTCGCCTGCCGGGTTGCCGGGGAAGTTCTGTTTATGGCTCCAGGCCCGGTATCCTTCCTTGCGCCCGCCGTGGATATCCAGTGCGATGCGGTCGACCTCTTTGCCGTTGAACTGCCAGACGTGATAAATCCGCTCGTCGAGCCCGCGCGGTGCGTTGATCGCGGTGTAGGCGTACAGACCATCAGGGCGCAGTTGGGCGACGCTGACTTCATTGTGGCTGTCGCCGGGTGTACGGTCTTGTAGTTGTGTGCTGATTGCCACTTGCGTCATCCACAACGTGGCCGGCGGCACCCAGGAACGCAGCAACCAGCCGGCGCAGCCGATGGCCAGGGTGATGCTGAGCACGCTCAGGCCGCCGCGGATCGTACGAATCGGAAAGATCGACGCCAGGCTTGGAAAGGACAGCAGCATCGCGGTGCCAAGAGCCAGTTTGAAACTCTGAGCGGTGGTCAGGTTCAGGATGATCGGCAATGCCGTCAGCAGCGCGGCAAACAGCGTCAGGGTGTGCATCGCCAGGAACAGCCAGCGGCGCGGCGCCAGCCATTTGTAATACAGCGGGTCGGTGATCGAAACCAGCGCCGCCGCTCCGAGCAGCCCGGTGAACACCAGTTGCCCACTGTTCCAGGTGGTAGTGATGAAAAAGAACGGCAAGACGAAGAACAGACTTTCCTGATGAATCATCTGCGTCGCATAGCGCAACAACGGCTGCGGGATCTCACGCTTGAAGACTTTGGTGAACAGCTCCGTCAGGCTGTTTTCCAGCATCAGCCAGAGCCAGCTGACCAGCATGATGGTTGCAATCCAGGTTGCCAGGCTTTGTTGGCGGTCGACCAGAATGAAACTGCAGACCCCTGAGATGAAGCCACCGAGCGCAATGACCCCAGGATAGCGCTTCATCAGTTCGAGGATGCGCAGTACGTAACGGGTCAGGATAGGCATTCGGTAGTTCGCAATTGTCGTGGGAAAAAACCCCGACAGGATAACGCTGGCACAGTGATGTTGCGAGGAGCCACTGTGTGACCGGGTACAGCAACTGTGGCGAGGGAGCTTGCTCCCGCTGGGTCGCGAAGCGGCCCTAAAAACGGGACTGTCAGATATTTTGTGTGCGGGCCGGTAACGGCCTGCCGTCAGGCAGGCCGTGCTTTTACCAGGTCGACCTGATAAATCGATCTCCGTACAGAATCGCAAATTGATTCATCGCGCTTTTCCAGTCATGTGCCGCTGAGCCCCAGT